>JALYHU010000258.1 GCA_030776345.1 Pseudomonadota bacterium | reverse complement strand
CTCTTTTGTTTTCATTTTCCCACGACTAGACTTTCCTGATCCCATCAGCAAGGACTCACCATGGCCATTTCGCTCTACGATGCAACCGTCCCCTCCTACTGCCAAATTCTCGGAGCTGTCGCCGGTTTGCTCGACAAGGCGGAGGCGTTTTGTACCGAAAAGGGAATTGCACACGACGAGATCGTGCAGGCCCGCCTCGCGCCGGACATGTTGCCCTTCGCCTTTCAGGTGAAATCCGCCGCCGTGCATTCGCTCGGCGCCATCGAAGGCGTGCGCAAGGGCGTCTTCTCTCCCGATACGTCGCAGTCTCCCGGAGAATTTGCAACGCTTAGGGCGAGGGTTGCCGAGACGCTGGCCGCGCTGGAAAAGATCGACCCGTCCGAAGTCGAGGCGTTCGTCGGCCGCGATATGCGCTTTGCCTTCGGTGAGCGTCGTATCGACTTCACCGCCGAGAATTTCCTGCTCTCTTTTTCGCTACCCAACTTTTACTTCCACGCGACCACGGCCTACGACATTCTGCGGTGGAAAGGAGTGCCCCTTGGGAAGCGCGATTACACGGGAAGGTTTCGCGCGAAATAGTAGGGCGGCGGGCGCGCGACGCAGTACCTGTTGCCGGCAGATCTCGCGTTCGAGCGCGTCCGGCGGCGAGCCGCTCTCGGCCGCTTCCTCCTACCCCAGAGGCACAGCCTTGGGCACGCGTACCACCACCGTGCCGGCGATCTTGTCATGCCAAGCCTGCTTGGCATCGTCGAAGACGATCCAGATGAAGCCGAGCCCGGCGACGGCCAATGACAGGAAGCAACCCAGCGCGCGAACGATGACCGTCTCCCAATCGATCGGCCGCCCGTCGAGCCGAACGACCCGAAGATCGAAAACGATGCCGCCCACAGTCGACCCGCGCAGCTTCCACATTACCGCGCCATACGTGGCTAGCACGAGCAGGTGCATGTGATGCAAGGCGTGATTCAAAACGCTCATCGCGAAGCCGACCAGCAGCACATCGAGAAACAAGGCGGCCATGCGTATCCAAAAGCCCGCGCGCGGCATGGCCGCGGTAAGTGGCGGCGGTGCAGCGGCAGGAGCGCTCGTCGATGCTGCGGCGCCTGCCGATAGAGCCTCATTCACCGATCCTGTTACGGTCGCGGCCGTCGCGGCGGCGGCCGTCGCGGCGCTATCAGGCGAGGGGCCATTGCCGCGGTAGCCTGCGCTCATTCCATTCAGTTGATGCCCCTTGGCGGCCTGACGTGCCTGAGCGGCCAAAATCAGCGTGTAGACCACGGCGCCAAAGCCGAGAACGCCGAGCAGCTTGTAGACCAGAAATCCGAGGACGGGCACCAGGTAACATGCCAGCACCACTATGCCGCCGATGATCACCGCGAATGCAGGGTGCCCGGCTACACTTGCTGCCGGGCGGCGCGTGATTCGGCCACCCAGCCACGCCAACATGACTGCTTTCCCGAAAAGACTGGCGAACAGCATGGCGGCCACCACGAAGGGCACGGCCGCGATGCCGATCACGGTGATACACAGCAAGACTATGAGCACGGGGGACAGAAGCATTGCGATGATGGCGGCCAGCAGCGTCCGCCCCGGCTGGGCCTCGAATGTCTGAACGCAGCGCTCCATGCCCTCGCGGAATAGAAGGGCGAGCATGGCGTAAAATGCCAAAAAACCCAACGCCAGACCCCAGGCCCAGCCCAATCCCGGCACCAGCGCCAGGGGACGTCCATAAAGAAGACAATGCTGGACCCAGGCATGCAGCCATCCCATGTCGGCGAAGTCTCCGGCCAGGATGTCTTGCACGCCGCCATGAACGATCGACGCGGGGTCGCGCCGCACCGTACCCAGAACCGCTACCACATCGCCGTCGACCTCCGCGTGGGGCCCAAGATCCACACTCCCGATGACGGCCACAACGCTGCCGTCGATTTTGCTATCGACGTAAGTGTTGCCGAACACGGCAACGGCGGAATCGTGAACGGGACCGCTGACCCGCGTATTCCCGAAAATCGAGACCACGTTCACGGCGTCGCCCGCGCTGGTGGAGGAGCCGAAAATCGACACCACCGATGTGGCCTGCTGCGCTGCCGATAACTTGGAATCGTGGCCAATGCTGACGACGTTGCTGTCGCTGCGGCCACCCCAGTCGTGGCCTGAGCGCCATTTCAAACGGGCATGCCGATTGATACGGTCATGGCGGTCGCCTGATCCAGGCTCCTCGCTTGGCTGTCCCTCGTCATCGGCTGCCTCCGGAGCGCTGGATGCGGCGGGCTCGGTGGTGCCGGCAACCGGCGCCGCGCTCTGCGCATGCATGACAGTCGTTGTACCCAGGAGGACGATTAAGGCGATCGATCGCCGCAACGTTTCAATATTCATGGGAAATCACCTGCCATGGAGGGCTGAAGATAAAGCATGCGATATGCGGCTGCCCCCAGACCGAACAACATTGCATACAGCAAGGCGCCGGCGGCCACGACCCCGTACAGCCATGCCGGCGGGATGACGCGAACGAGCAACACTGAAAACTCGCTTGCCCATGCGACGGCGGAGGCTGCGGGATGAACCCACGACGTGGCCAGCGCGCCAACTCCGCGCAAAGTCCGGATGCCGGCCGTTGCCCATGGGCCGAAAATGCTGCAAACGACGATGGCGCTGCAGAGAATCACAAACGCGCCGCGCGTGACGATGGGCCACGCGGTGAATCCCCGCCGCCACCAGACCCGGGCGGCGCGCCGTTCCAATTGCCCGAATACACGCAATTCCAGTGTGGCCGGAGCGCGCCGCAACGGCAGGTCACGCAGTAGCCGGTCGAGGAGTAGTTCATTCATGAACGACTTGGGCTTCATAGGCATTCGCGGACCAACCCCTTGGATCGGAGAATGGGCAGCAATGCAGCACGCGCGCGCCGTATGTCGGTTTTAGTCTTGGCGAGCGAGATCCGAAGCTTGTCGGCGATCTCCTGATAGGAAAGGTCTTCGAAGTGATACAGCACCAGCGCCACGCGCTGATGGGAGGGTAGTTGACGCAATGCGTCATCGATCAACAGCCGCCGCTGTTCGGCACTCAGATCGGCGAACAGCGTATCTTGCAGAGCCCATTCCGTGTGCGGCACAACAGACGATTCGTTGTCCGCGTCCTCGTTGAATTCAGAAAAGAATCGCCACCGCTTGCGGTATCGCGTCAAATGATTGAGCGCCAAGTTCGTGGTGACCGTTCTGAGCCATCCGCCCGCCGTCGGGCTGGTACGCAAATGCGAGAAGTGTTCGTAGGCACGAATGAACACGTCCTGGGCGATATCCTCCGCATGGAAGTCGTTCGCGGTCAGCCGAGCCGCGGTCGAGAAAACCATGTCCTGATAGGCACGCATGAACTTCATGAATTCTGCCGAGTCGGGTCCCGTGGGTAGCGTTTGCACTGGATTGAGTTCGTTTAGAAGCAAAACACCGCTGTCCGGAAAAAGTTGCAAGGCCGTCGCTCCGGACCATGCGGTTCGCCGGGCGGCGAGTGATCTGGTTCGCATTCCGCAACGAGAAATCGTGAAGCACGCATCAGTCGCCGTGCGCAATGGATTGCCATCGAAACGGCGGTCAAGTTTCCGGTCGTGCGGTCGTTAAATGACATGAGACTGATGTGCCTCGGCGCGTCGGCGCGCAACCCAATGAAGGTTACGTCAAATCGTGCCCGCATCCGCCAAAGTGTGTTCGAGGAACTCGTGAATGACGGTCGCTAAAAAGCTAGCAGTACTTCCCCTGGTCTCGCTCACCGGTATCCTCCTGATTTCGCTGGTGCTGATGTTCGGTATCCGGACCGTATACCGATCTGCCAGCCATGGCAGCGACTACGCGGTAACAAGCGTGCCCACCCTGGAGAAGTTAGGCTCCAACGTTGCCGGCTTGCGTTTGAACCTGTGGCAGCACGTGGCCACGCCGGATGCGGCCGGCATGGCGCTCGCGGAACAGCAGATGGCGGGGCGCCGCGCAAAAATCGAGGAGGCGCTCGAGCACTATCAGGAACTGATTGCAGATGCCAAAGACAAGGAAATGTTCGCAGCGGACCGCGCCGCTGTGCTCGACTACGATGCCATCAAGGAAAAAGTCACAGGGCTCTCGTCGTCCGGTCACAAGGGCGAGGCGCTCGAGACGCTGACCGCGGCCGACCCGCAGCTCGCAAAGGGTAGCGAGGCTTTGAATCTGCATCTGCTGTACAGCGCCGATCTCGCGAGCGCTGCGCGCGAGAAGGCATCGCAGACGCGGCGCTCCGCCCTACGCATGGGGATTCTGCTGACTTTGGCGACGATGGGAATCGTCGGCGCCCTTGGTTTCGCAATATTTCGGCAGCTGACACGCCAGCTTGGCGGCGAGCCCGCCGATGTGGCGGAGGTCGCCGAAAGGGTCGCGCAAGGCGATTTCTCGAGCCACATCGAACTACGCGAGGGCGACACGACCAGCCTTTTTGCCTGCGTCGCCCGGATGCAGCGAGACCTCGAGGTGCGCATGGAAGCGGCCAGTTCGCGTGCGCAGGACGATCGCGTCCGGAGGCAAGCGGAGCAGGCCGTGAGTATCGAAAACGCACGAATCCGTACGGCATTGGATCGGGTCTCGGCCGGTGTAACGCTGGTCGACACGAACGGCGAAATCATCTACTTGAATGACTTTGCGGCGAGTATTTTCCGAACGAGGGCGGCTGAATTCGGCGGGCACGTTCCGCGTTTCGACCCCGAACGCGTCATCGGCAGCTCCTTCGATGCTCTCCTCCGGGGTCCCTCCGCCCGCGCCGACGGATCATCCGACCTCTCCACTGGTCGGATCGAGGAACTGAAGCTGGGACAGGCAACCCTTCGACTCATCTCCAACCCCGTGGTCGATGGCCAAGGCAATCGCGTGGGGACAGTGGTGCAGTGGATCGACCGGACCGAGGAGACCGCGGTCGAACAAGAGCTGGCAATGACGGTCGCCAAGGCCATCGACGGCGACCTGACGATCCGCGTATCGGAAGAGGGTAAAGAAGGTTTTTTCAAAATCCTCGCGGCGGGGATAAATAACCTCATCGTCAGCGTGTCCGACGTAATTCGGGCGATGTCGCACGCCGCGGCCGAGGTGCGCAGCGGGGCGGATGAGATCTCGCGCGGCAATCTGGATTTGAGCCGCCGTACCGAAGAGCAGGCCTCGAGTCTCGAGGAAACGGCGGCCTCGATGGAACAGATGACCGCCATGGTCAAGAACAACGCCGACAACGCAGCCCAGGCCAACCAGCTTGCGGCGGCCGCGCGCGAGCAAGCGGAACGAGGCGGCAAAGTCGTCGGTTCGGCAGTCGCCGCCATGACCGAAATCAATGTCGCCAGCAATCGAATCGCGGACATCATCCGCGTGATCGACGACATCGCCTTCCAGACCAACTTGCTGGCGTTGAACGCGGCGGTTGAAGCGGCCCGCGCGGGCGAGCAGGGCCGCGGGTTTGCGGTGGTCGCTTCGGAGGTGCGAAATCTCGCGTCCCGGAGCGCCGACGCCGCCAAAGAGATCAAGGGTTTGATCCAGGATTCGGTCGCCAAAGTGTCCGACGGCGCGCGGCTGGTCGACGATTCGGGCAAGGTCCTGAGCGAGATCGTCACCGGTGTCAAGAAGGTCACGGACGTCATGGCGGAGATAGCCGCGTCGAGCATGGAGCAGGCGTCGGGGATCGAACAAGTCAACAAGGCCGTGACGTCGATGGACAGCGTCACGCAGCAGAACGCCGCGTTGGTGGAAGAGGCGTCGGCCGCTGCGCACATATTGACCGAACAAGCGTCGAACCTGACGGACTTGATATCGCGATATCAATTGGATGGCCATAATGGAGGTTCACGGCCGGCAGCTGCCCCTGCTGCTGCTTCCAGTGCCCCGGCACGAAGCGCCGCCGCACCCGTCCGCGACAGGCGTTCAGCCAAAAGCCCATTGCGCAGCAAGGCGTCGCCGACGCCGCAAGCGACAGTTGCTCCTAAGAAGGCCGCCGCGGGCGGTGACGAGGCATGGCAGGAGTTTTGAGCGAGGGGGAGTAGTGCCGGGTCCCCGGCGAGGATCTGGCGGCTCGTGGGTTTTCACCGCCTCAACAGCCATCACACTTTTTTGTTCGCAATTTGCTAAACCTTAAGTGCCGGTCGCCGATATGTTTACTAGGGCACGTGGACTGAAATAGCGGGACTTCGTTGTAGGGCACGCGCGACTGGAAGCCGAATGTACGGCGATTGAAAATAAGCGATACAGGAACATTTATGGCAGCGACCATTCTGGCAGTCGACGACTCGGCATCCATGCGGCAAATGGTAAGCTTTACTTTGAAGCACGCGGGCTACGAAGTCATAGAGGCCGCGGATGGAGTCGACGCCCTGGAATACGCCCGCAGTAACGCGGTCAGTCTGGTGTTGACCGATGTGAACATGCCGCGCATGGATGGCATCACTTTGGTGCGCGAGCTGCGCCAGCTCGTAGCTTACAAATTTACGCCGATGCTGGTTCTCACGACCGAGGCGGGCCCCGAGAAGAAAATGCAGGGTAAACAGGCCGGTGCGACGGGTTGGCTGGTGAAACCATTCAACCCGGATAAGCTGCTCGCCACCATCGCCAAGGTCCTGTAAGTCCATGTCGGTCGACTTGGAAATGGAAGAAATCCTCAAGCTGTTCTTCGAAGAAAGCTTTGAGGGGCTCGACATCATGGAATCGGGCCTGTTGACGTTGAAAGACGGAACTGATCGCGAAACCATCAACACCATCTTTCGCGCCGCACACTCCATCAAAGGCGGAGCGGGAACTTTCGGTTTCATGGAGATTTCGGGATTCACACATTCCGTGGAAACCCTGCTCGACGAAATGCGCAACGGTACGCGCGGCATTACGCCAGACGCGTTGCAGGTGCTGCTGCAATCCGTCGACGTCATTCGCGAAATGACGCAATCGGCGCAAGCGAAGCAGCCGATCGTAATGGTGGGAGCCGATGCTCTCAGCGGGGAGCTCACCCGCATCCTCGCGCAAAAGGCGCCCCCCGCGGCTGCCGCGAGCGCCGCGTCTACGGGCGGAAGCGCGTCCGGCGGGCCGGGTAAACTCGAACCCGTACCGGCCGCGGAAGCGCCCGGCCCGCAAGTCCCCGACGTGGAAGCCTCCGGTGCGGTTCAGCCGGGCCGGCCGGAAAGCGAGCACCCGGCAACGGCCCCCGGAGCCCTCGAAGGGTGGCGCATCGCATTCTCCCCAGATGCCAGCCTGTTCAAGACGTGCAATGACCCGATGCGCATCTTCGATGAGCTGGCGAACCTCGGCTCCCTGCAAGTAACGGCTAACCTAGAAAACATCCCGTCATTGACCGACCTCGATCCGACGCAGTGTTTCCTGAGCTGGACACTGTCGTTGCATGGGGCCATCGAACATGCGCGCGTCGCGGAAGTATTCGATTGGGTCGAAGCCAGTTCCAAGATCGTATACGAACCGATCTATGGCGGTGAACGGTGCGAGGTGAATGACAAGCCCGCTGCCGATTTGCCGCCCTCCGCGGCACAACGGTCGGCGGGTCAGCCGGATCTGCATGTCGCGGCGCAAAATTCAGCCAAGCCGGGCGGCGAGACCGGTTCGCTTCGAGTGGCCACGGAAAAGGTGGATGCGCTGATCAACCTCGTTGGCGAACTCGTCATCACCCAATCGATGCTGAGCCGCTTCGCGGAGCGATGCGAACCGCAGGACATCGAATCCTTGAGGCGCAGTCTCACCCAGCTCACCCGAAACACCCGAGAGCTGCAAGAAAGCGTGATGCAAATCCGCATGCTGCCCATCGGATTCTCCTTCAATCGCTTTCCGCGCTTGGTGCACGACCTGTCCCGCAAGCTGGGCAAAAAAGTCGAACTCAAGCTCAGCGGCGAAAGCACGGAACTCGACAAGACCGTGTTGGAGAAGATCGGCGATCCTCTGGTGCACCTCGTGCGTAATGCCCTCGACCATGGATTGGAACCGCCCGATCAACGGGCGGCGGCAGGCAAGAGCGAAACCGGAACGCTCGAACTCAACGCTTTCCACGAGGGGGGCAGCATCATCATCGAGGTCAAAGATGACGGTGCGGGGCTCAACAAGGATCGCATTTTGGCAAAGGCGCGCGAGCGCGGCCTCGTGGAGTCGGACGCCATGCTGTCCGATGAGCACATTTTCAACTTGATTTTCGTAGCCGGCTTCTCTACCGCGGACACCATCAGCGATGTCTCGGGGCGCGGCGTGGGCATGGACGTGGTCCGCCGCAACATCAACGACCTGGGCGGCCATGTGCAGATATTCAGCACTCGGGGCAAGGGCAGTACCATTCGCATCCGGCTGCCGTTGACTCTGGCCATTCTGGAGGGCCAGGTCCTGCGAGTCGGCAAGGAGATCTACGTAGCCTCGCTGGTGTCCATCATCGAGACGGTGCAGCCGACGCGCGACAACTTGAGCTGCGTCGCGGGCCGGACGGAACTTTTCCGGCATCGCACCGACTATCTGCCCATCATCAGGTTGCATGACCTCTTTGGCATCGAACCGGACAGCCGCGACATCGCCAATGGGTTGCTCGTGGTCCTCGAGGCAGACGGACGCCGCGTTGCCATGCTGGTCGATGAGCTGCTCGCGCAACAGCAAGTGGTCATCAAGAGTCTGGAGACCAATTTCAAGCAAGTGCCGGGCCTTGCCGGCGCGACGATTCATGGCGACGGCACGGTGGCCTTGATCCTGGACGTGCCCGGCTTGATAAGAACGTTTTTGGAGCGCCAATCGGCGCCGATCGGACGGGCAGCGTGAAGACAGAGGGGCGGATTGCCGCAGCATTGCCCGACGCGGGCCAGGCGGATAAAAAGCGCGACGGCCGCACACATCAGTATTTGAGTTTCTTTCTCGGCGGCGAGGAATACGCGACGGATATATTGAGCGTGCAAGAGATCAAGGGGTGGGATACGGTAACGCGCGTACCGTACTCGCCGGATTACATCCTCGGCGTCATCAATTTACGCGGTTCCATCGTCCCCGTGATCGATTTGCGGGTGCGCTTTTCTCTACCGAATGCCGCCTTCGATGCGGCCACGGTGATCATCGTGGTTCATGTGGCGGGAACGCGAGGGAATCGTATCGTCGGTATCGTCGTCGACGCGGTATCCGACGTTTATAGCGTCGCGAGCGAGAATATCCAGCCGCCCCCGGATGTGATGGGCTCGATCGACCACTTATTCGTGGTGGGACTGGCGAACATCGACGACAAACTCGTCATTATTCTAGACATCGAGCGGCTCGTCACGTCGAGCGTACTCGGTGACAGCAGGGCGGCCTAAGCCATGGAAAAGACGAAATCGTTCGCAAAGCGCAAGCCGTCGCAGCGAGCGGGGGCAAAGCCCCTCTCCACAACAGGATCCAAACCCAGAGCGGCGGCGAAGGGGGAGGCGAATGCCGACGCCGCCCCGCGTCCCTTTGCCGGCCCGGCCGCCGTCGAGGACGCGGCTCCGGTCGAGGCCCTGGCCGTGCCCTCGAGCCCGGAGGCTACGCCGAGTCCGGAAATGGCGGAAGCGATCGCGGGTGCCGCGCCCGTGGTGACGGCACCAAAATTACGCTTGGAATCGAGCTTGGAAATCAAGGATGTCGAGGAAGTACATCGAGGGCTCGTGGCGGCGCTCGCCGGCGGGGTCGCGCTTACGGTGGACATCAGCCGCGTCGGGGCAGTGGACACGGCCGGCGTCCAATTGCTAATGGCGTTTCAAAGCGAGGCCTCGAGACGCGGTATGCCCGTCCAATTCTGCGGAGAGTCTGCTGCACTTACGCATGCTCTGACCGTGCTCGGCCTGCGGGCCGCCATCCGGATCGCGACGGCCCATGAGTGACCAAGAGCAAGCCACCGGGGACCAAGGAGGTCCGAAGAGCACCGAGCTGCGCGAGGTCATCGTGGAGTTTGGGCGTCACTTGGACATGCTTGCCGAGCAGCTGGGTACGTCGCTGATGGAAGCCGATAGGGACTGCGTATCGGTGGGCGAATCCTTTCACGAGCTCGCGGCCGCAAAGACCACGATAGACGCAGTGAGCTGCCCGGAGCCGGTACGCAGCGTGCTGCGCGACTCATGCAAGCAAATCGGCGACTCGCTTCACGCCGCGGTTGTCGCATTGCAATATCACGACCGGCTCGCGCAGCGATTGGCTTTGGTGCGCGCCGGCCTGGATCGGCTGCAGACGATGTTGCACGATCGATCGGCACGATCTTACGATGAATGGCTGCAATCGCTGCGCGACGTGGAACGAATCAATCGCGCCGAACAGCAGCGTCTCATACCGGCAGCCGCCCACGCGCCCGCCGATCACTCGGGTCCGGCGTTGGCGCACGACAGCGTGGAGCTATTTTGAAAGTCCCGTCGGCCGCGCTCAAGGAACCCGCCCGCAGTGCCGATAAGACGATGAATTCACACGGCGGGCTTGTACGTTCGCGAGCGCTCGCGGACGGCTGCACGCGCACATCAGCGGAGTCGACCACATGACAGACTATTCAGAAAAAAAGCACGTCGACGGCGGGCCGCCATCCTCGCGTCAGGTGTTGACGTTTTGCCTGGGAGCCGAAACTTACGGCGTCGATATCCTGCGGGTGCAAGAAATTCGCGGATGGTCTCCGGTAACCCGCATTCCGAAATCACCCCCCCAAGTCCTCGGCGTGCTCAATCTGCGCGGATCGATCGTGCCAATCATGGACCTGCGAGTCCGCTTCAGTTTGGAGCGTGCCGAGTTCACCCCCCTCACCGTCATCATCGTGTTGTCGATCATGACGCCAACCGGCCGGAGTGAGTTTGGATTGGTCGTGGACAGCGTCTCCGACGTCGTCGATATCAGCGCGAACGATTTGAAAGAGACGCCGAACCTCGGCGGCAAATTGAACGCCGACTTCATCGAGTGCCTCGCGACGGTCTCGGATCGGATGCTGATCTTGCTCGACGTGGACGCCCTCGTTGGCAAAGATTTGCCGTCGGGCGAATCGCACCTTTTGGCCGGAGCCGCGTGAACAACGGGCGCAAGAAGGCCACGGCAAGGGACACGTATGGATAACTCGGAATCATCGGCACAGATTGCCTTCATCAACCGCTCACAAGCGGTCGTCGAATTCAAGATTGACGGCACCATTCATTGGCGCGACGCCGCCGGGGTTGAGCGAAAGAGCGCGATCGAATGGGCCGACAGCACGGCAGTGCGGCGAACGGAGCATGAGCTGGCGCAAGTCATCACCGCAGTCATCGGCGGCGACATGCGAGCGCGGATCAATACGGCAGGCAAGGCGGCTCTGTTCACCGAAATCTCGCGCAAACTCAACGAACTCATCGACAGCTTTGCGGACGTTGTGGGTAACGTGAAGTCGGCAGCCGACGAAGTTGTCCGCGGCGTCCACGAAATTTCCCAGGGCAACGAGGATTTGAGCCAACGTACCGAGGCGCAGGCCTCGAGTCTCGAACAGACCGCATCGTCCATGGATCAAATGACGGCAAGCGTGCGCCAGAACGCCGACAATTCCGGGCAAGCCAATCAGCTCGCCGTAGCGGCTCGCGACCAGGCTGACAAGGGCGGCGCCGTGGTGGCCAAAGCGATCAAAGCCATGAGTGAGATCAATCAGTCGTCCAAGAAAATCGCAGATATCATCGGCGTCATAGACGAGATCGCATTCCAGACCAACCTGCTCGCGCTCAACGCGGCGGTGGAAGCGGCGCGAGCCGGTGAACAGGGGCGCGGCTTTGCGGTGGTGGCCAGCGAAGTGCGGAATCTCGCCGGCCGCAGTGCGACCGCCGCCAAAGAGATCAAAGGTCTGATCCGCGAAAGCGTACAAAAGGTCGAGGAAGGCTCTACCTTGGTATCGCAATCCGGGCAGACACTCGAACAGATCGTCAATGCGGTGAAAAAGGTGAGCGACATCATTGCCGAGATCGCTGCGAGCAGTCAAGAACAGTCCTCGGGCATCGAGCAGGTCAACAAGGCAGTGATGCAGCTGGACGAGATGACTCAACAGAACGCCGCCCTGGTGGAGCAGGCGAGCGCGGCAAGCAAGTCGATGGCGGAGCAGTCCCAGGCATTGAGCGAGGTTCTATCGAAGTTCGACGTGGCGGGAGGACACGTAACTGCGGCGCCGGCCCCGAGGCGCCTCGCCCCGGCACTGCGCGTTCAGCAACGGGCGCAAGTACGGCCGCCGGCACGCAGCACCCCAAAACCGATATCGTCACCGACGCCCAAGCCGATGCGCGCTAAAACCGCGGTTGGCGGCGATTCGACATGGAAGCATTTTTGATTCGGTAAACGCCGAAGCCGCCTTGCAATGCGGCGACGCGAGACTGCAACAAATGAATCCCCAATCCGCCACCAAGCCGAGCAGCGAGGAACGCGTCCGCGAATTTCAGTTCACCGAAGCTGATTTCCAGGCGCTGCGCGCCTTGGTCAAAGAGATGACCGGCATCAATCTCGCGGAATCGAAGCGTGAATTGGTATACGGCCGGGTTTCGCGGCGCCTACGCGCTCTGGGTTTGTCGAGTTTCTCTGCCTACCGCCAACTTCTCGAAACGGGGGACGGATCGGAACTCGTCGCATTCTGCAATGCCTTGACGACCAACCTTACGTCGTTCTTCAGGGAATCTCATCATTTCGACTATTTACGCGACGAATTTCTGGCGCCGCGCCGCGAGGCGGCGCGCCGGTCCGAGCGCATCCGGATCTGGTCTTCGGCCTGCTCGTCGGGTGAGGAGCCCTATAGCATCGCGATGTCCATCCTGGAGACCATCCCGGATTGGCAGAGGTGGGACATCAAAATCTTGGCCACCGATCTCGACTCGGACATCTTGGCGCGGGCCGAACGAGGCTGCTACAGCGCCGAGCGGGTCAGAGGACTGGATCCAAAACGCCTCAGTAAATTTTTCACGGAAACCCGCCAAGGAAATGAACTCGTCTACCAGGTGGTACCGGAGATCGCAGGGATGATCACGTTCCGGCAGGTCAATCTGATGCACGATCTGCCCATGTCGGGTCCGCTCGATGTGATTTTCTGCCGCAATGTCGTCATCTACTTCGACAAGGAGACCCAGCGGGGGTTGTTTTCGCGGATGGCGAGATTGCAGCGGCCGGGTCATCTACTCTTCTTGGGGCATTCCGAAACGCTGTTCAAGGTATCCGAAGACTATGCTTTGATCGGCAAAACCGTCTATCGGCGGAGCTGACGGTGGCCGGTCAGGTATCCAATCAACCGAAAAGCGAATTGCCTGCAGCTGCCAAGGGATTCGAGCACGTCAAACGCTACTGGGACCCCGGATGCGAACGATGGTCGGCCAAGATACTGCCGGGCGAATTCTTCGTCACCCGCAGCGACGAGGCCATCACCACCGTGCTGGGGTCCTGCATCGCGGCGTGCATTCGAGACCCGGCGGTACGCGTCGGCGGAATGAATCACTTCATGCTTCCGGAAAACAACTCGGCCGGCAAAAGTTCTTGGATCGACGGTCCGGAAGGGCTTGCCACCCGCTACGGTTCATACGCCATGGAAAGCCTGATCAACGAGCTGATGAAACTCGGCGCCCGCCGCGACCGCTTCGAAGTCAAGCTGTTCGGGGGCGGGAAGATTCTGTCGTCGACGACCGATGTCGGCAAGAAGAACATCACCTTCGCGAAGGAGTTCTTGAAGATGGAAGGATTCAAAATCGCGGCGGAGGATGTCGGCGAGGTATATCCGCGGCGCGTTGTGTATTTCCCCGCCACCGGTCTCGTCATGTTGAAAAGACTGCGCTCGCTCGACGTCGTCGAAATCGCCCGGCGAGAAACCCACTACCTCACTAGTCTGTCCGCCAAGCCGGCCGGCAACGAAGTCGAATTGTTCGACTAGGACGTTATTCAGCCATGCAACCCATTGCCTCACCTCCTTTGAACCCATCGGCCAAAAAGCGCATCGGCGTGTTGATCGTCGACGATTCGGCTCTGGTTCGACGTGTATTGACGGAAATATTATCGAGCGATCCGGCCGTCAAAGTGCTTGGAACCGCCCACGATGCGTATGACGCCCGAGAGAAGATCAAAGCGCTGAATCCGGACGTGCTCACGCTCGATGTGGAAATGCCGAGAATGGACGGCCTCACTTTTCTGCGCAATCTAATGCGTCTGCGACCGATGCCGGTGGTCATGGTGTCCTCGTTGACCGAAAGAGGTGCGGAGGTGACCCTGGATGCGTTGTCGATAGGCGCCATCGACTACCTCTCGAAGCCGAAAATAGATTTGGCCGCCACCCTTTCGGACTACAAGGACGAACTGATCGCCAAGGTGAAGGCCGCCGCATCGGCCCGTGTGCGCGCGCCGTCCACATCTGTCGGAGGCGGCGCGGACATCGCACTCGCGAAGCGCGCGCCGCAGCGCCACCTGCGCACCACCGAGCGCATCATTGCGATCGGCGCATCCACCGGCGGGACCGAAGCCATCAAAGACGTGTTGATTCACCTGCCGCCCGACACCCCCGGAATCGTGATCACACAGCATATTCCAAAACTATTCAGCGGGGCCTTCGCGCGCCGCATGGATTCTTGCTGCCAACTGAGCGTGTGCGAGGCGGAGGACGGACAGCAGATCTTGCGCGGACATGCCTATATCGCTCCCGGCGACATGCATTTGTCATTGGTACGTGACGGCGCTCGGTATGTCTGTCGTTTGGACGACGGTCCGCCGGTGAATCGGCACAAGCCCTCCGTCGACGTCCTGTTTCGTTCCGTCGCGCAGCAAGCCGGCCGCAATGCCATCGGCGTGATCTTGACGGGAATGGGAAAAGACGGCGCGGTGGGGCTCAAAGAGATGCGCGATACGGGAAGCCGTACTATTGCTCAGGATGAAGCAACCAGTATCGTATGGGGAATGCCGGGTGAAGCGGTGGCTCTGGGCGGGGCAGCGGATGTGCTGCCGCTGGGTGAGATTTACGCGCGTGTATTGGCGCTCGCGGACGAAATGGATATCACGCGGTCCACCGATGTGCGTTTGGGTTAGGTCTTTCGACAACCGATTTGGAGTAACGCTGTGAAAATTTTGATCGTGGACGATTCGACGGCCATGCGAATGATCGTCAGGAAGACATTACGCCTCGCCGGCTTCGAAGGGCATGATTTCTCGGAGACGGATGATGGTATGAAGGCGCTGGCCGCCATCAAGGGTAGTCCGCCCGACCTCGTGCTCTCCGACTGGAATATGCCCAACATGACGGGTATCGAGCTGCTCGAGAATCTGACGAAGGAGGGAGTCAAAGTGAAATTCGGATTCATCACGACTGAAGCGACTCCTGACATGCGTCAGCGGGCCGCCGCCGCCGGGGCCAGTTTCTTGATCTCCAAGCCCTTCACGCCCGAATCCTTCAAAGAAGCCCTGAGAGCGCATATCAAATGAGTACCGCGAACCCGCTGCCGGACGTTGCACAGGTAAAGGACTTGCTCGGCTTGCTCTTTGACGGATTGTCGGTCAAGTTGGGCCCGAAGCTCGACGTGTCGCCCAAGGCGAGCAGCTATTTCGGTGTATATGTGTCGGACGACGGCACACCGGCCGCATTGTGCGGATGCGATATGGCGTTCGCGGCCAACAGCGGCGCGGCGCTCTCCATGCTTCCACCGAACGTAGCCAAAGAAGCCGTGAAAGACAAAGAGCTTACGCCGGTGATGCTGGCCAATTTGCATGAAGTCATGAACATCTGTACGCGGTTGATGCTGCGCGACGATTCACCGCATCTCAAGCTGCGCGAGCTGTGTGCGCAGAGCGCACTGTCTCCACCCGCCGCCGCAATTATGGGAGCGCCCAAGGGCCGTATCGATTTTGAGATTGGGATCGCCAAGTATGGCACCGGCGTGCTTTCCGTCATGTGCCGGTGAACCCGGTACGTTACGAGCCATGTTTGAGAAGCGGCGCCGACAGACGCGAAATGGCGACCGCGGCGGCCGGCTCTCGCTTGCGTAAACGAATGTGCGGCCGCGCTGCGAACGCCTGCAGCAAACGACTGACCGCCAGCGGCGCGAACTCGCACCATTCGATACCGATACTGTCCTTGAGTCGGCGCGCCACAAAAGCGGCCACCGTGGGCGCTTCATGTTTCGAGCGCTGCGGCAGCTCGATGGCCACCTGAATTCGAGAAAGCACCCGCACGTCGAAATCCGCTTTGATGCAGGCCCCGCTGACGCTCAAATTGGCAAGGCGGCCGTTTCGCACAGAAAAAGGGTGCACGGTTATACGAACCGGAATATCCACCCCAACCCTCTCGCCCCATCGGTGTTCCATCCCGACAGCATCGCACCGCCGCCATCGCGGCGGGTGTAGGACTCGACAGGCACCTGGGTTACGATAAATCCTACAAAGCCGGGCTCCAGGCTGCGCCCCTCGCTCGGATGCGGGCCTCTGCCGGCGATATCGAACAACTCGCTTCAGGAACGAGCCATGGCGCGAGATCGTTCCACGACAGATCGACTGCAGGGACATTCTCGTTGCGCGTCGCGCCCTGGTGCTGCACAAACCGAAGCCCGCTGGCCGTGGTCACAAACCCGTTCGTGAACAATGTGTCCATCCCGTCGGACGAGAGTGCCCACTCGGACAGATCGGTCCCGCTCTCCTGGAGGCGCTGCCGGTAGAGTGCAAGAATTGCCGACTTCCAATCCGAGTCGACGCGGAATAAGTCCGCGTTCTGTAGTGCGCGTTTCGCCCTGACATTCCAGTTGAACGTGGAAAAATCCTCATAGTTATGTGCGCCCCCGGCGTAGGTCGAGGTGATGATGCTTGCCGACACGTAGCAATCGTCGAGTCCCTCCAGGTGGACATCGAGCACTAGATTCCAGCCTCCCTTAATCCAATCTGCCATGAGCTGATGCACCCGCGCCCTCAACGCACTGTACGCCGCATCGGCCAGCGCTAGGCCCTGCCCAGGATTCGATGCGGCATCGACACGCGGCCAAGTAAGTTGCAAGTCCCAAGTGAAGGCGCGATCCGGATCCATTCCCTGCAAGTCCTCGTCGGCCCACTCTAGTGCATAAACACCGGTGTTATAGACCGTCCAGCGACCCACGCGGTACACCGAGTTAGGAATGGCTTCGAGGTAGTTATAGTATTGGCTTCGCAGGCATCCAGCGTCGCCCTGGCAGTATCCTTCCGCCCAATTCAAGAACCGATTCACCGATTGGTGCATGACACGGCGACCTTCGGCAGAGAGTCTCCGGGCCGCCTTGGTCGTTTGGCGCTCGATGTGGGTTTGAAGAACGCTCACCGGGGCCGTAAGAAGATTCAGGCCGTGAAGGGCATTGCCACCCGCTGCCGCGCCCAACGGCGATGGACAAGCGAGCGCCACCCACAACCATCCCCGGACAAAGATGTCCCACGTTACCCGCAGAGACAAACGCCGCACATAGCCCATCGTCGAAGGCGGGCTGCATGCCGGCATCCACCGACTGGGCCGTCGCATGGGTGACGGCCGGGCGGCGATCAGGCGGTCAAAATCGTCGCGTGATGTAGCCGACAACGCTTGCGATCTTGTAAAAGCTGTCGGGTCTGGCTCCCTGGACGTCGGTAGGCAGGACATGATTGCGGGCTATATTTTGAGCATAGCGGAAGTCCACCCCCAGGTCCCATTGCGGGAGAACGTTCCGCCACTGGCCGCCGATACCGCCGTAAAGCGAGTAGGCTGGGGTGGCGAGGTCGTAGCGATCGACGCCGGCGAATAAACCGAGCGCGAACGTGTCCCCGTAACGATGGCGATAGTCGATCGGCCGCACGCCGAGCAGGGAATGGCCGTCGACCTTATCCAGCTCGACGCGGACGCCCCAATCATTCCGGGCGGAGACCTCGCGCCGCACGCCGACCGCTATATGAGGTCCGAACAAGACCTTCGAGTTCGTGATTGGGATGCCCTTCTCCAAGTCGGTGCGTACTCTGCTGGCATTGGCACCTGCATCGACGAATATTTCGGCCCCGTGGATATCCTCGGGATCGTCGCTCGGATCGTCGACGCTGGTCTCGTACTCGCGGCTGTGCTGGTCGCCGCCGTACCGTACGAAGGCCGACAGCCGCGAAAACGACTTGCCGAAAACATCGCGTCCGCCCAGCACTTCGCCGCCGACGGTGACGTCGTTCCACGGGTGCGAATAACGGACCGAGACGTCCAAGTAGTGGCGATAGGCATAGCTGCCATAGGTTTGGTTGATGACCGTCCGCACACTTTCTTCGAGATAGCCGCCGAACGGCGGCGCCCAACCGATGCGCAACATCTGGCTGCGTGCGCCCACGCCGTCATTGAAAAGCCGCTCTTGGGCCCCCCAGGCGCCCAACACGATCCGGTCATTGGTCATGCCATCCAAGAACGGATTATTGGTGTACCAGGAGTTTTGCCATTCGGAGGTCTCGTAGGTCAGGTCGAAGTAATTCCATAGCTTTGGAAAATCGATGCCCACGGTGAGTGCGGCTTCACCAAGGAGTTCGCTGCCGCCGTCCAGGGTGTTCTCGCCGGCGTATTGGGCGTACACGGCGAAGGGAGTCTTTCCGGGGTAGATGAAGCGAGTGACGTAGGAAGCTTCTTGATTGCCCTGCGTCTGCGACTTTCCGCCTGGTACGAAAAAATTACGCGCCAGGGTTCTCGGGGAGTCGGGTAGCCCAGCGCCCCCGTACTGCAACTGACGGTTGACGCCGAAGGACCAACCGCTGAAGGGTTCGATCGAGAATTGCGCGCCGAAGAGCTTGGGATTGCCGCGGCTCTGCTTGGAGGTCCCCTGGCCGCCGCCCAATATGTGATCGGAACTTGCCATCTGAGCGAGAAAAAACTCGTATTGGAATCCGAGACGCGTGAGCGGCTCGTAGTTCGATAGCGTGACCGATGGCATCGTCCGCGCCTCGGTACCGACCATCATGTCGTTGGCGGTTGCCGGCGAGAACCAATGATCCCGGTAGCCGATGTCGAGCTGGGCCCAGTTGAAGCCGAGACTCAACATCGAGCCGGTCGGTACCGTGTGGCCCGAATAGGCAATCGCGCCGGCGCTGGCTAGAAAATAGTCGCTGGGCTGCACGTAGGCCTGAGCCGATACCTCCCATTTGCTTTGCGACGTGAGGCCATGTTGATTCGGCAGTACCACGTCGGCCCCGCTCGATTTCGCCCCCGTGGCGCTGGCATGCGTCACGGCGTAATCCTGTGAGTAGCGCTCGAGGTATTTCTTTACTTTCGTGCAAAGCGCCTTGTCGCGTTTGCAGGCCGCCGGCAATGCCAGTTCGACCAAGGCGATGGCGATGGGTCGCTTCAGTACCGGTTCGTCCGCGAGTATGAGAACGCGCTCGATCTGGCGCTCGGTCTCGGGTTCGAGGTTCAGGGGCAGGTAGGCGCTCACGCCGGCCGCCGCGGCCGTATGGGCTGCGACTGCAGCCAGACAAACGATCGCACCGAATTTCACCGAATTGATACGTTTCACTGTGTTGCCACGGCTCGCTGGGTTGCTAGGGGACGCCAATCATTCGTGACTCGCTGCCGATCGGCACGGCCAGGGACGCAAAGTACATGATATCAGCAGCGGCCGGGTCAAGCGCTTTGTGATGCAGAGTGGCAGCCGCGCCACGGAACGATTAGGCTGTTGCGAGTCCCGCTGCCGGAGGGCCCATGTTTACATGCCCGAGTCGAGGAGGGTCGAGGTGAACGCCGGCGAGATCGAAACTCAGCGCCTGACCTTGCGCGAACTGGCATGCCACGATGCGCCGTTCATTTTGCAGCTGCTGAACGAGGACGGCTTCCTGCGCTTCATCGGTGACAAAGGAGTGCGAACACTGGCCGACGCACGTGAGTATATTTCGAAAGGGCCCATGGACAGCTACCGGCGCCACGGCTTTGGGCTTTACCTGACGAGTCTGCGGAGCAATGGCACGCCCGTCGGAATCTGCGGCCTGGTAAAGCGCGATACCCTGCCCGATGCGGATGTAGGATTCGCGTTTCTGTCGCAATACTGGTCGAACGGGTATGCTGCCGAATCCGCGGCGGCAGTGCTGCAACATGCCGGAAAGACATTGCGGTTGAATCGCATCGTCGCGGTCACGGCGCTCGAAAATCACGCCTCGATGGCGGTGCTCACGAAAATCGGCATGCGGCTGGAACGCACGATCCGACTGGTGCCTGACGGACCCGAACTCAACTTGTTCGGATGCGCGCCGCGAGGGGGATCGGCATGAATATGGCCCGACGCGCTGCCCAGCGTCGGCATTGGCTCCAATTCCCTACGCCGCACCAGGCGCTCGATTCCGGCCGTATACTGCTGCATCTTCCGCGGAGTTTGCCATGCATCCATTTCCTCACCACTATATCGTCAATGCCGTAGTCCGCCCCGTCGGCGATGTGCCGCTGTCCTCCGAGGGCATGAGGGTCATCGAATCGGCTCCGCCAAAGGAGTTCGACGGACCAGGTAACCAGTGGTCGCCTGAAGGGCTGTTCACGGCCTCAGTCACCGACTGCTTCGTGCTCAACTTTCGCGCGATCGCGGCAGCCTCGAAGTTCGCATGGACCAATCTCGATGCCCGGACGCGAGGCACGCTCGACCGGATCGATGGCAAAATGCGCTTCACGCGCTTCGATACGCACGCCAGACTGCAGGTTCCGGCCGGAGCGGACGCCGACAGGGCAAAAAAGCTTCTCGAGAAGGCCGAATCCACTTGCCTGGTGGCGAATTCGCTCAGCAGCGAACGGCATCTGACCATGGAAGTGGTGGTCGCCGGCTAGACGTAATCATGCCGCGTTTGCATCGCGGCATGAACACCGCGAGCAGGCCAGCTTACCTAATCGTCCATCAAGAAGCTGCGCAGCTGTTCGCTGCGGCTGGGATGGCGCAACTTGCGCAACGCCTTGGCCTCTATCTGACGAATCCGCTCACGGGTCACGTCGAACTGCTTGCCGACTTCTTCGAGCGTGTGGTCGGTATTCATGTCGATGCCAAACCGCATGCGCAGCACCTTTGCCTCGCGCGGAGTCAATTGAGCCAGCACGGAATGCGTGGTTTCCCGCAGCGATTCGGTGGTCGCCGAATCGATGGGCGAAGACACCGACGTATCTTCGATGAAATCGCCCAAGTGCGAGTCCTCGTCGTCGCCAATCGGGGTTTCCATCGAGATCGGTTCTTTCGCGATCTTGAGAACTTTGCGTACCTTGTCCTCCGGCATTTCCATGCGCACGGCCAGCTCTTCCGGGGTCGGCTCGCGGCCCATCTCCTGCAGCATCTGGCGGGAAATGCGATTCAATTTGTTGATCGTCTCGATCATGTGCACGGGAATTCGAATGGTGCGCGCCTGGTCGGCGATCGAGCGGGTGATGGCCTGTCTAATCCACCACGTTGCATACGTCGAGAACTTGTAGCCGCGGCGATACTCGAACTTGTCCACAGCCTTCATCAATCCGATGTTCCCTTCCTGGATCAAATCCAGGAACTGCAGACCGCGATTCGTGTATTTCTTCGCGATGGAAATCACGAGGCGCAGATTGGCTTCGACCATCTCCTTCTTGGCACGTCGCGCTTTGGCTTCGCCGATGGAGACCTCGCGATTGATCTCCTTGATCTCGCTGATGAGAACGTGGAACAGGCCCTCGAGGTCCTTGAGCTTGTTCTGGCGGCGTTCGATCTCGTCCTTGAACTTGGCGAGCGGCGCGGAGTAGCGCTTCTTCGCCTTGATGTGCTTGTCGAGCCAGCGCGTACTGGTCTCGTTTTTCGGGAAAGTCGATATGAAGTCCTTGCGCGGCATCCCGGCCTGCTTGATGCAGAGGAACATGATCTCCTTCTCGAGCAGGCGCACCTCGGTCACATGCTGGCGGAGATTGTCGATCAATTGATCGAACATCTTCGGGCTCAGCTTGAGTTCCATCAATTCACCGCAGATTTTCTTGCGAATCTTCTGCGTTTTCGGATCTTTGGAGCCAAGCTTGTCCAGCGAGCCTAGGAACTGATGTTGAACTTTCGCAATGGAGCTGAATCGCTTCGCGGCTTCTTCGGGGTCCGGACCGGTGTCGATGGCCTCTTCATCCTCGTCGCCATCGGCCTCGTCCTCGTCGTTGGCAGCCTCTTCACGCTCGAGCGCCATCATCTTCGGATTCTGCGGCTGCGCGATTTCATCGGGTGCGTTCGGGTCGACGAAGCCGACGATCACGTCCACGAGGCGCATCTGGCCCGCTTTCACGGTTTCATAGTGACGGAGCAATAAATCGTACGTGCCCGGGTAGCCGCCGAGTGCAATCTTGACCGCTTCCAGGCCTTCTTCGATGCGCTTTGCGATGCGAATCTCGCCCTCGCGAGTCAACAGTTCAACCGTGCCCATTTCGCGCATGTACATGCGCACGGGATCGGTGGTGCGTCCGAATTCGGCGTCGAGGTTGGCAAGGGCAGCGGTGGCTTCCTCCACCGCCTCCTCGTCAGGCGCCGCGGTGGCATCGGTCAGCAGCAATGACTCAGCGTCCGGTGCCTTTTCATAGACCGGGATACCCATGTCATTGATCATGTTGACGATGTCTTCGATCTGTTCCGGATCGACGATTTCGCTCGGCAGATGATCGTTGACTTCAGCGTAAGTGAGGTAGCCCTGCTCCTTGCCGCGCGCGATCAACAATTTGAGTTGTGACTGACGCTCGTCCGCGATTTGCGTCGCGGTGCCTGCTGGCGCTTTTTTAATCAAAGGTGGACGCCCTCGTAAAACTGGAGGTTTGATACTCAGCCGACAAGTATACGATCGTGGCTAATTCGTAGCCACTATTGCTTATCGGTCAGGAGGGGGCCCGCGGGCGCCCTTTTGCTTTGAGAAGTACACTCAATTCCGTCTTTTCGTCGGAATTCAACCCTATTTCCTCCGCTTTTCGCAGCAATTCGTCCATTCTGCGGCCAGGCCCATATTCTTCGAGAAGCTTTTCGACCGCCATTTGCAGCTCCTTGGCGGCGGCTTGCGCTTCAGAAACCATGGGTTCGGACACCGCCAGGGCCGTCAATCGGGCATATTCCGGGCGGGTCCTCCATCGCTCGAGCAACATGGCGGTGTTGGGGTGCTCCATGGCGGCGGCCTGTTCCAAGAGCTCCTGCAAGACGGCTACGCCGGCCTTGTCCACCGTGCTGAGGGCCTTCGGGCCTTTGACCAGGCGCGCCGCCGCGGGATGATGCAGCACCAAGGTGATGGCTTGGCTCAGCAAGTTGCCGCGGCCTGCAGAGGCGCGGCTTGCAGAGGCGCGGCTTGCGTGAGGCTGACCATGGCTCGTTCGACTGTCAGAGCCCCACCGGGGTTCCGCGCGCGATATAGCCGGTCTGCCGTGCGCCGCCTGTGCGGCGCCCGCCGCCATGAACGAGCTTTTGAATGCGGCGGCAGGCATCCCGACCGTGGCTGCGAGACGGTCGGCCAGCAGTTCCCGGTAGATGCCTTCGGGCATGCGGGCGAACAGCGGCGCCGCCAAGGCTTTGAGCTTGGCGCGTCCCTCCTGATGATCAAGGTCGACCGCAGAACTCAATTGCTGCACCAGATATTCGGACAGAGGCAGGGCAGACCGCAGACGGTGTTCGAACGCGTCAGCGCCTTCCGCGGCGACCAACGTGTCGGGATCGTGGCCTTCGGGCAGAAACATGAATTTGAGTTCACGCCCGTCGCGTGCCAGCTCGAGTGAATTTTCCATGGCACGCCGTGCCGCCTGGCGGCCTGCCCGATCGCCGTCGAAGCAGAACACCACTTCGCTCGTCATCCTAAAAATCTTGTTGAGATGTTCCTGCGTGGTGGCAGTGCCCAAGGTCGCGACCGCATACGTGATACCGGCCTGGTGAAGCCGCACCACGTCCATATAGCCTTCGACGATCACCAATCGCTTGAAATCGGCACGCGCTTGCCGCGCCTCGTACAAGCCGTAAAGCTCTCGGCCCTTGTGGAACAGCGGAGTCTCCGGGGAGTTCAAGTATTTGGGTTCGCCTTGGTCGATGATCCGCCCGCCGAAGCCGATGACGCGTCCGCGCGAATCTCGGATGGGGAACATCAGTCGGTCGCGGAAGCGATCGTAATACCCTGCACTGCGCTGTTCGTCCCCGGCGGCGCGCTCACCATCACGCTCGGAAGGCGCGGTGCGCTCGATGACGAGCCCGACCTGAAGGAGCCGCCGCCTCTCGTCCTCGTGCGCTCCAAAGCGGTTGAGCAGCGCGTTCCACGCATCGGGTGCGTAGCCCAATGCAAAGGCAGCGCTGGTTTTCGCGTCGAGGCCGCGTGCGGCGACGTATTTTCCGGCGCGCGCGTTGTCGGCGAGGTTCTGCTCGAAGAATCGCGAAGCCCGCGCCATGACGTCATGCAGATCGGCGGTGCCGGGATCGCGCGGTGCCTGGGCCTCGCGCGGCAATTCCAGGCCGGCCCGCTGCGCGAGATCGGCCACGGCATCGATGAATTCCATTTTCTCGTACTGCATGAGAAAACCGATGACGGTGCCGTGGGCGCCGCACCCGAAGCAATGGTAGAACTGCTTGTCGGGGCTCACCCAGAACGAGGGGGATTTTTCGTTGTGGAACGGGCAGCACGCTTTGTACTCTCGGCCCCCCTTCTTGAGGGGCACGCGGGCGCCGATGACCTCGACAATATCTGAACGCGCGACGAGTTCGTCAAGAAACGAGTCTGGAATACGGCCGGCCATGGACCGGTAGCATCAACCGCCGAGCTTGGCTTTGATCTTCGCGCCGACCGCGGCCATATCGGCTCGGCCCTGAGCTTTGCCTTTGATGATGCCCATGACTTTGCCCATGTCCTTGATGCTGCCGGCGCCGGTCGCCGCGATGGCATCGCCGATCAAGGCGTCGATCTCGGCATCGCTCAGCGGTGTCGGCATGTAGCCTTGCAGCAACGTGATTTCGCCGGATTCCTTATCGACGAGATCGGGGCGGTTGCCTGCCTGAAATTGCACCAGCGATTCCTTGCGCTGTTTGATCATTTTCTCGAGCACGTTCAGAACTTGCGCATCGTCCAGCGTGATGCGCTCGTCGACCTCGCGTTGCTTGATCGCGGCCGTGATCATGCGGATCACGCCGAGACGCTCCTTCTCTCCGGAGCGCATCGCCGCTTTCATGTCATCGGTAATTCGCTCTTTGAGACTACCGGGGAGCGGCATCGAGAACTTGACTCAGTAGGATCGGGCCGGGGCGGCCGCAGGCGCGCTGGCCGGAGCACCACCCGTACCGCGCATGTTCTCGCGGGACAGGCGCTTCAGATGCCGCTTAACCGCGGCGGCCTTCTTTCGCTTACGCTCTTGGGTCGGTTTCTCGTAGAATTCACGGCGCCGGAGCTCGGTGAGGACGCCCGCTTTTTCACAGGCACGCTTGAAACGACGCAGAGCGGCATCGAAATACTCGTTCTCACGAACACGGACGCTGGGCATTCAAACCTCAATGTAAGCCAATAGAGTCGCCGGCATTCGGCGGCAGGGGGGCGCATTCTAAAGTGCCGCCTTGCAAAAGGCAAAGAATGCCCGCAGGCGGGGTGGGCCGGATCTCGTGAATCCCGCTTAATCAGCGAGTTAAAAGGAAATTATGCGCGTATTGGGCATCGAGAGTTCCTGCGACGAGACCGCAGTGGCCGTCTATGATCGGACGGGCGGATTGCTGTCGCATCGGCTTTTCAGCCAAGTCGCCATGCACCAGGCCTACGGTGGGGTCGTTCCTGAACTCGCCTCTCGGGACCACGTGCGGCGCCTATTGCCGTTGGTCCGCGAAGCACTGGCCGAGGCCGGGACGGATCGGACATCCATCGACGCGGTGGCCTACACCGCGGGCCCGGGGCTGATCGGCGCGCTGCTGGTCGGAGCGGGCTTCGCCCGCAGTTTGGCTTACGCCTGGGATCGGCCGGCTTTGGGCATCCATCATCTGGAGGGTCACCTGCTCGCGCCGCTGCTCGAGGCCGATGCACCGGCGTTTCCGTTTCTTGCGTTGCTGGTTTCCGGTGGACATACCCAGCTGGTCGACGTGGCCGGCCTCGGCCGGTACCGAATTCTCGGCGAGACGCTGGATGATGCCGCCGGTGAGGCCTTCGACAAGACCGCCAAGATGTTGGGACTGCCCTACCCGGGGGGCGCCGCGCTGGCGCAACTGGCAGAAGGCGGCCGCAGCGGGCGCTTCGTATTCCCGCGTCCAATGTTGGATCGGCCGGGCCTGGCGTTCAGTTTCAGTGGCCTGAAGACCGCCGCCCTAGTAGCCTTGCGGGGCCGCGTGGTAGACGGCCAGACCCGGGCCGATGTCGCGCGCGGTTTCCAGGAAGCCGTGGTCGACACACTGGCGGAGAAATCCCGGCGAGCGCTGGCCGCTACCGGGCATCGGCGCCTGGTGGTGGCCGGCGGCGTCGGCGCCAATCGGCAACTGCGCGAGCGGCTGGCTGCAGTGGCGTCCGATAGCGGGGCGGAGCTGTACTTTCCGCGGGCTGAATTTTGCACCGACAATGGCGCAATGATTGCACTTGCCGGTTGTCTGCGGATGGGGATGCGCGCCGCCGCGGGTGTGGTCGGGTGCAGCTTGTCTTTGGGCGCGCGCGCGAACTGGCCGCTCGAGGATGCTGCGCTCGCCGTCGAGGGGTGCGAGGACCAGGGGATCGACGATAAGGCGCTCGCGGGCAGCGGGTCAAAAGGGGCTTGACTTCAAGATGGACAAAATTTTCATTCGTGCGCTGAAGACCGAAGCCATCATCGGGATTTACGATTGGGAGCGACAGGTCAAACAGTCGGTGCTCCTCGATATCGATTTCAGCGCCGACATACGCAAAGCGGCGCTGAGCGACTCGGTTCACGACACCCAGAATTACAAAGCGGTGGCGAAGCGCGTGCTGAATTTCGTCGCGGCCTCGCAATTTCACCTGGTGGAGACGCTAGCGGAGCACATCGCCATGCTGATTCTCGAGGAGTTCGGTGTCTCATGGGTCAGTATCGTGCTGAGCAAACCGGGTGCGGTGCGCAGCTCGCGCGATGTGGGCGTCTCGCTGGAACGCGATCGATCTCGTCTCGACGAGTGGCGCGCTCAGCGAGGCCAGAACCCACCGCTCGGTGCCTAAATGCTGCGCCCGCCATCCACGGCAATGATTTGGCCGGTGATGTAAGGCGCGTCCTGCGCGAGGAACAACGCCGTCGCCGCGATGTCTCGGGGGTCGCCGTGGCGCTTCAGCGCGGTCTTCGCGATGATCTCGCGCTTCAAGTCGTCATCCATCGGATGTTCCGGCCACAGTACCGGACCGGGCGCGATGCCGTTTACGCGGATATCCGGACCGAGTTCCCGTGCCAGCGATCGCGTCAGCATGGCGAGCCCCGCCTTGGCTATGCTGTATACGGGATGCCTTTTCAGCGGCCGCAGCGCATGAATGTCGACGATGTTGATGATGAGTCCCCGCTGGGCCCGGAGGCTGGGAGCGGCAGCCTGCGACAGGAAGAACGGTGCTTTGACGTTGGTGTCCATGAGATCGTCCCAATGCGCGCGCGTGGTCTCGCCCACGGGCGTCGGGTAGAAGGTGGACGCGTTGTTGATGAGAATATCGAGTTGACCGAATTCATGCAGCGCAGCCCCAATCAATTCCTGTGCTGCAGTCGGGCGGCCCAGGTCCGCGCCGTGGATGGCGACGGAGGCGGGGCGTATGCCGTTCAATTCGCCCGCCAACGCATGAGCGGCCTGCGCAGAGTTTCGATAGTGAATCAGCACACTGGCTCCCGCAGCGTGCAGCACACGCGCAATTTCCGCGCCGACTCGCCGCCCACCGCCGGTGATCAATACCACTCGGCCAGGGAGAGGAGAAGGATGGCTGCTGGTAGTCATACGCAGGAACGATACCGGATTGTCGACGACGGGTGTACTCATGCGCCATGAAGCTTCCCTGGACGCCGAAGAAGTCTTGCACGCGGCCCGTGTAGGCGAACTCATCGCCGGCGATATCCGCGCGGCCGGCGGATGGATCAGCTTCGAGCGCTATATGGAACTCGCTCTGTATGCACCGGGCCTGGGTTATTACAGTGCGGGCGCGCGCAAGCTGGGGAAGGATGGGGATTTTACCACCGCGCCTGAGATTTCGCGCCTGTTCGGTGCCTGTGTCGCGAATCAGTGTTGCGAAGTTCTGCGCGGCATCGCACGCGGATCCATCCTGGAAGTGGGCGCGGGCACCGGCCGGTTGGCGGTGGACACCTTGGCTCGACTCGAGACGCTCGGGCAATTGCCGGACCGCTATTACATTCTCGAGGTAAGCGCCGACCTGCGTGACCGTCAGCGCCGGCTGGCTCGCCAGTCGGTTCCGCATCTGCTCGAGCGCATCGAGTGGCTCGACACACCGCCCCATGATCCATTCGACGGTGTGATTCTCGCCAACGAGGTATTGGATGCACTGCCCGTAGCGCGCTTTCGATGGCACGAAACCGCCTGCGAGGAACTGGGCGTTGCCGTCGCGGATGACCGTTTCTTTTGGTCGGCGCGGCCATCTCACGCCGCCATGGCGGAAACCTGTCGCCTACTGGCCGCGGCCGCGGGGGGCTGGGAAGCGGGTTACGTGTCGGAATACTGCCCACGACTGGGGGCTTGGGCGCGGACCGTCGTGCAGTCTTTGCGCAGCGGCGCTGCGCTGTGGTTCGATTACGGATTGCCGCGCTCGCAGTACTACCTCCCGGAGCGCAATGACGGTACTTTGATCTGCCACTTTCGGCAGCGTGCTCACGAAAATCCGTTCATCCATCCTGGGCTGCAGGATATTTCTGCGTGGGTCGATTTCACGGCGCTGGCCGAGGCGTGCAGCGCCGCCGGATGCGAACTGGCCGGCTTTACTACCCAGGCCTATTTTCTGGCGGGACTCGCCATCGATCGCGAGATGCAATTTCTGGCCGGGGATGACGCGAATAAATACGCGCGCCTCGCCAATGAAGCCAAGCGCCTGATGCTGCCGGGCGACATGGGAGAGCGTTTCAAGGTGATGGCATGGACGCGCGGCCTGCACCGCGAATTGACGGGCTTCGCGCTCCAGGATTTGCGGCACACTCTCTGAGATCGAGGCGCCCAAAGGGTCTCAGCGAAGGGCGGCCAGGTCCGCGATCGCGCGTACCCGCCGCTGATGCAAGCGTTCCGCTATCTTGGCCCCGCTATGCGCTGCAATGTCTTCGGCCGAAGGTTTGACTGCCGCTGCGGCAGCGCGCGCCGTACTCACATATTCACGCTGGGGGTAAGGCCTGCTCTCCATTCCCAAGCGGCCCCGAGCATCGGCCTCGCAGGCGAGCAGTGCCAGCGCGAATCGCTGCGGACGCCGAAAGGCATCCGCTCGCTCGATGAATTCCAGCAAGGTGTTTGGGCGAAGTTCGAACGCGCGATGGACGATGCCGTGATACCGCGCGACGATCAGAGCGAGCTCGCGATAGTCGCTCGGTATTCTCAGGCGCGCGCAGAGCGCTTCGATGAGTTCGACACTGCGCTCTTCGTGACCGCGATGCCGGGGCCACTCGGAAGGCGGTGTTCCCGCCTTGCCAAGGTCGTGAACCAGGGCCGCGAATCTTGCCCCGACGTCGTCGGTCAACGCGACGGCTTGCTCCAGTACCATGAGCGTATGTATTCCGGTGTCTATCTCGGGGTGCCACTGCGGCGGCTGCGGTACGCCGAACAGCGCATCTATTTCCGGGTAAAGCGGTTTGAGCGCATGGCATTCGCGCAACACCCTGAAGAAAGTGCTGGCCGCCGGTTCCCGCAACGCTTTTTCGGTCTCCTGCCATACCCGTTCGGACACCAGCGCGTCGACTTCATGCCGCTCGACCATGCGGCACATCAACTCCATGGTTTCCGGAGCGACTTTGAACCCGAGTGGTGCGAAGCGCGCAGCGAACCGCGCGACTCGCAGCACCCGGACCGGATCTTCGACGAAAGCTTTCGAGACGTGCCGCAAGGTGCGCGATTCGATATCGGTCCTGCCGCCATAGGGATCGACCAGCGATCCGTCCGCCGCCTGCGCGATCGCGTTGATCGTGAGATCGCGGCGGGCGAGGTCTTCCTCGAGCGAAACCTCCGGTCCAAATTCCACGGCGAAGCCGCGATAGCCGGCAGCCACCTTGCGCTCGAGCCGGGCGAGCGCGTATTCCTCGTGGCTTTCCGGATGGAGGAATACGGGGAAGTCCCGGCCGACCTCGCGATAATGCAGGCGCAGCAGTTCGTCGCGCGTACCGCCGACAACCACCCAATCGCGTTCTTTCACGGGCAACCCGAGTAGGGCGTCTCGAACCGCTCCGCCAACCAGATACACTTGCATGGGTGAATAGTAGCAGCTACATCTCGGGTATCCGCGCCGCGCTGGTCCTCGGAATGATTTCATCGTTGACCGGAGGCTGTTATTTGTTGGAGAGCGCCCGCGGCCAGCTCGCGTTGATGTCGAAACGCGAGCCGATCTCCCGGGTGCTGCAGAGTCCTTCCACGTCGCCGGCGCTGCACGCTCGGCTCGAGTCGGTGACCTCGATACGGAACTTCGCGAGCCGCGAACTGGGGCTGCCCGACAACGGCAGTTATCGTAGCTATGCGGATGTCGGCCGGCCTTACGTGGTTTGGAACGTGGTGGCGGCTCCGGAATTCTCCGTCGATGCAAAGGAGTGGTGTTTTCCCATCGTCGGCTGCGTCGCGTACCGCGGATATTTCGTGCAGAGCAAGGCCCGCGCATTCGGCACCCGATTGCGGACGCAGGGATTCGAGGTGAGCGTGGCTGGCGTCGCTGCCTATTCCACCCTGGGACACTTCGACGATCCGATTCTCAACACCATGGTGGGCTGGGACGACGCTGAGTTGGCCGCCATAGTGTTCCATGAACTTACGCATCAGCTGCTCTACATACCGGGGGATGCGTCCTTCAATGAAGCGCTTGCCACGACAGTCGAAGAGGAAGGCGTGCGTCGCTGGCTGAGGGCGTCGGGGCGCGAGGCCGATTTGGCGCAACACGCGGTGCAACAACGGCGCTATCTCGAAGTCATCGATCTGCTCCGCCGCACGCGCGCCGAGTTACATGCTCTTTATGCCTCGGGGATGGATGAGCAGCTCATGCGGGAACGCAAGCGTGCGATTTTTACCTCCTTGCGCGAGTCCTACGGACGACTCGAGGCGCAATGGAACGGCCACTCGCCGTTCGAGTCTTGGTTCGCGGGGGATATCAATAACGCGCACCTCGCCTCGGTTGCGACGTACTACGACTGCGTACCGGGATTCGAACGGGAACTAGCGGCGGCGGGCGGCGATCTGCAGGTTTTCTATCGTCGGGTGCGAGAACTCGCGAAGTTGGATCAGCGGACGCGCGACGCGGCCGTCTGCGCGACACCGTAGGCGGGGCAGGCAACGAGCGGAGCGCTCCATGCGTCATGGCACGCCGTGCGAATCGCGGGCGGCGCGGCCGGCAGCCGCGCGGTTGTGGCTGAGCCGCGCGTTATCTTCCAACGCACCCAGGTACTGGCGCGCCGCCGCTATCATCGATTGTGGCTTGATGCGGAGCTTTGCGAAGCCGTCATCGGAGCACACGCTATCGACGGTCAGCGACCAATAGTTGTCGCTGGAGAACGGCCTGCCCGGCACGAAGTTCATGACGGCTCCCTGAAGGCGCGAGATGAAATCCGGCAATCCGATGATCCAGCGCCGACGGCCGGTGAGCTTGGCGACCAGGTCGACGATCTCCCGCAGGGAGTACACCTTGGGGCCGCCCAGTTCGTATGTCTGCCCGTCCGACGGGCCCCCTCGCAGGCACCGCAGCATGGCTTCGATTACATCATCGACCAGTACCGGCTGAAAGCGCGCGTTCGGTCTCGCCAACGGGAAAACGAAAGGTACCGATGCCAACAGGGCGGCAAAACGATTGAGGAACGAATCGCCGGGACCGAACATCACCGAGGGTTGAAAAATGGTCCAATCGAGGTTCGCACTGTTCTCGCGGATGAGTACTTCGGCTTGGCCTTTGGAGCGCAAGTAATGGCTCGGCGCGTCCGGCGAGGCTTTCAGCGCCGACACCTGCAGCAGCCGCTGGACCCCGGCCGAACGAGCCGCCTGAAGCACCACGCCCGTGAGTTCGGTATGGGCGCGGTAAAAGCCGCTGCCGCCAAAACCCCGCTCGTTGAGGATCCCCACGAGGTTGACCACCACGTCCTTTCCGCGAAAACGCTCGCTGACTTGGGCCTCATCGTAGACATCGCAATTTTCCAGCGTGAGCCCGGGCAGCACCAGCAGGTGCTTGTGCTGTTCGCGGTCGCGCGACAACACCGTGACGCGATGACCGTCCTTGATCAAGCGGGCGACGAGGCGCGTTCCCAAGAAGCCGGTCCCGCCCAGAATGCAGATGGACAGTAGTTTCATTGGGTCAACGAATCGGGATTAGAAAGACGGCCGACCCGCGCCGCACGTTGAGCACCAATACATTGGCGCCCTTCGCGGCCTGGCGGAAAGTCTTGGTGTTCGTCACCGGCGTGCGGCCGACGCCGACGATCAGGTCATTCGCTTTGATGCCGGCCTGCGAGGCGGGGCTGCCGTCCTGCACCGATCTCACCAAGACACCGCCGCCATCCGGCGCGTCGGTCAGGTCCGCACCTTCGAGGCCCGGGTTGATATCCGCTGCGCTCGCCGATTCGACTTCGCTGCGCTCTGCGATCAGGGCGGTTACTTGGCGCGGCTTGCCGTCGCGCAACAGGCCGATCTCCACTTTGTCGCCAACTCTCAGCATGCCGATGGAGTTGCGCAGTTCGCCTGCTCCCTTCATGGTCACGCCGTTGATCGAGGTGATGATGTCACCGGTCTTGATGCCGGCTCGCTCAGCCGACGAACCCGGAGTAACCCCGGCCACCAAGGCGCCGCTCGAATCGGTCAAGCCGAACTCCTTGGCTATCTCCGGCGTCACGTTGTAGATGTTGACGCCGAGTATGCCGCGCTTCACTTGACCGTATTTGATGAGCTGGTCCATCACTCCCTTGACCATGTTCACCGGTATGGCGAAACCAATGCCGATGTTGCCGCCGCTTCCTGACAGGATCGCGGAGTTGATTCCCACGAGTTCTCCCTTGAGATTGACCAGCGCCCCGCCCGAGTTACCCGGATTGATCGACGCGTCGGTCTGGATGAAGTCCTCGTAGCCTTCGGGATTGATGCCGGACCGGCCGAGGGCGCTGACGATTCCCGCAGTAACCGTATGTTGCAGCCCGAACGGGTTGCCTATGGCGACCACGAAATCCCCGACCTCCAGATGCGCCGAATCGCCGAGCGCCATCGGGACCAGGTTGGGTTGCTTGGCCTGCAATACAGCGATGTCCGCGCCTTCGTCGCTGCCGATGATCTTGGCCGCGAAGCTGCGGTTGTCGAGCAGCGTGATGGTGATTTCGCTGGCATTCTCTACCACGTGGTGGTTGGTGATGATGTAGCCGTTCTTGGCGTCAACGATCACCCCCGAACCGGCGCTTTGGAACTGCCGCTCGCGCGGTTTCGAGTCCGGCGGCGCGTCGAAGAAGCGCCGGAAGAACGGATCGTCCAACAACGGATTGCGCTGGCCGGGTTTTTCCTTGACGGTCCCGCGGGTGGCTATATTGACCACGGAGGGTGAAGCGCGCTTGACCATGGGGGCAAGCGACGGCATGGGCGTGTCCGCGATGGGGGCGGTCGGCAGTGCGGCATCGGCCGTATGCGCGGTGATGAGGGCCGCACAGAGCGAGGCAGCCGCAAATGTGAGACGGAAGTTCATGCGCGGTCCTTCTATGTGTTTTCGAGGCGCGATATTACACGTAAGAACGCGCGCGGCCGATGCTGGTTCTGCGGCTCGCCTGCGTCGCCCCAAAGTCAATAGAACTTATTGTGGATAACTTGTGGAAACACAAGATGTTGCGGTTACGGCGAATTATGCTTGACCAAAAAGCCATTGAGTGGAATTAGATTATTTCTCGATAGTTTTATCTAACATCATGATAAATATAGCTTTATGTGGACTCAAAATAGCCTAAAAAAGTCTTGACGCTGGCCGGTTCCCGGTCTTACCCTTCTCGTCCGGACACAATATGTAGTGGTCCCGAGGTGCCGCGCCTTCCTACGATTCTGTTGAACCGCGCTGCTTCGTCGGATGGACCATCGCCTGACGCTTACGTTCTTTCGCGCGATAATTCCAAGGGAGCATTTCCAATACCCATGAATACGGTGGTCAAAATACAGCCCAAAGACGTGAGCAGTATCACTTTCCAGGAAGCGTCCTTCGACATCTGGGATAAGAAATACCGTCTCACCGCCAAAGATGGATCGCCTCTCGATAAGTCGATGGACGATACCTACAAGCGCATTGCGCGCGCGCTCGCCGATGTCGAAGCGGAGGAGCTTCGCGAACGATGGTACGACTCGTTTCTTTGGGCATTGCGTCACGGCGCCATTCCGGCGGGCCGGGTCACGTCCAACGCAGGAGCGCTGGAACACAAGCCGGCCACCTCCACCATCAACTGCACGGTGTCCGGCACCATCCGCGATTCGATGGATGACATTTTGAACAAGGTCCACGAGGCCGGCCTCACCCTGAAGGCGGGATGTGGTATCGGTTACGATTTTTCGACGTTGCGGCCGCGCGGCGCGTACGTCTCGGGGGCGGGTGCGTACACGTCGGGACCCCTGTCTTTCATGGACATTTACGACAAGATGTGTTTCACCGTCTCCTCGGCGGGCGGCAGACGCGGCGCTCAGATGGGCACGTTCGACATCGGGCATCCCGACGTCTTGGAATTCATCCGCGCCAAGCGCGAGAACGGGCGCTTGCGGCAGTTCAATTTGTCCTTGCTCATCACGGATGAATTCATGGCAGCCGTCAAGAGCGACGGCAACTGGAAGCTGGCTTTTCCGTTGGGCCGCCGGGAATTCGAAGCGGAGCGTCCGGATCTCGATGACAGCTCCAAATTCGTGTGGCGCGAATGGCCGCATACCGACGGGTACGTGGCGAACGAGGAAGGCCTGGTCGCCTGCAAGATCTACAAGACCCTGCCGGCGCGCCGCGTTTGGGACGTCATCATGTCCTCGACTTACGATTTCGCGGAACCCGGCTTCATCTTGATCGACAGAGTGAACGAGATGAACAACAACTGGTGGACGGAAGACATCCGGGCCACGAATCCGTGCGGGGAGCAGCCGTTACCGCCCTACGGCTCCTGCCTCTTGGGATCGGTCAACCTCACCAAATTCGTGGTGGATCCTTTCACGGAGGATGCGCGCTTCGACTGGGAAACGTATCGTAGAGTCGTGAAGATTTTCACGCGCATGCTCGACAACGTGGTCGAGATCAACGGGCTTCCCCTGGCGCAGCAGCGCGATGAAATCATGCGCAAGCGCCGCCACGGCATGGGGTTCCTCGGATTGGGGTCCACCATCACCATGCTGTGCATGAAATATGGCTCGAAGAAATCGGTGGCCTTTACCCAGAATGTGGCGCGTGAAATGGCGATCGCTGGGTGGGAGGCCGGCCTCGAATTGGCGCGCGAGAAGGGGCCCGCGCCCATCATGAACGAGGAGTTCACGGTCACGCGGGAAATGCTGCGCAAACGACCGGAGATGGCGAGGGATGGGTGGCGAGTCGGTGCCAAGGTGGCGGGGCGGGTGTTGCATGCGCGGTATAGCCGCTACATGCAGCGCATCGCCGAGGCGTCGCCGGAGCTGGTCGACGAGCTCGCCGAGGTGGGCGCGCGGTTCACTCACCATAGTTCCATCGCCCCCACGGGCACCATTTCCCTGTCTCTCGCGAACAATGCGTCGAATGGGATAGAGCCTTCGTTCGCGCATCATTATTTCCGCAACGTGATACGGGAAGGCAAGAAATCGAAGGAGAAGATCGACGTTTTCTCATTCGAACTGCTGGCGTATCGCGAACTGGTCAATCCTCGTGCAATGCCCCATTCGAATACCGTGGCGCCTGCCGCGGCGGAGAGGCTGCCCGACTATTTTCTGTCGGCGGATGACATCGGTCCGAAGGAGCATGTGGATATTCAGGCGGCGGCGCAATTGTGGGTGGATTCCTCGATCTCGAAGACCGCCAACGTCCCGACGGACTACAAGTACGAAGACTTCAAGGACATCTATCTCTACGCCTTCGAACAGGGGCTGAAGGGCTGCACGACGTTCCGATTCAATCCGGAGGCGTTTCAGGGAGTGCTGGTGAAGGAGGATGACCTCAAGAACACCACGTATGTGTTCACGCTGGAGGACGGGACGGAGGTGGAGGCTCGGGGCGATCAGGAAATCGAATACGACGGCGAAATGCATACGGCGGCGAATCTCTTCGATGCCTTGAAAGAAGGCTACTACGGGAAGTTTTGACATGGCACACATCAAGATCGACAAGAAGATTGCCAAATATCGCGTGCGCAAGCCTGAAGCAAAAGAGCCGGCCGGAGGCCAGCCGAAAGAGGTCCCGAAGGCGCAGGACAACGTGATCTGGATGCACGAGAAGGTGGAGCGGCCCGAAGTGCTGGTGGGCTCCACTTACAAGATCAAAACGCCGGTGTCCGACCACGCCATGTACGTTACCATCAACGACATCGTTCTCAACGAAGGGACGCCGCACGAGCAGCGCCGGCCCTTCGAGGTGTTCATCAATTCAAAGAACCTCGATCATTTTCAATGGATCGTGGCGCTGACGCGGGTCATTTCCGCGGTGTTCCGCAAGGGCGGCGATACGACGTTCCTGGTCGAGGAATTGAAGGCCGTCTTCGATCCGAAGGGCGGCTACTGGCAGCCCGGCGGAAAGTTCATGCCGTCCACGATCGCGGAGCTGGGCTATGTCATCGAGCGCCACTTGCAATCCATCGGTCTGCTCAAGAAGACGGAACTCGACGTGCACCAGCGCAAGCTGGTCCAGGAGAAGCGCGCGGAGTTCGAAGCCCGCGCCAAGCAAACCGATGCCTTCTCGAAGTCCCATTTTCCCGAAGGGGCGCAACTTTGCGCCAAATGCAGCACGGCGGCGGTGGTGATGATGGACGGTTGCAATACCTGCCTGAATTGCGGCGACTCCAAGTGCGGATAGGGCGCGGCATCCATCCCTCATAAGCGGCCCCTTCGACTCGTACCGAGCGAGATGACAGTGCCCTCCGCTGCCGCAGCGATCAACCGTCATGTGAATGCACGCGAGCACGTTCTGCGAATCGCGCCCGAAGCCCGGCTGCTCTACGTCCCGCGCAATGGCCTCTGGGCGCCATGCTGCCGGGCGTAGGGGGCACCAAACCATGCCTCCGATGAGCGGAATTCGAGTAGTCGATCTCACGCGTGCGCTTGCGGGTCCTCTTTGCACGCAAGTCCTCGCGGATCTCGGCGCTGAAGTAATCAAGATCGAGCGCCCTGGCGGCGGCGACGAGTCCCGCCATTGGGGTCCGCCATGGCTCAAGGCCGCCGACGGGTCGCAGCTCGGCGAGTCGGCCTACTATGCAAGCGCGAACCGAGGCAAGCATTCGGTGACCGTTGACATCGGTGAGCCCGAGGGGCAGGCGATCGTGCGCCAGCTGGCAACGACTGCCGACATCTTCGTCGAGAACTTCAAGACCGATTCCTTGGCGGCGAAGGGTCTCGACTATAAAAGCCTTTCCTGCATCAATCCCCGGCTAGTCTACTGCTCGATCACGGCCTTCGGCCAAACAGGTCCCCGCCGTCACGAACCGGGCTACGACTATGTGATTCAAGGTCTCACCGGACTGATGTCCATGACCGGCGCTCCCGATGGCGACCCGCAGCGCGTCGGCGTTGCAATCGCGGATTTGAGCACAGGCCTGCACGCCGCGATTGCGATACTCGCGGCGCTCCGACACCGCGACGCCACGGGCCAGGGCCAGCACTTGGATGCCGCCCTGTTCGACACCACGCTGTCGCTGCTGGCGAGCAGCGCCACGGGCTACTTGATGACCGGCCGGTGTCCCTCCCGCACGGGGTCGCCGCACGGAAGTCTCGCGCCATACCAGCAGTTTCGAGCCCGCAACGGGCGGCTGGTCATCGCGGCCTTGAACGAGGGGCAGTTTGGCCGGTTGGCGGAGGTCATCGGTCGGGCCGCGCTCTGCGATGATCCTCGGTTCAGAACCAACGACGACCGCGTTATGCACCGAGTCGAGTTGGAGCGCGAGATCGAGGACGCATTGGCCGTCCGGGATGCTTCCGAATGGGCCGAACTGCTCCGCGCTGCGGAAGTGCCCAGCGGGCCGATCAATACGGTCGCCGAGGCACTCGACGATCCTCAAGTCGCGGCGCGGGACCTCGCGGTCCATCTGACGCGCGACACCGGGGAACGGATCCCAGGAATCGCCTACCCTGTGCAGTTTTCAAAGACACCCGTCGTCTACTCGAAACCGCCGCCTCGGCTGGGCCAGGATACGGATCGCGTGCTGGCGAGGCTCCTTGACCTGGACGATCGGGCTTTGAACCGTTTGCGCGATGGCGGGGTGCTCTGACTCACGCCGCACCGGGGCGCAGCTCCCGCGTGACGTACCGCCGCCCTTCGGCGTCACCGGGACGCGCAATCCCCATCGGCGTGGACATTTACGGTGGAGCCGTCGTCCAGCTTGGACGCGTCGCCGCGGCCGCACATGCGCGTGAGCTTGTCGACGGTGGTCGCCGTCCAGGACACATGGGCCTGTCCCGCGTCGTCGGCCGTGACGGAAATCGGCACGGACGCGAAACCGCCGATACTCTCGCCCGGCAGCACCTTCTGCGGTGGATTGAAATTCTGATCGTAAATGGTCACCAGCAGGCGTTCGGTGGTGTCGTTCGTGATTTTGATCGAGACGCCGCCGCCGAAAACCGAGTCGGCAGTGAGCAAGAGAGCCGCGACCAGCAACGTGATCGTGGCGCGATTCAAGGTCCGCATTGCGACGTCTCCCTGTTGACAACGAGCCGGTCGGATTGTATCCAAACCGAGGGTGGCTGACTGTGCTTCCTCTGCGCATGACGATCGACGTCCGGTGTGCGGCGATCGATTGCTATCATTCGCCGGTGTTTGAAGAACGGCAAGGACGCGCGTGCGGCGTCAGCCGCGACGCGGCGCGGCCCCGGCTGGTCCGCATGCTCGCATTTGCCGCGTTTTGGCTCCTATTCGGGCCCGCGACGAACGCTCACGCGGCGGCGGGCGATGGCAGCGATCCGTTCGCGCATCCGCCGGCGCTCGAGGGGGACATCCGTTTTTGGATACGCGTCTATACGGAAGTTACGACCGATCAAGGGCTGCTGCACGATGATTGGAATCTCGGTCTGGTCTATGAGGTGTTGCGCTTCGATCCGGCTTCTTCCCCGGCGCAACGCGAAAAAAGAGTCAATGAAGCGAAGGCGCATTACGCGGCGCTGTTGCGTAGATTCGCGAATGGCGCTACCGACGACTTGACGGCGCACGAGCGGCGCATTCTTCACGCCTTCGGCGACAGGGCGACGCCGGCCGATTTTCGCGATGCAATCGCGCGAATACGTTTTCAACTGGGGCAAGCCGATCGATTTCACGAAGGCTTGATGCGGGCCGCGGTGTGGGAAAAGCAAATCGCGCGTACCTTGGCGCAGCACGGTGTACCGCCGGAAATCGCAGCGCTGCCACATGTGGAATCATCGTTCAACTTGGCGGCGTATTCGAAGGTAGGAGCGGCCGGGCTGTGGCAATTCATGCCCTCGACCGCCAAGCGATACATGCGGGTCGATAGCTTGGTCGACGAGCGGCTGGATCCCTATACGGCGACCGAGGGTGCCGCGAATCTCATGCTGTACAACTACCGGCTGGTTGGCACCTGGCCGCTGGCCGTCACCGCGTACAACCACGGCCCCGGCGGCTTGCGCCGCGCGCAGGATGCACTCGGGACCAGCGACATCGCCGAGATCGTCAAGCGCTTCCAGGGCGCTACGTTCGGTTTTGCCTCCCGCAACTTCTACGTCGCATTTTTGGCCGCCCTCGAGGTGGACCGCAACGCCGAGAAATACTTCGGTCCAATCAGTCGTCTCCCCGACACCGAAAGTACACCCGTGGAATTGCCGGACTACATTTCCGTGGATGCGCTGGCAACGGCGTTCAAAGTCGATATGGGCGCGTTGCGCGTGTTGAATCCGGCCTTGCGACCGCCCATCTGGAGCGGCATCCGGCTGGTACCGCGCGGCTATCGGCTGCGCTTGCCCGGTACGCCGCCGCCGTCGGAAATTGCGGCCGCTTGGGCGCGGCTGCCGGCGTCGGAACGCTATCTGGCACAACGCAACGACGGCACCCACCGGCTGCGCCGCGGAGAGACTCTGGCCGGAGTTGCGGCAGCCGGCGGCATCAGCCTCGGCAGGCTATTGGCGGCCAACGGCTGGAATAGCACCCACGCCCCGGCGCGCGGCGATGTGATACGAATTCCGATGCCGGCCTCCCGTGCGGAGCTTGCGGCGAGCGGCGGGCCCAGCAGCGCTGCGGTTGCCGCGGCTGCGCCGACCGAGCCGGCCGCCATACCGGCGCCCGTTGCGCAAAGCGTACCGCCGCCGCAAGCGGCCCCTCCGACGGTGGCTGCACAGCGTGCGGCGCGGCGCCCCAGCGAGCCCGTTTCCGACCGTCAAACCGCGAACCGCAATGGGCTGTTGCCGGTCACGAGTCCGACGGGCAATTCCGATACGACCGACTACGGGATCAGCCCGGACAACACCGTCATCGTTCAGGCCGCCGAGACCTTGGGCCATTTCGCCGACTGGACTCAAACCGACTCGCAGGCCTTGCGCGCCCTCAACAAGCTGCACAAGAACGCCCTGGTGGTGCAGGGGCGGAAATTAAAGCTGGACCTGTCGCGTGTCTCGGCGGCGCAGTTCGTCGAGGCTCGACGCGAGTATCACCGCCGCCTGCAAGAAGCCTTCTTCGCCGGTCATCGGATATCCGGAACCGAGACCTACGCGGTGAAGCACGGCGATTCCCTGTGGACCATCGCCCATCAGCACGCCGAACTCCCCTTATGGCTGATGGCCCAGTACAACCCCGATGTGAACTTCAATGACATGCGGCCCGGAACGACCATCACGCTGCCTCAGGTCGTCGACATCAATCGTCAGTAATGCCTCGCGCGTGAATGAATTGCCTCAACGTGCTGCGGGTATCGTGACTCGGCAGGAATTCGACGACGGACTGATCGACGGCCTGAAAATCCAGCGCCAGTTTTTCGCTGGCGGCCATCCGCTTCAACAGTGCGCTGTCGAATTTGAAGTACGCCGTTTGCCCCCAGGAGGCTATGGGCTGGTATGGACTACTGCCCGCCTTGGGTGCATCCAAGGGCGACAGCACCAACGGAACGCCGTCGAGTATCAACGTCACGGTACCCGGAGAGCGTATGTCGCCGACCTGCTTATCGTTGCCCGGCGCGACGTGAACCCAAAGCCCATACGTGAGGTCGCCGCTCGTGTCCCACTCGATCGGGCCGAGATAGGCAAAACTGTTCCGCTTGCCATTGGCCAGGGCCGCGTTTTGGGCACTTTCGATCAGTTCGATGGGTTCCTGTAGCGCGCCTACGGTCATGCCGGTCCGTTGGTCCAGAATTTCGGCAGGTTTTATGGAAGATTGGCCGCCGCAACCGCTCAGAAGCCCCAAACCCAGGGCAGCATGAATCAAGGAAAAACGCATTTCTGGATTATACCCGGTATCCCCGGTCCGTGAGCCAGGCCGCTCATGTCGCGCCGAGGACACGCTATAATTTTTACGATGCTCAATCCAGGCAGCCATCTTACGGTCAGAATGTTGTGGACGATTGCGGTCCTGCTCGGTTGCGGCTGGGCGCTTCGCGCCGCCCCGGCGGAAATCGCCGCCGCCGACCACGTGGTCGTGCGCAAGGCCGAACACCGGCTTTATTTGTACAGCGGCGACCGGCTGCTCGGCGAATACAAAGTTGCCCTGGGGTTGAGTCCCGTGGGCACGAAACAACGCGAACATGACTTCCGGACGCCCGAGGGACGGTATTTTCTGGTTCGCAGAAACACGCGCAGCGACTACTTCTTGTCGATCCAGGTGTCGTATCCGAACAAGAACGACGAGCTGCGGGCACGCAAGAACCGCTGGGCGCCGGGCGGATCGATCATGATCCATGGATCGCCCAACACGCCCAAGCATCCGGCGGCCTATTATGCGTCGAACGACTGGACCGACGGCTGCATTGCGTTGTCCAATTCCGATATGGTCGAGGTGTGGCTGCGCACCCAAGACAACATTCCCATCGACATCTATCCGTGACGGGTGCCCACGTGCAAACCACGATCCTATCGTCCGACCTGGTCGACGCGCGAGTTGCGCCGAAGGGCAGCCTCGAGCAACTTTCTCAGCAAGAGATCGCCAAACTGCTCGACTCCGGCCAAGGAGGCCTATATCCGCTGTTTCGCAAATGCGCGCTTGCGGTGCTCAATTCCGGCAGCGATATCGACGATACCCGGCGCATATTCGAGAAATACAAGGATTTCGATCTGCGGATCGTGAGGCAGGCGTGGGGCATCAAGCTCGAGATCAAGAACGCACCCGCGGCAGCTTTCGTCGATGGCGAGATGATCCGCGGATTGAAGGACCATTTGTTCGCGGTACTGCGGGACGTGGTGTTCATCTCCAATGAGATCATGGAAAGCGGTCGCTTCGACCTGAAATCCTCGTCCAGCATCACGAACGCCGTATTTCATATACTGCGCAATGCCCGGGTTCTGGACTTGCAGGTGCGCCCCAATCTGGTCGTCTGTTGGGGCGGGCATTCGATCAGGCGAGTCGAGTACGATTACACCAAGAAAGTGGGTTACGAGCTCGGGTTGCGCTCCCTGGACGTGTGTACCGGTTGTGGGCCGGGCGCGATGAAGGGCCCCATGAAGGGCGCGACCATCGGCCACATGAAGCAACGCATCGTCAATGGGCGTTATTTGGGAATTACGGAGCCTGGAATCATCGCGGCCGAGCCTCCCAATCCCATCGTGAGCCGGCTGGTCATCATGCCGGACATCGAAAAGCGCCTGGAGGCTTTCGTACGTCTCGGCCACGGAATCGTCGTGTTCCCAGGCGGAGCCGGTACGGCGGAAGAAATTCTCTATCTCCTCGGCATATTGCTCGATCCGGCGAATCGCGAGTTGCCCTTTCCCTTGATCTTCACGGGCCCGGCCGACACGGCCGACTATTTCGATCAAATCCACGGGTTCATCGGTGCGACGCTCGGGCCCACCGCGCAATCGAAGTACCAGATCATCATCGACGACCCCGGCGCCGTCGCGCGCGCCATGGTGCAGAGTCTGGCCGCAGTCCGCGATTACCGAAGCCGCGAGAGCGACTCCTATGTCTTCAACTGGCTGCTGAAGATTCCCATGGAATTTCAACTTCCCTTCGAGGTTACGCACGCCTCGATGCGGGCATTGAGACTGGCGCGCGATCAACCGGTGCACGAGCGCGCCGCCAATTTGCGCCGTGCATTCTCCGGAATCGTGGCGGGCAACATCAAGGACTATGGCGTCAGCGCCATCGAGAAAAACGGCCCGTTCGAACTGGTGGGCGAAGAATCCATCATGGAGCCGCTGGATGGATTGCTGCGCGCTTTCGTAGCGCAGCGCCGCATGAAGCTCAGCGGGACCGAATATACGCCCTGTTATCGCTTGGTTGCATGAGCGAACCCCATCGCATCCGTTATCGATTCGATTTACCGGATGGAACGGTGGAAACCTTGGAGTTCTCTTTCGACCCGGTGCACTTCAGAATGTTGAAGCCGGCGCCGCCGAATCCGCCGTTTTGGACAGAACTCAACTTCAGTCGATGCGCCAACTGTCCTCTGGACGCTGCGGCGCATACCCACTGTCCGGCCGCATTGCAGATGGCCTCGGCCGTAGAACGGCTGAAGGTGCTGGTCTCCTTCGACACCGTGGGCGTGACCGTGATACAGGCAGAAAGAACCATGTACGCGCAAACTTCGGCGCAGCATGCAATGAGTTCCGTTCTCGGCTTGGTCATGGCCACATCCGGGTGTCCGTGGACCGATCATCTGCGGCCGATGGCGCGCTTCCATCTCCCCTTCGCGAGCGAAGCGGAAACCGTGTACCGCAGCATCTGCATGTTCCTGCTGGCGCGCGAGATCGGCGGCGTGGACGCCCCCGACGGCTTTGCCGCTCTCGAAGATCTGTACCGGAACCTGCATGTGGTAAATCGCGATATGTCACGCCGCCTGGGAGCCGCCACGCGTACCGATCCCGCGCGCAACGCCATGGCCCTGCTCGACTCGTACACGACATTGTTGCCGGCCGCGCTCGAGTGCTCGCTCGAAGAACTGAGGCCGCTGTTCGATGCCTGGCAAAGCGAGAGAAATCCAGCGATTTAACTTACCGCGACGCTGTGTGAGATGCACATCGCAATGCGCGAGGTTGCCCGGCGACGGCCCCAAGATGCCTGTGACACAGTTCCTGCCCTGGAGAGTGCGCGACACTTACTGTCGTGTACATCAGAGAGGCACATGAAGATGAGCGACGTTAAGAACCAGAGTCGATACACCGGGATAGATCGCCGCGCGCCGCGTGTGGATCCCGGTGCCCCAAAATCGGCGGTCGCTCCGCGGGAAGCGTACAAGACCGGCGGTCGTCACGCCGCGATCACGAACAATCTGTACAACTGGCACAGTTACAAGAACTGGGCGGACAAAGTCCGCGGCAGCTGGGAAGACAAAAAGTAGACCGAGACTGGCTCCGCGGTCGTAGGGCCGCTGCCCGATCGGAGCATCGCTCAAGCCGTTTCTTGCAAAGGGCTGGCGGTCGAAGGGTGGGCTTGAGGCGCGTTCGATTCTTCTTTGGCGCGCAGCCACCCGAGCAGCGATTCCCAATCCTGGAGATCCTGCGCCACCAGCTGCTTTTTCATCTCGTGTATGCCGACGCCTTGCTCAGCGGCGCGCACGTAGTTTTGCGAATCTCGCAACGTCGCGACCACCGGAATCCGCAGAGTGTCCAAAAATCGCATCAGCGACTGGAAAATTAGCGTGTTGCGCTTGACGCGGTTGGCGACTACGCCGATGCGATTCTCGTCGCGCCGCACCTTCGCAATCAAGAGCAGGTCGGCGATGCATTTCGAGAAGGCGTGAATATCGATGTCCGAGGGAAGCACCGGGATGATGATGGCGTCGGCGCTTCTCGTCATTTCAGGCATGTCCTGAGCGAGCACCGCGGCCGGAGTGTCCACCACCACATGCGCCGCATCGGAAGGGATACGCATCTGCCACGAGCGCGTCATCCGGCTGTTGCGCTCGAAAGCCGCTATGCCATGGATGAAGGGCTGTTCCGGTTTTCTCTTCTTCAACCAACGCATGCTCGAACCTTGGCCGTCGTTGTCCGACAGCAACGGGCGGTCTCCCAGGCTCGCGAAGTAACTAGCGAGGTTGGTAGCTATCGTCGTTTTCCCCGAACCACCTTTCGGATTCAGGACGAGAATGCGCTGCATGTTGGATGAAGCCTACGCAGCCCTCGACGCCATAGCAAGTCTGTGACCCCACTCACGGCGACCCCACGGCGGTCCGCCTTAGACTGCCGCTCATGGAATGGGTACTGCAACTCGTCGACGAGATCGATGATGCCATCGGCATCGCAAGGCACTACTGGCTGGGCATCAACGCCCAGATCGGCGTGCTTTTCGCCGCCATCGGCGGCCTGGCGGTGACCGCCGGCACTGCACTCGGGATGCGGCGCCCCCCGCTGCGCGCCCGCACTTGAACGACGAACGGCGCAAAACCCTTTAATATGGCGAGGTGTCGGTACCTCACCCATCGCGTCTCGCAAGCCTGGTGACCGCGGCTGTATTGCTCGCGGCCTGCGGCGGCGGCGGTAAACCGCCCACCGCGCCGGCAGACACGGCATCTCCCGCGTCGCAGCCTGTGCCTCAGACCGCTGCTTTGGAAATCCGCGAATTGAAGCCCGGTACGGGTGCAGCGATCGCGGCAGGGCAAAAGGCCGCCGTGCAGTACACGGGATGGCTGTACGAGACATCCGCACCCGACGGAAAGGGCAAGGAGTTCGACAGCTCACGCAACTCCGGCCAGGCGTTCAACTTCGTCGTCGGAGCGGGCCAAGTCATCAAAGGATGGGATCAGGGCGTCCTTGGCATGAAAGTGGGCGAGCGTCGACGCTTGACCATTCCAGCGGACCTTGCCTATGGTGACGCGGGCGCCGGCGGAATCATTCCGCCCGGGGCGACATTGGTGTTCGACGTCGATCTCCTCGCCATTGAATGACTTCTCGCTCGTCGGCCGGACTGCCGCCTCAATCGATCCGATCCGGAGCGCGCCGCAGGGCCGCTCCGGATGCCGGTTCGTTAGTTGACGAATTCCTTCAGATTCTTCAGTGCGGCAATACGCACTTTCTTGCTTGCCGGCTTTGCCTTGAACATCATTTTTTCGCCGTTGAAAGGATTGACGCCTTCACGCGCTTTCGTCGCCGGCTTCTTCACGACTTTCATCTTCAGAAGCCCGGGCATCGTAAACAAGCCGTGGCTGCGTAAGCTCTTCTTGATGGCGGCGGAAAGCGAGTCAAACACGGCTCCGACCTGCTTCTTAGAGAGCTCTGTTTCCTTCGAAATGGTAGCGAGAATTTCAGACTTGGTCGGTGCTGCATTCTTTTTCGCCATATAAATCTCCTGATGGTGTTTGCGAACGCGGGTAATGAAATACCCACATATTCAACTCGGCGCCGAAAATAACATAGAAAAAAGCCGATGTTTAGCGCAATTGCGAAAAAAGACCGGCCGGTCGCGCGCGTCCGAGCCTGGTTTTTCAGGCTTCCCGCGACGTCCGGTCCCGAATGGGTCGGTCGCGCCGCTTCGTTCGCAGTGATTTCAAGCATGTAGGAGCTGATATTCAGCGCAGAAGTATCAGCAGCGCACCGATGGCGATCGATACCCAGAGGACCGAAAAATCGATCTGCCCGATGGGAGGGATGAGTCGCCGCACCGGTTTCAATAGGGGTTCGCACAGTTGGGCGAGCAACCGGACACCCGGCGCATAGCCGCCCGGCGTCACGAAGCTGGTCAGCCAGTACAGGAGCAACGCGAAGAGATAGATGCGCAGAGTCAGATCGACGAGCCCGATCACGGTAATGCGCAGGAAGTTCGCTAAATCGTTGAAACCCGCGCGCTCGAGGCCGAGCAGCGCTGCCGTGCGCGCAGAGGCGACGACGATGACGGCGACCACGGTCGCCGTGTCGACTTTGCCCATGGGCGGCAACAGACGCCGCAGCGGCAAAATCAACCAATTCGTCACCCGCACGATCGCATCGGCCATCGGATCGCGAAAATCGGCGCGCACCAACTGAAACAACAGACGCAGCAAAAACGCGAGCGTCAGCAACCACAGCAACGTATCGACGATGTATCTAATCGCTTCCATTTCGATTCACTGTCAGCAAGTCATTGGCGAAACAGCCGTTGCCGGCCGCCCATGCGCGTCCTGGGATTCAGCCTCCTGTTGGAGAGCCTACGGGGTGCCGTACTCCGCGGCGAGTTCGGCCGAGCGGCGATCCGCGGCCGCTACGGCGTGTGCGACGATAGCACGAAGGCCCGCTGCATCGAGAACCTCGAGAGCCGCAGCGGTGGTGCCGCCCTTCGAAGTGACCTGCTCGCGCAGGGAGGCGAGCGACTCGCCCGACATGCGCGCCATCTGCGAGGCTCCGAAAGCCGTCTCCAGGGTTAGCTTGTGGGCGACGTCGTTTGGCAGCCCGCGGGCGTGCGCCGCAGCCTCCAGCGCCTCCATGAACAAGAAGAAATAGGCGGGGCCGCTGCCCGACAACGCGGTGACGGTATCCATCTGCGACTCATGTTCCACCCAGACGGTGGCGCTGACCGCAGCCATGACGGCTTCAGCCAGAGCGCGGTTGGCGGCGCCGACGCTCGCCGGTGCGTACAGCCCGGTAGCGCCGAAGCCGTTGAGCGCGGGCCGGTTCGGCATCGTGCGGACGACGGCCGCGTGGGCGCCGAACCAGCGCGTGAGCGCCGCGTGGGGAATGCCCGCCGCAATGGATATGACCAAGGGATTCGTTTCCGCGAGATGCGGCGCGAGGCCGAGCGCCACCGCGCGCATTTGCTGCGGCTTGACGGCCAGCACCACCACCTCGGCGCCGGCCGCCGCATCGAGATTGTCCGCTGCGGCGGTGACCCCATAGTCGCGCGTCAGCCGCTCGAGTTGCTCGCGGCTCGGATCGGCCACCACGATGCGCTCACGCGCAAGCCCGCGCTTGGTCAAGCCGCCGATGAGAGCGGCCGCCATGTTGCCGCCGCCTATGAATGCCAGTCTGCGTATGTTGTTCATGGGAGCCTTTGGTCCTTCTGGGTGTTGTTGGTACGAGCGCCGAAAATAGCCGTTCCGATCCGCACGTGTGTCGCGCCTTCGGCGATCGCCGACTCGAAATCGCTGCTCATCCCCATCGACAGCGTATCCAATTCGTGACCGACCGCATTCAGCTGCTCGAGCAGTATTCGGAGCCGTGCGAACAGAGCGCGCTCGGCGGTGACGTCCGGCTGCGGCGGCGGAATGCACATCAGACCGCGTAGCTTGACGCGCGCCAAAGCGGCAATTCCGGCGGCAAGTTCCGGCAGGTTTTCGGGTTCCACGCCTCTCTTCGTCGGTTCCGGGACTAGCGCGACCTGGAGGCACACGTTGAGCGGCGGCGCGTGAAAGGGCCGCTGATCCGAGAGACGGCGGGCGACGCTGAAGCGATCGACGCTATGTACCCACTGGAAGCGTTCGGCGACGGCGCGGGTCTTGTTCGATTGCAGACCGCCGATGAAGTGCCAACGCAGCGGCAGATCCTCGAGTCCGTCGAGCTTCGAAACCGCTTCCTGCAAATAATTTTCGGCGAAATCCGTGACGCCCGCCGTGGCGACGGACCTCACACATTCGGCAGGCTTGGACTTGCTGACGGCGACCAAAGTGACCGAGGCGGGATCGCGCCCTGCGGCCGTGGCGGCCCGACGTATCCGAGACCGTACGTGGTTCACATGAACCGCCAAATTCTGCGGATCAATTAACATATTGGGTGGCGCCACCCTCTTATATACTGCTGGCGGCTGATCATCGCCTGAATTAGGAGCCGTAAATGGCGGTTGATATCGCGCAGCTTCTGGCATTTGCGGTGAAGAACAACGCGTCGGACCTGCACTTGTCGGCCGGTGTGCCGCCGATGATCCGTGTCGACGGGGATATGAAGCGCATAAATATGCCTGCGCTGCTGCACAAGGAAGTACACAGCATGGTGTACGACATCATGAACGACAAGCAGCGAAAAGCGTTCGAGGAGTTCTTCGAAACGGATTTTTCCTTCGAGATCCCCAAACTCGCCCGCTTTCGCGTCAATGCCTTCAACCAAAATCGCGGTGCCGGAGCCGTTTTCCGCAATATTCCATCGCAGATATTGTCGCTGGACGAATTGAACGCGCCGAAAACCTTCAAAGATTTATGCATGCTGCCTCGCGGCCTCGTTTTGGTCACAGGACCTACCGGGTCGGGCAAATCGACGACTTTGGCCGGCATGGTCAATCATTGTAACGATAATCGTCCCGATCACATCATAACGATCGAGGATCCGATCGAGTTCGTGCACGAAAGCAAGCGATGCCTGGTGAACCAGCGGGAAGTGCACCGGGATACACTGGGATTCACCGAGGCCCTGCGCTCGGCGCTGCGCGAAGATCCCGACGTGGTTTTGGTGGGTGAAATGCGGGACCTCGAGACCATTCGGTTGGCGCTGACGGCGGCGGAGACCGGGCATCTCGTGTTCGGAACCCTGCACACCAGCTCCGCCGCCAAAACCATCGACCGTATCGTGGACGTCTTCCCGGCCGCGGAAAAAGACATGGTGCGCGCCATGATGTCCGAGAGCCTTCGGGCGGTAATCTCACAAACGCTGATGAAGCGGGTCGGGGGCGGGCGTATTGCGGCGCACGAAATCATGATCGGCACACCCGCCATACGGAACCTGATCCGCGAAGGCAAGATCGCTCAAATGTACTCGGCGATTCAAACCGGCCAGGGGCAGGGCATGCAGACTCTGGACCAATGTCTGCAGGAACTGGTGCAGAAAGGCGTCGTAAGCCGCGAAGAGGCGAAATACAAGGCGCAAAACAAGGACAGCATTTGATGCGCTACGGGGCACGCTATGGAACGTGATCAAGCAATACGCCTCATGCAGGACCTGCTGCGGCGCATGGTGGAAAAGAAGGGGTCGGACTTGTTCATAACCGCGGGCTTTCCGCCCGCCATCAAGGTGGACGGCGAGATCAGGCCGCAATCGGATCGAACGCTGACTCCCGAACAAAGCGCGGGCCTGGTGCGCGCGATCATGAACGACCGGCAAACCAAAGAGTTCGACTCGACCAAGGAGTGCAACTTCGCGATCGCACCGCCCGGTATCGGCCGCTTTCGCGTCAGCGCTTTCGTCCAACAAGGATTCACGGGCGCCGTACTTCGAACCATCAACGCGAAGATTCCCACGCTCGAAGAGCTCGAGCTGCCGCCGATCCTCAAGGAAGTAGTCCTGTCGAAGCGCGGCTTCGTGATTCTGGTCGGCGGCACCGGGTCGGGCAAATCCACTTCGCTTGCGGCGATGGTCGGATACCGCAACGAGAAGACTCGCGGCCACATCGTGACCATCGAAGACCCCGTGGAATATGTGCACGCGCACAAGGGCTGCGTCATCACGCACCGCGAAGTGGGCGTCGATTGCGATAGCTGGCATCTGGCTCTCAAGAACACGCTGCGCCAGGCGCCGGACGTCATTCTCATCGGGGAAATTCGCGACCGCGAAACGATGGAGTACGGCATCCAATTCGCGGAAACAGGCCATTTGGTGCTGGCCACGCTGCATGCCAACAGCTCCAACCAGGCTCTCGACCGCATCATCAACTTCTTTCCTGAAGAACGGCGCGAGCAGCTGCTCATGGATTTGTCGCTGAACATTCGCGCCCTCATTTCGCAGCGCTTGATACCGCGTGAAACCGGATCGGGCCGAATTGCCGCCATGGAAATCATGCTGGCATCTCCGCTGATCTCGGATTTGATCTTCAAGGGCGACGTGGCCAAGATCAAAGACGTGATGTCGCGCTCCAACCGCTTGGGCATGAAGACCTTCGACCAGGCGCTTTTCGAGCTGTACGAGGCCGGCCTCATCTCCTACGAGGACGCGCTGCGCAACTCCGATTCGAAGAACGAACTGCGTCTGCGGGTGAAGCTGGAGAGCAAGCGCGAAATGAAGAACCCGGAAGAGGCGGGCGCCGCGCTGCAAATCGTCGAGGAAGAAGAAGGGCAGGTGTTCTAGCACATGGATGCCGCCGCGCCGGCCCAGGTGATGAACACCAAGCCGCTCTTCAAGCTCATGGTGGAGCGCAAGGCGTCCGACCTCTTTTTCACCTGCAACGCTCCCGTCAAGATCAAGATTCAGGGGAAGATATTTCCCGTCAACAAGCAGGTGTTGAGCCCGGAGACCGTGCGCCAAGCGGCGCTTGGGCTCATGAGCCAGGACCAGCTCGAACATTTCAACGAGGAATTGGAAATCGACTTCGCGATTTCCGAGCCCGGCCTGGGCCGCTTTCGCGTCAACGTGTTCTATCAGCGCGGCTACCCGGCAATGGTCCTGCGCTACATCACGGCGGAAATGCCCAAGCTCGAGGATCTGGGCATGCCGGAGATCTTCAAAGACCTGGTCATGTTGAAGCGCGGGCTGATTCTCATGGTGGGAGCTGCCGGAGCGGGCAAATCCACCACCCTGGCGGCGATGATCAATTATCGCAACGAGACCTCGTCCGATCATATTCTCACCATCGAGGATCCGATCGAATTCCTCCATTCGAACAAGAAATCCATCATCAATCAGCGCGAAGTCGGCCTCGATACGAAATCATTTGCCCGCGCGCTGCGCAGTGCCGTGCGTTCGGCGCCCGACGTGATCCTCGTGGGGGAAATTCGCGATCGGGAGACCATGGAAGCGGCGCTCGCGCTGGCGGGGACCGGGCACCTGTGCATCGCGACCTTGCATGCCAATAATTGCGCGGAAACGCTGGATCGCATCATCAACATGTTCCCGCGCGACCAGCACAATCAGATCTTCTTGGATCTCTCGCAGTACTTGCGTGCCATCCTCTCGCAGCGTTTGGTGCTGGCGAAGAGCGGTCAGCGAGTGGCTGCCTCAGAGGTCATGGTCAACACGCCCTACATCTCCGAACTCATCAAGAAAGGCGATGTGATCGGGGTGAAGGAAGCCATTCGCACCGGCACGGAACGGGGCATGCTGAGCTTCGACAGTTCACTGTACAATCTCGTGCGTGAGGGCCGGATCGAATTGGAGGAAGCGCTGACCAGCGCGGATTCGCGCACCAACCTGGAGGCGAAGATCAACTTCGGTTAGGAACCCGGTTAGGAACCCGGTTAGGAGCCTACCGGCTCCCAACCCCCGCAGTCGCTCCCGCTCCCACCTCCTGGGCCGGCTCCGCGGGCCACGCGCCGCGGCGGGGTGAGTGGTTCGAATGGCATGCCACGAGATTTCCCTCGAATTCACGGGCGCTCTCGTCCCAGCCGCAACGCACGGCATTCTCCCGGCAAGCCTTGGGATCGAGCACCAGTGCACGGCGCGCGGCTTTCTCCAAATCATGGTCCAGCGCCCCCGTCACTCCATCCTCGATGACGTCGATGGGCCCATTGACCGGGTAGGCCGCCACCGGCACCCCGCAGGCCATGGCTTCCAGATTGACGAGGCCAAAGGTGTCCGTGAGGCTCGGAAAGACCATCACATCCGCTGCCGCCAAGTGAGCGGCTAGATCCTCGGCGAAGCGAAAACCCATGAACACCGCCTGCGGATAAAGCGCCTGCAGCCGCGCGCGTTCCGGACCGTCGCCGATGACGATTTTAGTGCCCTCCCACCGCATGCTCAGAAACGCTTCGACGTTTTTCTCCACCGCGACCCTGCCCACGTAGGCGGCGATGGGGCGCGGCAAGGAGAGGAAATCCTTGGCGCCGGGTTTGAACAGTTGGGTGTCCACGCCGCGGCGCCAGCCGGCCAGGTTCTTGAACCCTCGGCCCTCCAACTCCTTGCGCAGCGAGGGCGTGCTGACCATGCAACGCACTGCAGCACCGTGGAACCAGTGCAGCGCCCGGTAGGAAACGGCGAGAGGAATCGGAAAACGTGCGCGCAGGTATTGCGGAAACTGCGTGTGGTACGACGTGGTGAAGCGCAATTGGCGCCGCAGGCAGTGGCGCCGGGCGGCGAGACCGAGCGGCCCTTCGGTCGCGATATGCAGGGCCTGCGGAGAAAATTCATCGATGCTGCGCTCCACGAGCTTGCGCGGCAGCAGCGACAGACGGATTTCAGGGTAGGTTGGGCAGCCGATGCTGCGGAAGTCGCGCGGCGTCAGCATGCGAACTTCGTGGCCGAAACGGGCGAGCCAATCCGCCGTCTGGGCCAGGGTGCGCACGACGCCATTGGTCTGCGGAAACCAGGCATCGGTAACGATCATGATCCTCATGAGCGTCGAAGGTCGCATTTCTGCATGACGAACGTGTGAACGTGGGCGCTGCCGCACGCCCATGAGGGGACCCGCATCGCAGAACGCGGTCCTTGTAACAGCCGTGTAACGCAAATCCTATATTTGCTTCATGTCCGGCTTTTCCGAGCAACGACGAAGTAAACGAGGAATTTCTATGCAAAGCTTCTTGGCAGAACTGCGAACCCAGCGCTGGGACGATCATCGGTACTATCACCACAGCCGCATCAACCAGTCGCTGCACTTCTTGAGCGCGATCAGCTTCCTGGTAGCCTATGCGATGTTGTTCAAGGATCCGGTGGCCGCCGCGCTGATCGGCTGGCTGGTCGCCATGGTCAGCCGCCAGTCGGGCCATTTCTTTTTCGAGCCCAAGGGCTACGACCAGGTCAATCAGGCCACCCACGAGCACAAGGAGGCGATCAAGGTGGGCTACAACTTGCGCCGCAAGGTGATCCTGCATCTGGTGTGGGTGCTGGCGCCCGTGGCGCTGTGGTTGAAGCCGACCCTGTTCGGGCTGTTCGAGCCGCACAGCGGCGCTCAACCCTTCATGCGCGATGTGGGTGAAATATGGCTGGTCGTCGGCATCGGCGCCCTGGCGTTCCGTACCGTCCAACTCTTCTTCCTGAGGAATGTGCAAACCGGATTGGTGTGGCTCACCAAGATCATCACGGACCCGTTCCATGACGCGAAGATCTACTGCAAGGCACCGCTTTACTTGCTGCGCGGCGAACTCGTGGACCCCATGGGCGAAGAGCGCCACGCGTGAAGCATTTCTTTGACGACGCCGCGGCGGATGGACTTGTTGGTGAGTTGGGGTCGTGCCCACCACCAACCGTCCGCGAACATGGCTTGGGCGGCCATCACGATGGCATCGCTCACCGCCTCGAAGTCGGCATCGGTGTAGTTCAAGCTGAAGATCAACCGGCCGGTACCCACCCAGCTCAACGCTAGGCCGGCAGCGCGCAGGTAGTATTGAAGCATCCAATTGTAGCGCGACGGCTGCCGGTAACAGATCGTCCATATCGAGGACAGATTCGCTACCTGCAGCGGGAGCTGGGCCGTGCGCAGCCGCTCATTGAGCGCCGCGGCGCGCGCGTTCCAGACGGTGTCCACTTCGCGGTACAGCATCTGAATGGCCTCGCTGTCGAGGCGTTTCAGGAATTCGAACATGGCTCCCATGACGTACGGGTGCGCGTTGAACGTGCCCCGGGCCAGACAGACGTCGGCGGGCCGATCGTCGTGAAAGCGGCGCATGAACCGGTGGCGCCCGCACAGGACGCCGATGGGCAGACCGCCGGCGACGGTCTTGCCGTAGGTGACCATATCGGCCTTCACGCCGAAGTACTCCTGCGCCCCTCCTGGGCTCAGTCTGAAGCCGACGAACACTTCATCGAATATCAGCACGATACCGCGCTCACTGCACACCTCGCGCAGCTTGCCGAGCCAGGCCGAATACGCCGCCCGGTCGAAGTGCGCACTGCGTGCGCTGTCGACCAGCGTGTAATCACCGGGCGCATTGACGTTCGGATGCAGCGACTGGAGCGGATTGACGAGGACACAAGCAATGTCCCGCCGGGTGCGCAGCACCCTCAGCGCAGCGGCGTCCATGTCCTTCAAGGTGTAGGTTTCGTGCGCTGCGGCTGGATTGCCGACGCCGGGTTGGACGTCCCCCCACCAGCCATGGTAGGCGCCGCAAAAGCGCACCAGGTGGCTTCGGCCCGTGTTGTATCGTGCGAGGCGCACCGCCTGCATGACCGCTTCCGTGCCCGACATGTGGAAGGAAATCTCGTCCTGGCCGGAGATCTCCAGCAGCCGGCGCATGTTGAAGGCAACCACCGGATGGTAGGCACCGAGGACGGGCCCCAGATCGCGCACTCGTTCGCTGCCGCGGGCAATGCACTCCTTGTAAAAATCGTAGCCGAACAAGTTGACGCCATAAGATCCTGCCACATCGTAAAAACGGTTGCCGTCCATATCGGTGATCGTGACGCCCGACGAGGATCGCAGGAACACGCCGGCCTTGAGATGTTCCCGAACGAAGCGGCTGAATTGAAACGGCACGCGATAGCGCGAGGTGAATTGCAGATCCGCCGATCCGTCCATGATGTCGTCCGTGAGATCCGCGGTCTCGGTGAAACGCTCCTTGAACGTGGCCGACAAGCGCATGAATCCTGCGCGGCGCGCGGCAGCGACATTGTCGGGCGCCGAATCGGCGCGGAAGAAATGCGCTGCGTCGTATTCGTAGAACGGGACGATGGATGCGAATCGACGCGCCATGCGCGAGTGCCCGGCGAGCGAGCGATGCTTGGCGCGCGAGAGTTGCAGCCGCACCCGAAGCTTGTGCAGCACCAGCCCCAAGGCACACGCACCCACGACATAAAGGAGAATCGCTTTGCTCACTGCATTCCTCGCTAGGAGCCTGTCTGACTATTCGCGCGGCTCACGAGAAATACCCAGACAGGCTCCCATACTGTATTTCAGTCGGATGACACTACGATGACTGCACGCTCGTTGATCGACCGAATCGTCCAGCAAGAGGACTTGAATTTCCTTCTCACCAATCGCATTCCGCGGCGTTGGCTCACCCTGTTCGTAGGCTGGTTGAGCCGTGTCGACAATCGATGGGTGTGCTCAATCTGCATCGCGCTGTGGCGCCTCTTCTCCGATCTGGACTTGAGCGATGCGAAGCGTACCCGCTTCGATAGCCTGCGTGATTGCTTCACGCGCGAACTCAAGGAGGGTGCACGGCCCATCGACATGGATCCGGCAGTGCTGGCGAGCCCTTGCGATGCCTTGGTCGGCGCCTGCGGCACGGTGACGGACGGCAGCGTGCTACAGGCCAAGGGATTTCCATACCCCTTGATGGACCTGCTGGGCGACCCGGAACTCGTGCGCTATTACCAGGGGGGCCGCTACGCGACGTTGCGGCTCACGTCGAGCATGTATCATCGCTTCCATGCCCCCTACGATTGTCGTGTCGAGCAGGTCACCTATATTTCAGGCGACACTTGGAACGTCAACCCGATCGCGTTGCGACGGGTCGAGAAACTGTTCTGCAAGAACGAGCGCGCCGTCCTACGCTGCCGCTTGCCCTCAGGTGCCGTCGTCACCCTGGTGCCGGTAGCCGCGATATTGGTCGCAAGCATCCGCCTCCGGTTCCTCGATGTGCAATTGCACCTGCGATACCGCGGCCCCAACCTCATTCCCTGCGACGCGCCCCTGGCCAAGGGCGAAGAAATGGGATGGTTCGAGCATGGGTCCACCATCATCGTCTTCGTCCCGCGCGGCGTCGCATTGAGCGCCGGGATCGACGAGGGTAGACGCATTCAGATGGGTCGAGCGCTGATGGACCTCAAGATGCGCCGTTAGGAGCCGCGAGGAGAAGAATGCATTCGTCACAACGGCCGGCGATGGCGCGTCAGAGTCGCTGCGATGGACGCCAGGACCGCCATGCGCACGGCAACGCCGTTATTGACCTGCTCACGGATGACGGAGCGCGGACCATCGGCGACCTCCGAGGAGATTTCTACGCCGCGGTTCATCGGGCCCGGATGCATGACGAGCACGCTCGGCGAGGCCAGCTTCAGCCGCTTGGCGTCCAGGCCGAAATCGCGAAAATAGGCGGTGTCGTCGAGCGATGCGCTTTGCGCCATGCGCTCCTTCTGGATGCGCAGCATCATCACGACGTCGGCACCCGCGATGCCCTCCTCGATGCGCGTGCAGCGCTGTGCCCCACGAAATTCATCGTCCGACGGCAGCAGCGCCTCCGGGGCGACCAGGCGAACGTCGCTCGTACCCAACGTCATGAGAGCGTATACCGCCGAGCGCGCGACCCGGGAATGTTTGATGTCGCCGACGATGGCCACCTTCAGCCCCGCGAAACGGCGTTTGTGGGTGCGTATGGTGAGTACGTCCAGCAGCCCTTGCGTAGGATGCGATACATGCGCCTCGCCCGCGCTGATCACCGACACGTGCGGGGCTACGTGGTCGATGAGGAACTCAGGCATTCCGGCTTCGGAGTCGCGGATGACGAACACATCGGTGTTCATGGCTTCGAGCGTGTAGATGGTGTCCAACATGGTCTCGCCCTTGGCGCGCGAGCTCGACTGCAGCTCGAGATTGACGACGTGGGCGCCGAGCCGGCGAGCCGCGAGATCGAAGGAGGCGCGCGTGCGGGTGCTCGGTTCGAAGAATAGGTTGGCGACGGTGACACCGGCCAGCTCTCGTCCCTCGTAAGCCGGCTGCCCGGGAAGACGGCGGTAGTTCTCGGCGCGGTCGAGGATGGCGGTGAGCACGTCGCGCGGCAACCCGTCCAATGTAATCAGGTGGCGCAGGCCCCCCGCGCTGTCTTGTTGCGAACGCATATGCGCCTTTAGGCTCCTAGTGGGATTCGGTGAACCAGCGTTCCAAGATGACGCACGCCGCGGCCGCATCGATGTCCGTCTTCGCCACCCGGCGCTTGCGTACCCCGGACTCGCGCTCCTCTTTGAGGCGGGTCTGCGCCTCCACCGAGGAATAACGTTCATCGACCAGGCGGATCGGCAGCGCATAGCGCAGGGTCAATTGGTCGGCGAACCTGCGGACCGATTCGCTCATCGCGCTCTCGGAACCGTCGACATTATACGGTAGCCCGACCACGAGTAGGGTTGGCTGCCAGTCCCGCATCAATGAATCCACGGCATCCCATCGCGGACCCATGGCGCCGTTGGCGATGCCGGTGAGCGGACTTGCGGCGCGGCTCAACGTATCGCCGCATGCAACGCCAATTCGGCGACGGCCGAAATCAAATGCCAGGACGAGTTGCGCAGAAGGCCGGGGTTCGTCACCCAGGCTCCTAGGCATTGCCGCTGATCGGGCTGATGCGCGAGAGCTCGACCCCCAGAAGGCGCCCGGCGGCATGCCACCGAGATTCGAAGGGTAGGTCGAAAATGATTCCGGACTCCACCGGCGCGGAAAGCCATGCGTTCGCGCGGATTTCGTCCTCCAACTGGCCGCCGTCCCAGCCGGCATACCCCAAGGCGACGACCGCCTCTTCGGGACCCTCGCCGCGCGCCATTGCAGCCAGGATATCCCGAGAGGTGGTGACATGTATGGAATTCGATACCTTTAGCGTCGAATCCCACTCGCCGCCGGCACGATGGACGACGAAGCCACGATCCGTTTGCATCGGTCCACCCCGCAGCACCGGCCGTTGGCTCAACGCGCCGGCCGCCAGTTGAATTTCGAGGTGCTCGAATATCTCGGCCATGCGCATCGGCAGCGGCTTGTTCAGGATCAAACCGAGGGCACCGCGCGCGCTGTGATCGCACACCAGTGCAACGGTTTGAGCGAAATTCGGATCCACCATGGTCGGCATGGCGATCAGCAGTTGGTTCGTCAGATAGCCCGAATCGCTCATGTCGTCCATCCGCGAACAGCAAGGTGCATTACGGAGAGGGAGCACTTGGTTCCGCGTAGAACACGCCTGAACCCCGCGCCGCGCCGCCCAGAAATTGCCATTCGTACGCGATCCGAATCTGATCGTGCTTCGCATTCAAAGCGCTCGGAAACGGGTCGTAAGGGGCCGCCAATTTCAAGATTCTCATGGCGGCATCGTCGATTTCGGCGTGGCCGCTGCTGCGACGGACCACGGTGCCGAGCAGCCTGCCGTCCGCCCCGATCGTGACCTCGATTACCGGGGTGCCCGAGAGCTGCTTGCGACGCGCCACATCGGGGAAATTCATGGTGCCCACACGCTCGATTTTCTGCCGCCAGCCGTCGAGATACACAGCGACGTCGGATTCACGCGTATCGGCGGCGATCCACAGCTGATGCTTTGGCTCGCCGCGCAGGCGCAGCTCGATCCCTTCGTCGTTGGGCGTCATGCCCAGGTCCGGTCTCTTTTCCAGCAGTTCCGGCATCGGCGACGCTTCTTTGGCGGCAGTGGGCGGCGCGAAGTAGAGAACCTGGAGCGCCGGAGCATGCGTGGCCACCAGTTCGTCATCGCCCATGTCTTGGCCGAATTGCAGGCTCGCGAGACCTTCGCCGCCGCGGCTCCCCGTCCGATCGACGGGCATTGGGGAGGATTTCGGCACCAATGTGCGCTCATCGCTCAACATGTTGCCTGAGCCCAGCTGAGTGCGTTGAGCGACATAGCGGGCATCCGGATTCTTGGCTGCCTTGGGGATCTGGTCATTGACGAGCACGACCTCCAATGCCTGAGCGTCGGGTCCCGCCGCACCGCTGCGCGGCCCGCTGAAGGTGACGCCCAGGATCACGATTCCGTGGAATAGCGCCGCCAAGAAACAAGTCGTCAACATCCTGTCGTTGGCGGGCGGCAGGCCGGCTCGCAAGATATCCGAATTCTCGGAATTCACGGGGCTTCCAGGGTTCTCGAGATCGCGCTCACCAGCATTTCACCGATACAGACACCATGCTTCTTGTCCAGTTCGCGGATCCCCGTAGGACTGGTCACGTTGATTTCGGTGACATAGTCGCCGATCACATCCAGACCGACGAAGATCATTCCGGCCTGTCTCAGTTTAGGCCCGATGACCGAACACAGCCAGCGGTCTCGGTCATTGAGCGGCCGGCTCTCGGCGCGGGCTCCCGCTGCGAGATTGCCGCGGTGATCATCGGCGTCGGGCATGCGCTGCAGTGCGAAGGGCACGGGCTCGCCGTCGACCAGAAGCACCCGGCAATCGCCCGCCGTCACGATCTCCGGCAGGTAGCGCTGCACGATGGCATAGCGCGTGCCGTATTCGGTCAGGGTCTCGAACACCACGTTGCGGTTCTTGTCGCCGTGGCCGAGCACGAAAATGGAGCGGCCTCCCATCCCATGAAGCGGTTTGCAGACGACTTTGCCGTGTTCGCTCAGGAACGCACTCATGTCATGCATATCGCGCGTAATCAAAGTCGGTGCGCAGCATTCCGGAAACCATGCCGTATACACTTTCTCGTTGATGTCGCGCAGCCCCTGCGGGCTATTGCAGACCAGTGCGCCTTGGATTTGGGCACGCTCCAAGATGTAAGTACTGTAGATGTACTCGGTATCGAACGGCGGATCCTTGCGCATCAGGATGACGTCGTAGTCGCCCAATCTACCAACCGAGGCCTCGCCGCGCGTGAACCAGGCACGCAAATCGTCCAGGACCTCGAGCGGCGCCAGGCGGCCAAAGGCGATTCCGTCACGCAAATAGAGATGTTTCTGTTCCGCGTAGAAGATCTCCCACCCGCGCGCTTGCGCCGCCAGCAGCATCGCCAGCGTGCTGTCCTTGGCGGGCTTGATTTCTTCGATGGGGTCCATGACCACGACGAGACGAACTCGGGGCGACATGCTGGGGGTCCTAGGGGCTCTTCGACGATTGATTGGAACGGCGCATTCCGAGTCTAACAAGCGGCGCGCCCCGCCTCATGGGAAAACTGTGAACCACGCCACCGATGTTTACACGCCATTGCCTCGAAATGTCGACCCCGTACCGTGGCTTGCATGCCTCGGATATGTTAAAAAGCCTACAAGATTCCAGCACCTACGCACAAGCAGCCTGAGCTCCTCGAGGGGCGGTTTCATGGAGAGCATGATCACGAACGGCAAGCCGAAACTCACGGGACTCAAAGTTCTCGTGATCGATGACAGCAAAACCATCCGGCGGACCGCCGAAACGCTGTTGACCAAGGAAGGCTGCGAGGTCTTTACGGCCGTCGACGGCTTCGATGCGCTGTCCAAGATCGCCGATCATCAACCCGATATCGTGTTCGTGGACATCATGATGCCGCGTCTCGACGGCTACCAGACCTGTTCGCTCATCAAGCACAACAAGGTATTCAAGCAGATTCCGGTCATCATGCTGTCGAGCAAGGACGGTTTGTTCGACCGCGCCCGAGGCCGTATCGTGGGGTCGGAACATTATCTGACGAAACCCTTCACCAAAGATGAGCTGCTGGGCGCGATCGAAGCACACGTCGGAAAATGACGGAGAATCCAAGAATGGCACTGATTCTTATTGTCGACGACTCCCCTACCGAAGTCTTCGTCATGCAAAAGGCGCTCGAAAAGCACGGGTTCAAGACCGCTGCGGCTGAGAACGGCGAAGAAGGCGTTCGCAAAGCAAAAGCCATGAAGCCGGATCTGATCTTCATGGATATCGTGATGCCGGGCGTCAATGGCTACCAGGCCACGCGCATGCTCATCAACGATCCTGAGACCAGTTTGATACCCATCATCATGGTGACCACCAAGGGCCAGGAAACGGACCGTGTCTGGGGTCTGCGTCAGGGAGCGGTGGACTACCTGGTCAAACCGGTCTCTGCGCAGGCGTTGGTCGAGAAGGCTCAGGCCGCGCTGGCCATATGACCGGTTCGACGTCCGGTACGGACCACAGTTTACGTAATCTTCGCGACCGTCCGTTCGAACTGCTCAAGGAACTGGAGAAGCGAAGCCGCACCGTAACGGCGGGAAATGCGCCGGATAAGGCCGCCGGCCAGGAATGGGTGGGGGTTGCGTTCAGGATGGGCGGAGAGACTTTTCTGGTGGCTCGCGAGGAAACCCGGGAGGTTTTGGGCTACCCCGCGGCCGTGACGCGGATTCCGGGGGCAAAATCCTGGGTGAAGGGCTTGGCCAACATTCGCGGGCAACTCTTGCCCATGCTGGACCTCAGGCAGTTTCTCGGCAGCGGGGCCACCACGGCGGGGCGAAATACACGCATCGTAGTCGTCAACCACCGCGAGATTCCGGCCGGCCTCATGGTCGACGAGGTTTTGGGCTTCAGACGATTTGCCGAACCTGAGTTCAACGCGGAGCCGCCGCCGACGGTGATCCGTTGCGATAGTTATCTGGCCGGCGCCTTTCGGCGCGGCGGCGAGGTGTGGCCGGTCCTGAGTTTGAAGAGTTTGGTGGAGAGCCAGGGCTTCTTACAGGCCGCGAGCTGAGCTGCCGGAAATCATTCCAATGAGTACCCGAGACATCCCCATAGCATCGAGAGCGAATCTCTTGCCGGCGCTTCTGGCCTTGATCGTATTGTGTCTGGCGGGCGCGGCGCTGCTTACCGCGCTGACCCGCGCCGCGCCGCCGGCCGCGTCGGCCGACCAACTGTCGTTCGTCGTGCAACGTATACCTTTCGAAGCGCAAAATGCCCTGCGCGGCGAATCGAGTGCCTTCGACGCGCTCGCCAAGAGCGCCGCGCGCATGAAGAGTCTGCGCAGCACGTTACCCGATGCGAAGGCCCCGGCGGACGAACCGGCCTGGAACATTTTGAGCGATGCTGCGGCCCGGGTGGGGGAGGCGCGTAGCGCAGTGGAAACGATTCAGACCTCGAACCTCGAGGCGCGCGAACTCGCGCCGAAGCTGCTGTCCGAACTCGGTGACCTGGCAAGCGCGGTCGGGGCGCAAAAACTCGAGGGCATGAGCCGCTATCTGGAGCGGTTCGAACTCACGGTGCAACGCGTCCAGCAGGAATTGAACGGCTTGAGTTTGGGCGTGAGCGACGCCGCGCCCGCGGCCCAGCGGTTGGCGGACAGCTTGGAATTCCTGAACCAGGTGATGCGCGGCCTTTCGGGGGAGGAATCCGGCTTGGCTCTGTCTCGGGTTACCGGCTCCGATGCGGAGCAGCGCCTGAAGACCGTGGTGCAGCGCAATCAACAATTTGCCGCCAGTGTGCGCAAGGCAATCGGTGCTGGCGAAGCGCTTTCGAAGGCGCAAATTGCGGTGCGCACGCTACCGGGGTTGTCGAGCGGCCTTGCGTCGGTACTCGGCGAATCGGCGCCCGCGCCTGATCTCGGCCCCAGCTATAAAGGCCTGGTGTTGACTCTTTTGGCGGTGGCTGCCGGGGCGCTGGGGGTGTTGAGTTGGGTGTTCCTCAAATCAGTGAGCGCCAGGCGCAATACCGAACTGCGCGTCCGCGAGAACGAACGCAATCAGGAGGCCATCATGCGCTTGCTGGACGAGCTTTCCAGCTTGGCCGACGGGGATTTGACCGTGCAGGCAACGGTGACCGAAGATATTACCGGTGCGATCGCCGATTCGATCAATTATGCCATCGAAGCGCTGCGCGAACTCGTCACGACCATCAATGAGAGCGCGATTCAGCTGGACGGTGCGGCCAAGCAGACCCAGGCCGCGGCGGCGCACATGGTCAAAGCGAGCGGCGCGCAATCCCGGCAAATTTCCGCCGCCAGCGAATCCATGGAGGACATGGCGGCGTCCATCGAGGAAGTGTCCGGCAACTCCGAGCGCTGCTCGGACGTTGCCCGGCACTCGGTGGATATCGCGCATAAAGGAGGCGACGCGGTGCGCCGTACCATCGACGGGATGAATGCCATTCGCGAGACCATCCAGGAGACCAGCAAACGCATCAAGCGACTTGGTGAGAGCTCGCAGGAGATCGGCAACATCGTCGAACTCATCAATGATATCGCCGAGCAAACCAATATTCTTGCGCTGAATGCCTCGATTCAAGCATCCATGGCGGGCGAGGCCGGACGCGGCTTTGCCGTGGTTGCCGATGAAGTGCAGCGGCTGGCGGAACGTGCGGCCAATGCAACCAAACAAATCGAGGTCTTGGTGCGCACCATCCAGACCGATACCAACGAAGCCGTGGTATCGATGGAACGCAGTACCACGGATGTGGTCGGCGGCGCGCTACTGGCGGAGAATGCCGGCGCCGCGCTCGAAGAGATCGAGCAGGTCTCGAATCAAATCGCGAGTTTGGTGCAGAACATTTCCGCCAGCGCCCGGCAGCAGGCCGTGGCCTCCGGGAACATTTCGAAGAACATGCAGGTGGTGCGCGAGATCTCGTCGCAAACCGCCGAAGGCTCGACCGCGACATCCACCTCCGTAGCGAAGCTGGCGGCCCTGTCGGCGCAGCTGCGCAAATCGGTAGCCGGTTTCCGCTTGCCGAATTTCGGCGAGGTCTCGGGTACCGTGGCCGCCGCCCCGGGTACCTCGTCCCCGAGCCCGGCCGCTCTGCCGGCGGCGCCGAGTCCCGTGCCCGTGGGCAATGCCGACCGGTTGCGCAAGGCCGGCGGCGTCGGCGCTTAGCCCACGATTTTCGAAGATTCCGGCATGAACGACATCAGCTCGCAAACCTTTCATATCGTCGCCAAGGAATTGACGGCGACGCTCAACGAGGCGCGAGCGGCGCTGGAGGCGTATGCGGAGCGCACGGACCAGAACGCATTCCTCGAGAAGTGTGCGGACCAGTTGCACTTGGCGCACGGCGTACTGCGGATGGTGGAGGTCTATGGCGCCGCGCTTCTCGCCGAGGAGATGGAACACGTTACGCGGTACATTCTGGTCGCGGGGAGCGACCACAAGCGGCAGATAGAGGGCCTCGATGCTCTCATGCGCGCGATGGTGCAATTGCCCACGTACCTGGAACGCGTTCTGTCCGGCGGCCGCGATCTCGCCTTGGTGCTCTTGCCGCTGCTCAATGATTTGCGCTCGGTGCGCGGCAGCCCTCTGTTGTCGGAGGGGACGCTGCTGCTCCTCAATCTCAAGTCCGACCAGCCGGCGCAGCCGCAATCGGAGCAGAGCGACCGGACGATTACGGTGGTGCAGTGGGCACGGCGCCTGCGGCCGCGGTTTCAAGTCGGCCTGCTCGGCTATATCCGCGGCGAACGAACCGCACAGAATCTCGAAATTCTGTCGAAAGTGGCCGAAAAGCTCGAGCAGATCGCCACCACTCAACCCGTGTTCCAACTGTGGTGGGTGGTCGGTGCGCTGTTGGAGGCCGTGCGCGCCAACGGCATCGAGGGCAGTGCCACGCTGAAGCGCTTGCTGGGTCAGGCGGACCGGCAAATCAAGGTGCTCTACGAAATCGGCGAGGCGCGCTACTGCGAAAATCCGCCGGTCGATCTACTCAACAACCTGCTCTATTACGTCGCACGCGCATCCACCGGCGGCGGCCGCATCGCTGCGGTCCGGGCGTCCTTCAAACTTTCCGAACTGCTGCCCGTCGACGATACCATCGAACAAGAGCGCGAGAGCCTTTCGGCGCCCAGCGTAAAATTGATGCGCACGGTTGCAGCCGCGATCAAGGAAGATCTCTCCAAAGTAAAGGACGTCTTCGATATCTTCGTACGGCGAGGCGGCGGGCGCAGCGATGAACTCACCCCCCAGCTCGATTTGTTGAAAAAAATCAGCGATACGCTGGGCGTTTTGGGGCTGGGCGAGCTGCGGCAGCGCGTTCAGCAGGAGGTTTCGGAACTCTCCGGCATCATAGCCGAGGGAAAGACGCCGTCCGAAGCCGCACTGGTCCAGGTCGCCGGCGTACTGCTGTCGGTCGAGGATAGTCTCGACGAGCAACTCGTGCGCCTGATATTGCCCGCGGCGTCGACGCGGGCCGATTTTCCCATCGATCAGGATCATGAGTTCCGTCAAGTCAGCGAGGCGGTTCTGCGGGAATGCATCGTCAATCTGGCGCGCATCAAAGAAGCAGTGTCGGTCTCGGTGCAGAAACCCGCGGACTTCCCGCCGCAGGGCTTGGACAACGTGCCGCAGCTGCTGCGCGGCATTACCGCAGGTCTGTTGATGCTCGGCAAGGGACGTGCCGTGGAACTGATGGACGCCATCGGTGGCGAGGTGCGCAAGCTGATCGAGCCCGGCGCGCCGACGCCGGATGCGCTGCGCCTCGAGCGCATTGCCGATGCGATCGTGAGCATCGAGTATTACATGGAGACGTTGCAAAATGGCCGCAACGATCCTTGGTACATGCTGGACAACGCCGAGATGTGCATCAAGGCGCTGGCCGACGAAGCTCTGACCCGTGTGCCGGATCTGAATCTAGCGGGCGGTCAAATGCTCGCCAGCACGGTCAGATTGGATCCCTCGGCCACGGTGGCCATCGGGCAACCGAAGGACCTGCAAGTCTCGACCCACCCGCTGGTTTCGATGCCGCTGGCGGATGCGGTGGATCCGCAGTTCGTCGAGCTGTTCATCGAGGAGGCCAAGGAGGAAATCGCATCGATTCAACGAAGCTTCCCGATGTGGGACCAGAATCCCATGGATCTGGAGTCGCTGGGCGTGTTGCGCCGCAGCTTCCACACCCTGAAAGGTAGCGGCCGCATGGTCGGGGCCAGGCTGATTGCCGAATTCGGATGGTCCATCGAGAATTTGCTGAACCGGATCATCGATAAAACTCTATCGCGAAGTCCCGGCATGATGCTCTTGCTGCGCGCCGCCGTCGCCGCCCTGCCGCAGCTCGTCGAACAGCTGGAAACGGGCCGACAAGACGCGGGCCGACAAGACGCGGGCCGGCAAGACGCGGGCTCGGTGAACGACATCATGGCGCGCGCATTTGCGCTCGCCGACGGCCGCGACTCAGAGCCGCTTGCGGCGCCGGCCTCGGCGCCCGAGCCGCAGGCCGCAGGCCATGAGCCGACTAGCTCGGAGACGATCGATCCCGTCGAGCCCGTTTCGATGGCACCGGCCCCGAGCATTTCCGCGCAGCTGACCCCCAGCTCCGGCTCCGGCGAGCAGCCCCTCGAGGAGGCGCCGGTTGCTGAATTGCCCGAACACGACGCGATCGCCGATGCGGGAATGGCAAGCGATGCCGCCGCCCACGTCCTGCCCGATGGAGCCGTGCCCGCCGAAATCGACAAGCCCGCGCCCATGGATCCCCTGCTGCACGACATCTATAGCAAGGAAGCCTCGAGTCACTTGGCGGAAATCCGAGAGTACCTGAACAAGAGAGCGGGCCAGCCGGCCCCGCATCAAGTACCCGAGTCCGTGTATCGCGCGATTCACACCTTGAGCGGCAGTTCCAAGATGGCCGAAGCACGCCATGGGATTCGCATCACCGAACCGCTCAACGAAGTCATGCGCAAAGTCTACGACAGCGGGCACGGCTTGACCGATACGGGAATCCAGACGCTCGCCGAGGCGGTGAACGCAATCGACGACGTCGTGTCCCACATCAACGAGTCCACTGCATTTTTTGCCGACCAACCAAGGCTCCTCGCCCGGCTGCGCGAGCTCGAGATCGAACTAGATGCGGAACTTGCGCGCGAATCCGATGATGCCGCCACCTCGGCGATGGTTCCTCAGTTGACGGAAATCCCTGCGGAGTTGGCGCTGCCAGCAGCCGAAGCGTCGGCGGCCGAGCCCGCGACGGTCCAAGCCGCGGTTGAAGAGTTCGATCATGAAATAGCCAACATCTACAGCGAAGAGGCGACCGAGCTGCTCGAGGCGGCTGAGGTTTCCCTCACGGCGTGGAATAGCGATCGCAGGGACAAGGAGCGAGTCGCGGAACTGCAGCGTCAGCTGCATACGCTGAAGGGCGGGGCGCGCATGGCGGGTATTACCGCAATGGGCGACCTGAGTCACGAGCTCGAAACCCTCGTCCTCCATATCGATACCGGCGCGGTGCCGGCCAACGATCAGGCCCATGCCGTGCTGCAAGCGAGCCTCGACGAACTGGCGCGGATGCGCGATTTGGTAAGCGCGGGATCGCTGCCGCCGCCGGCCACGGCGCTGCTCGCCCAAATTCACAATCTGGCGGCGGCGGCGTGGACCTCGCAAGCGTCACCCACGGGTGCCGTGCCGGGCATCGCTGCGCCGGGCATCGCTGCGCTGACCGCCGCCGCGCCGGGGGTGCCGGAGCCGCACACCACAGAATCAGCGGATGCTACGCCGCAGGTCCCTACCTCGGCTGCCATCGCCCCGGCAACCATTGCGCTAGAAGGCGGCGCGTCGGACGCCGCTGCGCTGACCGCCGCCGCGCCGGGCATTGGCGCGCCCAGCATCGCCACGCCGCAGTCCGCCTCGCCGGTGGGTGCCGCGCCCATCGCTGCCGGCGAAGATTCCAGCGCGCAGGTCGAACTCAGCAGCACGCCCGTGCTCCCGGGCCGGGAGAGCATGCCGGCGGAGCGCGTGGAAATGGCGCGCGTGGACGCCGATCTGCTGGACACGATGCTCAACAATGCCGGCGAAGTGAGCATTTTCCGCGCGCGTCTCGACCAACAAGTGAATTCGATAGACTTCAACTTGGCCGAGCTGGCGCGCACCGTCACCCGGCTCAAGGAGCAGTTGCGCGGACTGGAAATCGAGACCGAAGCGCAGGTGCTCAATCGGCATCACGATGAGGATTCACGTCGGAACGATTTCGATCCGCTGGAACTCGACCGCTATTCCGCTCTCCAGCAGTTCTCGCGCGCTCTTTCCGAGACGTCGGGTGACGTAGCCAGTATTCAGGGCCTGTTGGAAACACTGACCCGCGAGGCGCAGAACTTGCTGACGCAGCAATCGCGCGTCATCACCGAACTGCAGAACAGCTTGATGCGCACGCGCATGGTGCCGTTCCAGCGCCATGTCCAGCGGCTGACGCGGCTGGTGAGACAGGCCGCGAACGACACGGGCAAGCGGGCCGAGTTGGTCGTTCAGGGTGCGGCCGCGGAACTCGACCGGCAGATGCTCGAGCGCATGGTTGCGCCCTTGGAGCACATGTTGCGCAATGCCGTGGTCCACGGCATCGAGCCGCCGGACCGCCGTGCCGCAATGGCGAAGCCGGAGGTGGGCAGAATTTCGGTCAGCCTGACGCGCGACGGAGCGGAAGTGGTGATCGTGGTCAGCGATGATGGCGGCGGCATCAATGTAAAACTGATCCGCGAAAAGGCAGTCTCCCTCGGACTGATCGACCGGCACGCAAAGCTCACCGACGAAGAGGCCATGCAGCTCATTTTGGAGCCGGGGTTCAGCACGGCCGGGCACGTCACTCAGGCAGCGGGACGCGGAGTGGGCATGGACGTGGTCGCCACGGAGATCAAGAGATTGGGCGGCGGCCTGTTCATCGAATCGACTGCCGGAAAGGGCTCGCGCTTCACCATCCGCCTGCCGTTCACGCTGGCAATCAGCCAGGCATTGATCGTCCGCGTTGCCGAAGAGGTCTATGCCCTGCCGCTGGCCACCGTCGAAGGCGTGGTGCGACTGCCGCGCAACATCGTAGCGAGGCATCTCGGCAAGGATGCGCCGCTATTCGAATACGGCGGCCAGAAATACCGTTTCCAGCAACTCGGCTCGTTCGTCGGACTCGGGCCCACGCGCCTTCCCGAATCGGACGTTTCGATGTCGGTGGTTCTGATCCGCGCCGGCGAGCACTCGACCGCGCTGGTGACCGATGAACTGGTCGGCAGCCGCGAGATCGTGGTGAAATCCTTGGGCCCGCAGATCTCGGGAATCCGCGGTATTGCCGGCGCCACCATCCTGGGCGATGGGCGCATCGTCATCATCCTCGATATGGGCTCGCTGGTGCGCTCCGAGTGGCGCGCCAAGGCGACCGAAACCGCAGTGCTCGATCAACGCGACCGGCGTACGTTCGCACTCGTGGTCGACGACTCGATCACCGTACGGCGCGTCACGCAGCGGCTCCTCGAGCGCAATGGCATGCGTGTATTGACGGCCAAGGACGGTGTGGACGCCGTATCGCTGCTGCAGGAAAATCTTCCCGACATCATTTTGCTCGACATCGAAATGCCGCGCATGGACGGGTACGAAGTGGCGGCCCATGTCCGCAACGATCCACGGCTCAAGGATATTCCGATCGTCATGATCACCTCGCGCGTGAGCGAGAAGCATCGCGCCCGTGCCATCGAACTGGGTGTCGACGACTATCTCGGCAAGCCGTACCAGGAAAGCCAGCTGCTCGATGCCATCGAGCCGCTGGTCAACCGCCGTCTCGCGGTCGCGCGGTAGCAAACCGTGACCGATTTGCGCGAGGAATTGTACAGCCTCTTGGTGCCGCTGGCCGGCGAACGGCTCATCGTGCCGCGTGCCTGCGTGGCCGAAGTAATCAGCTATCAAGCACCGGTCGGCATGACCAATGCCCCGCCATGGTACGCCGGCCTCGTCAGCTGGAGCGGGCGCAGCGTGCCCATCGTGTCCTTCGAAGGCGCGTTCGGACAGGCGCTGCCCACCGTCTCGAGCCGCACCAGGATCGTGATTTTCCATGCGACCGGCGGCCAGCTGCGGAGCGGATATTTCGGAATGCTGACCCAGGGATTTCCGCAGCTCGTGCGGGTCAACGCCGACGTGGTGCGGCCCGATCCCTCACGCAGCTTCCCGGAACGTTCGCCGGTGATATGCCAAGTGCGCATGGTCAATGAGACGCCGCTCATTCCTGATCTGCAGCGGCTCGAGCAAATGATCGCCGAAGAGACGTCGGTTATGCCGCAATGAGGGGAGCCATGGGCTGCCGGTCAGACCTGACTCGCCCGCATGTCGCCGAACCGGGTCTGCAGCCAGGTTAGGGCCGCGATCGCAGCCGTCTCGGTTCGCAGAATCCGCGGTCCGAGGCGGACGCGCCTGAATCCGGCCAGGCGAAAGGCATCGAGCTCGCCGTCACCGAAACCGCCTTCCGGGCCAATCGCGATCTCCACCGCCGCATCGAGACTGCCGAGTGCCGCCGCGGGCTCGAGATCGGGTTCCAGAACGAGTCGAGGAGCCGCTGCCTGCGAATTCGCCAGGTACTCGATGAGCGGAGCGGGGGTCTCGATGACGGGCAGGCGATTGCGGCCGCATTGTTCGCAGGCGCTCACCGCGACGGCGCGCCAATGCGTGGCCTTCGATACTTTCTGACTTTCGTCCAGACGTACGACGCTGCGTTGGCTCAATACCGGTACGATGCGCGCCACGCCCAATTCGGTTGCCTTCTGCACGATGAAATCCATGCGGTCGCCGCGCGGCACACACTGCACGAGAGTGATCGCGAAAGGGGATTCGCGATCGACGTCGGCCGCGGCGCCCACCGCTGCCGTCACGCGCGAGCCGCGCACGCTCTCGACCGCCCCGGTATATTCGCGCCCGTCCCCGCTGAACAGCACGAGGGGGTCGCCGCTGCGAGCCCGCAGGACTTTGGCGAGATGCGACGCCGTTTCGCGGGGCAGCTCGACGATCGTATCGGCTGCCAGGGCCGCATCGACGTAGACTCGAGTCAAGCGCACGTCGCCCGCACGAGGAGAGGCGGCGGCATGGCAAGCGCCGCTGCGGAAAGGTCGAGCCGTCGATCGGGAGCGTTCATGGAGGGTTCCGATTGTCGCATATGCTATGGTCTTCATTGGCCACGAGGGCGCGGATTTGCAGGTTGACCTTGGGAGCGGGCTGCTGCGCGATGCCGTACAGCTTGCTTCGCCGAATTGCGATGCACGGCCGCCCGGCGTGGAGGCGGATCTCATCGTCGTGCACGGCATCAGCCTGCCGCCTGGTGAGTTCGGCGGGCCCTGGATAGACCGCCTGTTCACCAATCGGTTGCCCCCCGACGTGCATCCCTACTTCGAGCAGGTCGCCGAGATGCGCGTCTCCTCGCACCTCGTCATCAAGCGCAACGGCGCGATCACGCAATACGTCAAGTTCACGGAGCGCGCCTGGCACGCCGGCAAGTCCAGCTTCGAAGGCCGGGAGGGATGCAACGACTTTTCGATCGGCATCGAGCTCGAGGGTACCGACACGCTTGCCTACGGCGCTGCGCAATATCACGCGCTTGCCGGCGTCGTTGCGGCCCTGTGCGGAGCGTACCCGCGCTTGTCGAGCCATCGGGTGGTCGGACACAGCGATATCGCACCGGGGCGCAAGACCGATCCGGGGCCGGCTTTCGACTGGCCGCAAGCGCGCAAGTTGATCGCCGCGGCCTGTGCCGGCCTGAATCGGACATAACCTTGCCGGGAATCCCGGCTTTCCGTGCGGCGTGACCTGGATCACAGGGAATTCCAGCAGATTTCACCCAGAAAGCCGACACCCTGAGCTGGACGGCATACCGCAATCTTTCATCCATGGGAGGGTTTTCGATTGAACGCCGCCTCGTGATACCAGGCGCCTGCGACGGCAGCGCCGCGCCCGAATGGCAAAGGACATGATGAGTACTCGAGAAACTACAGCGAACATGGCGGCCACGGTGCTCGTCGTCGATGATGACCCGGGGACCCGGGTGTTGGTCGGAACCGCGTTGGAAATGGCCGGCTTCCGCGTCATCACGGCATCGGACGGAGCGAGCGCGCTCGACGAGTTCCGCGCGCGGCCGGTGGATTGCGTGATTTTGGATGTGGCGATGCCGGGGATGAGCGGATTCGATGTCTGCAGCGCGTTGCGCACGATTCCCGAAAGCAGGCACGTGCCCATCTTGATGCAGACCAGCATCGAGGACATGGAGTCGGTCCACCGTGCGTACGACGCGGGAGCGACGGACTTCTCGTGGAAGGGGATCAACCCCATGCTGCTCGCGCAACGCGTCAAGTTTCTGATGCGTGCCAAGCAGATCCAGCATCAGCTGCGCGAGAGCGAGGAGCGCGTGCGCTTCCTGGCCTATTACGATCCGCTCACCTCGCTGCCGAACCGCCAGCGGCTGCTGCAAATTCTCGAACAGCACATCGCGTGGGCAGTCTTGAGGCAGCGTGGAATCGCCGTGTTGATGCTGGATGTCGACAATTTCTCTCGTATCAACGATACGCAGGGTCAAGCCGTGGGCGACGCTTTGTTGAAGGAGATCGCCGGCCGGCTGCAGCGCTGCGTGCGCGAAACCAGGATGGGGTCGCCGCAATCGGAATGCGAGGCAACCACCGCCGACACCGACGATTGGGTAGCCCGCACCGGGGACGACGAATTCGCGTTGGCGCTCCCCGGCGTTGCGACGGCCGACGCGGCGCAAGCGGTAGCGCGTCGGATACAGCTGGCGCTGCAAAAGCCGTTCGCCATCGCGCAGCAGGAAATGTCCTTGTGCGCGAGCATCGGGGTGAGCATATTTCCGGCGGACGCCGCCGACGCGGAGGCGCTGGTGAAAAATGCCGACGCGGCCATGCACTACGCCAAGAAGATCGGCCAGGGCGGCGTGGAATTCTTCAAGAAGTCGATCAGCACGCGCGCCGCCAAGCATCTGTCCTTGGAAGCGGATTTGCACAAGGCCTTGGAGCGCCGCGAGTTCACGCTCAACTACCAGCCGCGCCTGGCGCTGAACGACTTGCGCGTCGAGGCCGTCGAGGCCCTGCTGCGGTGGTCGCATCCGCAGCGCGGTTGGGTGCCGCCCGACGAGTTCATCCCGCTCGCCGAGCAGAGCGGTCTGATCGTCGAGATCGGCGACTGGGTGCTGCGCGAGGCATGCGCCCAGGCGCGTCGCTGGCACGATACGGGCGTAATGAATTGCCAGGTGGCGGTGAACGTTTCCGGAGTCCAGTTCCGCGATGGAAGCCTGGTGCGTCGGGTGTCGAGCGCGATCGACGCGGCCGGCATCGATGCGGGCAGGATCGAGCTGGAATTCACCGAGGGCGCGTTGATCGAATATTCGAGCGCCGTCGGCAAAGCGGTCAAGAGCCTAAAGGACCTCGGCGTCGCGACGGCGCTCGATGATTTCGGCACCGGCTACAGTTCCATGTCGTATTTGCGTCACTTTCCCATCGATACGCTGAAAATCGACCGCGTCTTCGTGCGCGACATTGCTTCGAAGCGCGCCGGCAATGCGCCCTTGGTCGATGCCATCATTGCGATGGCCAAGAGCTTGGGACTCGCGACCGTGGCGGAAGGCGTGGAGACCGAGGCGCAATGGCAGTACCTGCGCAATCGCGAAGCGAACCAGGTGCAGGGTTTTTTGTTTTGCAGGCCGCTGGCGGCAGCGTATTTGGAGCGCTGGCACGCCGACTGGATGCATTCCAGCCAGCTGCGCGCCGAAAGCGTTGCCTAGGAGCCTATTCATTGCTTTGATCGCCGCCAGATGATTTCGCTGCCGCGTTCATGGCGGGCCAGCACGCGCGCGATCACGAACAACAAATCCGAGAGCCTGTTCAGGTACTTCAGGGCATCGGGGGCGATCGCATCGACCCGCGCCAACGACCAACAACGCCGCTCCGCTCGGCGGCACACCGCGCGCGCCACGTGGCAGGCGGCGGCTGCGGGGCCGCCCCCGGGAAGAATGAAATCCTTGAGCGGCGGCAGCCCTTCGTTGAAGCCATCGAGTTTCGCTTCGAGCCGCAGAACATGGGCCGGGGTAATCGATCGATGTCCGGGAATGCACAGCTCGCCGCCCAGATCGAAGAGATCATGCTGGACCTCGGTGAGACACTCCCCCACCGCGGAAGGCAGCGTCGCGGCCGCGAGCACCACCCCGATCGCACTGTTCGCCTCGTCGACCGTGCCATAGGCTTCCACGCGCAGGCTTTCTTTGGGTACCCGGGCACCGTCGCCGAGCCCGGTGCTGCCGTCATCGCCGGTGCGCGTATAGATCTTCGTGAGCCGATTGCCCATGATTTGATAACTCTGATTCGGGGGTGCGACGGTAGCACAAGGTTTGCTAAGGTGGCATTTCACCCGGAGACCCTATGAACCCTTCACCCGAATTGCAGGCGGCGCTCGATGCCGCCGCGCAGGCTGCTTCGATCGCACGCTCCATGTACCGGCGCAACATCGAAGTGCGCATCAAGGCCGACAAATCCCCTGTCACCGAGGCGGATATCCGCTGCGAAGCAGCGATCCGCGAGATTCTCGAGACGCGCTTCCCCTCGTATGGATTCTTCGGCGAGGAAACCGTGTCGCGCGGTCTGGACGCCGAGAATTTGTGGTTGGTGGATCCCATCGACGGCACCAAGGCCTTCGTGCGCGAGTACCCGATGTTCTCCACGCAAATCGCACTCATGCGCCGCGGCGAGATCGTGCTCGGCGTTTCCAGCGCGCCGGTGTACGGCGATCTGGCTTTTGCCGAACGCGGATGCGGCGCTTATCTAAACGGCAAGGAGTTGGCGGTGAGTTCAATCGGCGAACTGGAAGCGGCTGCCCTGTCGGCCGGTAACTTGAAGACCCTGGCATCCGGCAGCGGGTGGAGCCGTTACGGGGCGCTGGTGGCGCGAGTCAACCGCATCCGCGGCTACGGCGATTTTCTGCATTATCACCTGTTGGCGGCGGGCAAGATCGACGCGGTGATCGAGTCCGACGTCAACATTCTCGACATTGCCGCCTGCGTGGCGATCGTGTCGGAGGCGGGCGGACATTTTACGGACCTTGGCGGAGCACCCATCACGCTTCAATCGAATTCCGTGCTCGCGACCAATGGCCGGCTCCATGCGTCGGTGCTGTCCGCTCTGGCGTAGGCTGCAGCTTGGACTGCGCGGGGTCGCTCATGCGGCCGGGCGTCGTGGCGGGCCGCCCGGCCCCGGGCCGGCGCCGAGCCTGGCTACGTCTGAAAGAAGACGCGGCGACCGTCGATCTCGAGGTCGTCGAAACGCGTATGGAAGAGCTCGGACAAATGACCCGAGGTGAGGATGTCGGCCGTGCTGCCCCAACGCCAATCTGCCGCGCCGCCGATGAGCAGCGCATGATCGGCGAAGCGCGCTGCCAGGTTGGGGTCATGCAACGTAACGATGACGGCTGCACCCGCATCGGCGCGCGCGCGCAGCAATTGCAAGGCTTCGACTTGATGGTTGGGGTCGAGCTGATTGGTGGGCTCGTCGAGCAAGAATACCCGCGGGTTTTGCGCGAGCACGGCGGCCAGGGCCGCGCGGCGACGCTCCCCGCCCGATAGGGTAGATATATCGCGTTCTTCGTACGCGGCCAGCCCCACCGCGGCCAGTGCGTGCTTCGCGATCGCGATATCCTCCGCGGATTCCCATTGCCAGCGGCCGATGTGGGGGTGGCGCCCCAGCAGCACCGTTTCCAGAACCTTCGCGGGAAACGGATCCTCGACATTCTGCGGCAACAGGGCCAGTTCGCGCGCGAGCTCCCGGCGAGGCCATTCGTCGAGGGGCCGGTCCCCGATCAACACCTTGCCCGCCGCGACGGCGCGTAGCCCGGCAAGCGTGTGCAGCGACAGACTCTTGCCGGAGCCGTTCGGTCCCAGCACCGCGAGCATCGAGCCGGCCGCGACCCGAAGATTCAAGCCGCGAACCAAGGTTCGGGATGCGACGCCGACGTCTAGATCGCAGCATTCGACCAGCGCGCGGCCCATCACCGGGCCCAACGTATTTCGAGGGCCGTGGCGACACCCACCACCACTTCGTCCAGGCTCGATGGCTGTTGCCATCGATTCGGCGCGAGCATGCGCCGGCCCGCCATGATCTCTGCCTTTCTCTGCGGGTACAGCGGGACTTGCCGCGGATCGCCGAAACCTTCGGGAAACCGCGGCGCATCGTTCGCCGGATCGTATTTGTCGGTGGCGCCGACGGTGTGCAGCAATTCATGAGCGATCACCACATTGTTCGCACCGCTCATCGCGGGCGCGGCAAAGGCGTAGACGACGCCGATCAACCCTTTGGTGAGCCCGAGCGAATGCGGCACGGTGGGTGTGAGCGCCGGATCGTGATACAGCACGAAGATGCGCACGTCCTCGGGTTCGCGCGCGTGCCGGGTAATGCGCCATGCCCAGTAACGCAGCTCGAGACTCCAGAGGGCGGTGGCAACGAGGCCGGCCCGCGCCGAGCGTCGCGGCGGCAGTTCCTCGAGTTCGGGCCGCAGCCGCGACCGGATGGGTTCATCCGCGCGCAATTTGTAAGGCACCGCTTCGCGAGCGAAAAAGAGATCTATGGCCTTGAATTCATCCCCCGTGAGCTCGTCGACGTAGCTGCGTGTCACGGCGCTGTCATCGGCCGCAATGGGGTAGATCGCCACGAACAGCGGCTCGCGCCACCGCGTGCTGCGGTAGCGATCCAGCCAGGTCGTCAGGGCAACGACCAACAGAATCAGCAGCAAGATCGCCACGCGCAGCGTCTTGAACCGGCTCATGGGGCTGCGGCGCTGCTGTTTCGCCAGGTCAATCGGTGGGGTCTACGCGCAATGCGTCGAGTGCGCCGTCGGCGGCGGTATACGAAATCAACATGGGTTTGCAGCACACCGGACAATCTTCGATGTACGACTGGTCGGGAACCGACAAGTCCAGAGTCAGATCGATGGTTTCCCCACAGTGAGGGCAGGTTGCCTCATGGCCTTGCAGTAGGTTCATGGTTGCAGACGCGTCACCGACCAGCGGATGGCGGCCGGGGTTGCGAACTCGGCGCCGTGCGCGGGGGCGGGCTGCCTGGTCCAGCGAGCGCGATCATGGATGCGGAATTCGCCTTCGACCCACAGTTCGACGGCATCCACGTGCAGCCGCAGGCCGCCCCAGTGCGGGGGGCGGGCAATACGCGCCGTCACCGTCGCCGGTTCCTCTGAGCCGGGGCCCTCGTACGGAATGCCGAATTGGGCCGCCGCCGCCGCGATCGCTTGGCCGAGCGCCGCCCGCGATGCCACGGGTTCGCTCTGCCGGCTTGCCCAGGCGCCGAGCCGGCTTTGCCAAGGGCGGCTCGCGAAGTAAGCATCGCTCTCGGCATCCGACAGGCGTTCGACGCGGCCTTCGGCGCGCACCTGCCGGCGGCGGTAATCCCAGTGAAACACGACGGCGGCGCGCGGGTTCTCGTCGAGCTCCCGGCCCTTGCGCGATTCATAATTCGTATAAAAACTGATGCATCCGGCTTCCGCGGCTATATCCTTGCAGAGAACCACGCGTGCCGAAGGCTGGCCGCGACCGTCCACGGTGGCCAGTACCATGGCATTCGGATTCGGCTGAGCGGCATCGATTCGCGCCTGGGCTAGCCATTCTGCCGTAACCTGCAGGGGGTTGGCCGGCAGCGGGTCGGGCAGCGTCTCGGTATGGAGCGCCTTCTGGGTCATGTGGGGATGGTATCCGCGCCGTCGCGCTTGCGATAGCCGTGCTTGGCCAGTAAAAGGGAGCCGTCACAAACTGGGGTTCTATTTCATGACGTTGGATGAATTGCGAACCGCGTTGACGGAACTGGACGAGCAACTCCTCAATCTGGTTGCGCGCCGCCAAGCCCTCAGCGAGAACGTGGCCTCGGTCAAACGTGCAACGGGACAGGCCACCCGGGATTTCGGCCGCGAGCGCGAGGTCATTCTCCGGGGCCGGAACACGGCGCAGCGGCTGGGCATCTCGCCGGATCTCGCCGAAACGCTGCTGCGGCAGCTGATCCAATCCTCGCTGGCCACCCAGGAACATGCGCGGGTCGCCGCTCATGCCCACGGCAGCGGAAAACGCGCCGTGGTGATCGGTGGGCGCGGCAAAATGGGGGGATGGTTCGCGGATTTCCTGGCATCGCAGGGATTCAGCGTCACGATTGCCGATCCATGCGGCGCCGTACCGGGGTTCGGTTTCCTCGCCGAGTGGGAGAAGGATGCCCTCGATTTCGATCTGATCGTGCTGGCGACGCCGCTCGGCGTTACTTCGAGCTTGCTGCTGACGCTGGCTGCGCGGGCGCCGCGCGGCCTCATCTTCGATTTGGGTTCTCTCAAAACTCCCTTGCGTCCCGGGCTTGATGCGTTGGTCAAGGCCGGATGCCGCGTCACGTCGCTGCATCCCATGTTCGGGCCGGACACGGACTTGCTGTCCGGGCGCCACGTCATATTCATCGATTTGGGCAATGCCGCCGCTCTGAGGGAAGCTCAAGACCTGTTCGCCCCGACCATGGCCGAGCGGGTGGTGATGGGGCTGGACGAGCACGACCGTCTGATCGCCTACGTGCTTGGGTTGTCGCATGCGCTCAACATCGCCTTCTTCACAGCCCTGGCGGAAAGCGGCGAGGCGGCGCTGCGCTTGGGCCAGCTATCGAGCACGACGTTCGATGCGCAGTTGGACGTGGCGAGTCGAGTGGCAGGCGAAAGTCCCGATCTGTATTACGAAATACAGGCGCTGAACGACTATGGGGGCGAATCCTTGCTGGCGCTGAGCGAAGCGGTCGAGCGCTTGATAACGGTGGTGAAAACGAAAGATGCCGATGCGTTCGCCGCGCTCATGAACCGGGGCCGAGCCTATTTCGACGTGCGAGCCGCTGCCCGCGCCGGCTGAGTCTGAAGCCGAGGATGCAGTGCATGGACGAAACCATTCAAGAAAACGAAGACCTCAAGAAACGTCTGAAGGAGCTGACCGCCGAGGCCGCCAATAACGAAAGCATTTTGAAACGAACGCAGGCGCGCGAATTGACATTGCTGCGGGCCGACGGTTTGGCCCAGCTGCTTCGGGAGCTGGTCGAGGGCCTGCGCGAGTCGTACTCGCTCGATGCAATCAGCGTGGTGCTTCTCGATCCTCAGCACGAGATTCGCCATTTGCTGCTCGCGGGCGGCGACCGCCCCGATGAGTTCAAGCAGATTTTCTTCGTCGATTCGCTGGTGGGGCTGGCACCGCAATTGGCGGTGTTGCACAGGCCTTGGCTGGGCCCCTTCGTCGGAGCCGACCATCATCTCTTGTTTCCGGGAGTCGCCAACCTGAAAAGCGCGGCGCTGATACCGCTGCCTCGCAAGGATCGAGCGACCGGAGCGCTGTGTTTCGGCAGCCGCGACGCCACGCGCTTCACGCGGCACCACGGAACCGATTTTCTCGCGCATTTGGGGGCCGTCGCCGCCGTGTGCATCGAGAATGCCGTGAACCGCGCGCGGTTGTTGCGCGCCGGCATAACCGATTTTCTGACCGGATGGCACAATCGCCGCTATCTGCAGCAACGGTTGAAGGAGGAACTGGCGCGGGCGCAGCGGCGCGCGGGCACCATCGCCTGCCTGATGCTGGACATCGATAACTTCAAGAGCATCAACGACGGCTACGGTCACCTTGCCGGCGATAACGCGTTGAAGGAAGTCGCGCAGCGAGTCGAATCGCAGATTCGCAGCATGGACACCGCGGCGCGTTTCGGCGGCGACGAGTTGGCAATTCTATTGCCGGAGGCCAGCGCTGCCGAAGCCGCCACCTTGGCCGAACGCATTCGTGAGGTCATCGCCACGCTGCCGTTTCGTCTCACGGCGCAGATCGAACGCACGCTGACGATCTCGGTGGGTGTTGCATCGGTCTCGCCCGGCCGGCATGAAACGGACCTCAAGGCGGTCGCGGATCGCTTGCTGGCGGATGCCGACGCGGCCTTGTATCGAGCCAAGGCGATGGGCCGCAATCGAGTGCAGATGGGCGCCGGCTGAGGCGAAATCCCGCAGGGAATCGATCAGAACGTGATGCGCCGTGCGGTGCGCAACAACATCAAGAACAGCGGCACGCCGATGAGCGCGGTCAAGGCGCCGACCGGGAGTTCCCGCGGCGCGGCGGCGCTGCGGGCGAGCGTATCCGCCAGAGTCAACAAGCTACCGCCCAACAGGATAGAGGCCGGTACGACCACGCGGTGATTGCTGCCGGCCATCAAGCGCACCAAATGCGGGGTGACCAGGCCGATGAACCCGATACCGCCGGCGGTGGTGACGGCCGATGCCGTGAGCGCGGCGGTCGCACAGAACAGGACGATGCGCGTAGGCCTCAGCGCCAGGCCCAGGGATTGCGATTCGACGTCGCCGCGCGCCAGCACGTTCAAGTTTCGCGCGCCGGCAAGGGCAAGCAGACCGATCGTCAGCAACAGGGCCGGTGGCGTAGGAGAAAAGCCCGACAACGACAAATCACCCATCAACCAGAACAGCATTCCGCGCAGTTTGCTCTCATCGCCGAGGGCCAGCATGAGGGTGACCACGGCGGTACAGCCCGACGCCACCACGACACCGTTGAGCAGCAAGCGCTGGGGGGTCCAGCCGCCGCGGGCATGAGCCAGTGCGAATACCAGTAGAGTCGCGCCCAGCGCACCCACCCCGGCTGACCAGTCGATCAAAACGCTGCCGAAACCCAGCAGCATGGCGCCCAGTGCAGCTACCGCGGCACCCCCGGAAATACCGAGCACGTAGGGGTCGGCCAGCGGATTTCGCAGCAGCACCTGCATGAGGACGCCGGCCAGGGCCAGCAGCCCCCCGGTGCTGAACGCGTTGAGTGCCCGCGGCAGGCGCAACGTCAGTATCACCTCACGGACGAGGTGCGCGTTCCCCACGCTGCCGGCCGAGGGGCCTTGGTCGAGCAGCGCCAGGAGTATGCTCTTCACGCTGAAACCGACACTGCCCACCGATACGGCCAAGGTAAGACTCGAAATCGCGACAAGCGTCAAGAGTGGCAGAAGCAAGCGGCGGCCTTTCATGTGGCGGGTACCATACGGACCGCGCGCGGCCGCCACAAGCGCCGCCGCTGGGCAACCACAAGGGGGCGTCGATGTGGAACAATTGGCGCCATGTCTGCCGAGCCAGCCACCGATTACATAGACAAAGACGGTTTCCGTGCAAATGTCGGCATCATTCTGACCCGTGGGGCCGGAGAAGTGTTCTTGGGAGGCCGGGTCGGGGGTCGCGGCTGGCAGTTTCCCCAGGGCGGCGTGAATCGCGGCGAGCGGGTGGAAGACGCCCTATTTCGTGAATTGAAGGAAGAGATCGGCCTGGAACCGGGGGACGTGGAGGTTTTGGGTTCGACCCGCGGATGGCTGCGCTATCGTTTGCCGCGCCAGTACGTTCGCGACAGGTGCATCGGTCAAAAGCAGCGCTGGTTCCTACTCAAACTCACGGCCGCGGAAACCAAGCTGCGCTTCGATTGCACCAGCCAGCCTGAGTTCGATCGGTGGCGGTGGGCCGACTACTGGACTCCGGTGCGGGAGGTGGTTTACTTCAAGCGTCGGGTCTACGTGCGGGCCTTGCATGATTTGGGCGGGCTCATCTTTCCCCTGGGGCTGCCGCCGTACCCCGACTGGTGGGCTAGTCGGCTTACCAAGGCTTGACGACCGCCAGGACGACGATCACGACGAGCAACAGCGATGGCACCTCATTGAACCCGCGAAACCACCTGGCGGTGTGCGTGCGGCGATCGTGGGCGAAATCGCGCAAGAACTTGAAACAAAGCCCGTGATACACGATGAGCAAGCCGACGAATAGGAGCTTCCCGTGCAGCCACCCCATCTTGAGATAGCCGGGTGCAGCCACGACCATGGCGATGCCCAGTGCAACGGCGGCGACCGCGCCGACGGTCATGATCGCGAATAGCCGGCGTTCCATGACGCGGAAGCGCTGGACGCTGATCCAGTCTCCCGCATCCGCGTGATAAACGAAAAGCCGCGGCAAATAAAACAGTCCCGCGAACCAGGTGACCACCGCAATTACGTGAAAAGCCTTCAACCAGAGCAAGTTCCATCACCTCGTGCGAAACGGGCAGGGATGATAACTCGCTTCCATCGAAGTTCGTGTAATGTCTCGTTCCCTCGTGCAGCAGGGGCAGGAATCCTTACATGACGGATTTGTTCGGCAAACTCGTCGTCCGTTCGCATGCACCCAGACGCCGCGCGGCGCTGCTGGCGTCGGGGGCGCTGCTTGCCCTGGCCGTGCTCTATGGCGTGTTCGAACTTGGCCGGTACGATGCGGGCTTCCGGGTGGTGGACTCCGTGCGTGGCGCCTTGTCGGCGAGCTCGCGGATCCGCGAGTTGGAGGCGGACAACAACCGGCAGCGGGAGCAGTTGGCGGCGGCCGATGTGGCGCGGCGCGTCGACCGCGAGGGTTACAAACAGGTGGAGCGCAGTCTGGGCGACATGCAGAGTCAAATTGCGCGGCTCACCCAAGACCTGTCATTTTACCGCGGCTTGGTGCAGCCGGACTCGTTGGTGCACGTCAAAGTCCAACAGATGCAGATAGTGCCCGAGGCAGCCGGGCAGTTTCGGTTGAAATTCGTGCTCATGCAGACGGGAAAGCCGGACAAGACGGTGGCCGGCACGGCCATCATCATCATCGACGGATTGCTGCGCGGCAAGCCGCTCAGCGTGAGCTTTGCCCAAGTATCGGCCAGTCATCGCGGCGGCCTGGCATACTCGTTCCGCTACTTTCAGGACTACGACGAGCCCGTACAGTTGCCGCCCGGATTCGAGCCCACCCGCATCGGGATCGAGATCCGGTCGGGCAAAGATGCAGCTCACGGTTTTCGTCAAGCGTTCGTCTGGAAGGCGCAGGGCATGTCCGTGGAAACGGAAGCGCCCGGCGTGGAGGCGGCCGGCCCCGGCGCCGCCGGCATGGGCGCGGCCAACAGGTCCAAGGGTGAGAGCAATGTTCAAACGGAAACCGAGTAAAAGACCGACTATCGATACGCTGATCGGCGCCAACACGCGTATCAACGGCGACGTCGAATTTTCAGGCGGCTTGCATCTGGATGGATACATCAACGGCAACGTGACCTGCGATGCAGGAAGCGGGGCGAGCCTGTGGGTGAGCGAGCTGGGCGGAATCGAGGGATCGGTCATCGTGCCGAACATCGTGCTCAACGGCATCGTCAAGGGCGACATCGATGCCGCCGACCGGGTGGAGTTGGGGGAAAAGGCGCGAGTATTGGGAAATGTACGGTATTCGGTCGTTGAAACGGCGGTGGGCGCCCAAATCAATGGAAAAATGATCCACAGGGCGAATTCCGGGGGCGTCGAAGGTGACGCCGATCCCATGACCGAGCCTCAGCTTTGATTGACCACCCACCGGCGAGTACACTACCGATATGAGCGCATCTTCAGAATCTGTTTCCCAGTCCGATATCGCCCCGCCGCCTCCGGATGTATTGGTGTTTACCGATGCGGCCGCCGGTAAGGTGGGTGACTTGATCCGTGAGGAGGCGAACCCCAACCTCAAGCTGAGGGTCTTCGTGTCGGGCGGCGGATGCTCCGGCTTCCAATACGGGTTCACGTTCGACGAAAAGATGGAAGACGGCGATTTTTGCGTGGAAAATCGCGGCGTGCAGCTGCTCGTGGATCCGATGAGCGCCCAGTACTTGATGGGCGCCGAGATCGATTACAAAGAAGACCTTCAGGGCGCTCAATTCGTCATTCGCAATCCGAACGCCAAGACCACGTGCGGCTGCGGCTCCTCGTTCGCAGCATAAGAACGTGAGCGTGTGAAGAGCGGCGGCCGTGCCGTACCCGACGTGCTCGCCGCCGTCGATCTAGGCTCGAACAGCTTTCACATGGTGGTCGCGCGCTATTCGCACGGCCAGCTCCTCATCCTCGATCGCTTGCGGGAAATGGTCCGCTTGGCCGCCGGGTTGACCGACAGCGGACGTCTGGACGATGCGGCCACCGACCGCGCATTGCGCTGCCTGGAGCGCTTCGGACAGCGCTTGCGCGCCGTGCGCGCGGACAGCGTGCGGGTGGTGGGTACCAATGCGCTGCGCTGCGCGAAACGCAAACGGTGGTTCCTCGAACGTGCGCGTGCCGCGCTGGGCCACCCCATCGAGATCATCTCCGGGCTCGAGGAAGCGCGCCTGATCTACTCCGGCGTCGTACATACCAGCCCGCTGAACCCGGACAAGCGGCTGGTCATCGACATCGGCGGCGGTTCGACCGAGGTGGTGATCGGCGAGGGCTTCAATCCGCTGCTCCTCGAGAGTTTGTCGGTGGGCTGTGTGGGCCTGAGTTCGATTTGCTTCGATGACGGCAGAATCTCGGAAAAGCGTTTCGAGCGCGCACGCACGGCGGTGAGGCTGGAACTCGAGCCCATCCAAGAAGCCTACAAGAAATTGGGTTGGCTGCAGGTGTTCGGCAGTTCAGGCACGGTGCGCGTCATTGCCGATGTCGTGCGCCGCTTGAACCCCGATTCGCCGCGCATCACGCTCGACAATCTGCGCAGCCTCGCCGACCGCGTCATTGCCGCCGGCCACGTCGACGATCTAGAGCTGCCGGACGTGGATGCCGAACGCGCACCCGTGTTTCCCAGCGGTCTCGCCATTTTATTGGAGATCGTCGAGAGCCTCGGCATCGATCGCGTCCGGGTCGCCGAGGGCGCGATGCGCGAGGGATTGCTCTACGACCTGATGGGCCGTTTCACCAACGAAGATGCGCGCGTGCGCAGCGTGCGTGCGATGGAGAAGCGCTACCACGTCGATTCGCTGCAGGCGGACCGGGTCGAGGCAACCGTCGTCGCCTTGCTCGAACAAGTCGAATCCGACTGGGGGCTGGAAGACCCGCTGGCGGAGTCGGTGCTGCGCTGGGCGGCTCGGCTGCACGAAACGGGGCTCGATATCGCCCACTCGAAGTACCACCGGCACAGCGCTTACCTGCTGCAGCATGCGGACATGCCGGGATTCCCGCGCGAGGAGCAGCTGCTGCTGTCGGCCTTGGTTGGCAGCCACCGCCGCCAATTGGCTCTGGAAGCGTTCGCCGATCTCCTGCCCCCGTGGGACCGGCATGCAGAATTTCTCACGGTTCTGCTGCGGTTGTCAGTGCTGCTGCACCGCGCCCGCAGCCCGCAGGCCCTCCCAGGGGTCGCATTGCGCGTGAAGGGGCGCTCCCTCACCTTGGAACTTCCGCAGCGGTGGATGAAGGAGCATCCTCTGACGCTCGAGGACCTGGAGCAGGAGCGGGTCTATCTGAAGGAAGCCGGCTTCAAGCTCAACACGGTCTGAGATCCGCCTGCGTCGTGGGGTGGCCGCCGCCTCGCGTGGGGGTACTTCACGCTTCCGTGAGAGCGACTCGTTCATCGTACAAGCTGAGCAAGCGCGCTTGCGCGCTGACCTGGCAGGCACTGCCGGCGCGGGTGTACCGACCCTCCGACGACAATGTCCACGCTTGGCAGTCATCGGCGAGATAGAGATGCAAGTCATCCATGACGCGGGCCTGCAACTCGGGAGCTGCCACGGGGAACGCCACTTCGATGCGGCGAAATAGATTCCGGTCCATCCAGTCCGCGCTGCCGCAGTAGATCTCGCGCTGCCCGGCATTCTCGAAGTAGTAGACGCGGGAATGTTCGAGAAACCGTCCCACGATGGAGCGTACCTTGATGCGCTCCGAGACGCCGGGGACGCCGGGCCGCAAACAGCACACGCCGCGCACGATCAAGTCGATATCGACGCCCGCGCGCGAGGCGCGGTACAACGCTTGTATGACGGTCGGTTCGGTGACGGCGTTGAGTTTGGCGATGATCCGCGCGGGTTTGCCCGCATGCGCATGCTCGGCCTCTCGTGCGATCTTCGCCAGCAGCGCTTGGTGCATGCTGAAGGGTGCGTGCAGGAGTTTGCGGGGCCGCGGAATCCGGGTGAGACCGGTGAGCTGCAGGAAAATTTCGTGGATGTCCTCGCCGATCTCTTCATCCGCCGTCATCAGTCCATAATCGGTATAGAGCCGGGCGGTCTTGGGATGGTAGTTGCCCGTGCCGAGATGGCAATAACGACGCAGGCCGTTGTCCTCGCGCCGTACCACCATCACCAATTTGGCGTGAGTCTTGAAGCCGAATACGCCGTACATGACGTGCGCGCCGGCCTCCTGCAGCTTGTTGGCCAGCTCGATGTTGGCCTCCTCGTCGAAGCGCGCGCGCAGCTCGATGATGACGGTGACGTCCTTGCCCGCTTGCGCCGCCTCCGCCAGTGCACCGACGATGGCGGAATCGCTGCCGGCGCGGTACAAGGTCTGCTTGATGGCCAGAACTTGGGGGTCGCCGGCCGCCTGTTTGATGAAATCCATGACCGGACCAAAGCCCTGGAACGGGTGATGCAGAAGGACATCGCCGGAACGCAGCGTGGCGAAGATGTCCGACCCCATCCTCAGCCGCTCCGGAATGCTGGGGGTAAACGCGGCGTACTTGAGCTCGGTGCGGTCGACGACGTCGTACACCGCCATCAAACGGTTGAGATTGACGGGTCCGGAGACCTTGTAGAGATCATCCCCGGTGAGGCCGAATTGTTCGAGCAAGTACGTGAGGATCTCGTCCGGACAATCGTGCGCGGTCTCGAGGCGAACTGCATCGCCATAGCGGCGCGAAGCCAATTCGCCCTCGACTGCGCGCAGCAAATCGTCGACTTCTTCCTGCTCGACGAACAGATCGCTGTTGCGCGTCACCCTGAACTGGTAGCAGCCGCGCATGCGCATGCCGTCGAAGAGGCGGGAAACGAAAGCCTCGACGATGGTGCCGAGGAACACGAAGTGGCGGCTGCCCAGTTCGTCCGGGAGCCGAATGACGCGCGGTAGGGAGCGCGGAGCCTGAACCACCGCGAGACCGCTGTTGCGCCCGAAACCGTCCTCGCCTTCGACCACGACGGCAAAATTCAAGCTCTTGTTGAGAATTTTTGGAAAGGGACGTGCCGGATCCAGAGCCAACGGGCTCAGCACCGGCTCCACTTCGCGCTCGAAATACGCCGCCAGCCACTCGGCCTGCGCCTCGGTCCAGGTATCCGGCGCCACGAAGACCACTCCATTCTTCGCCAGTTCCGGCAAGAGAACGTCATTGAGCAGCTGATATTGCTCGTCGACGAGCCGCACGGCGCGCCTGCGGATTGCCGTGAGTATTTCCGGCACGGACAGTCCGTCCGTGGTCGCTTGCACCGCGCCGGCATCGAGGAGTTCCTTCAGCCCGGCGACCCGTATTTCGAAAAATTCATCCAGGTTGTTGCACGAAATACAAAGAAATTTAACGCGCTCCAGCAGCGGGATGCGGGCGTCCTTGGCTTGTTCCAGTACTCGTTGATCGAACTCGAGAAACGACAGCTCGCGATTTATGTAAAGCCGGGGAGTCTGTAGTTCAGAGTCGTTCATACGGGCAAGTCTGGGGGCCAAGGCGACGCGGGGGCGCGGCCGGTGCGGCGTGCCTAATTGACCGAGGGCTTCGCTCGCGAATCGTTTGCCGACCCAGTGGCACCGGTCACGGTTTCGGCAGCAGCGGCCATCGTGGGATTCATGCTCGTCCCCGACCCCGAATGTGGATCGGATGCCGGTTGCGGGCTCGCGGCTGCCAAATCGCCGAGCAGCGGGGCGGCGGCGCGCTGGAATTTGGCCAAGGAGTCGGCTCGCAGAGGTTCTGCTCCGGGTAATCGCACGGTCTGCGGATTCATGTGCACACCGTTCATGAGGTACTCGTAATGCAAATGCGGGCCGGTGGCGAGTCCCGTCATGCCCACGTAGCCGATGATATCACCCTGGTTCACGTGCGAGCCCATGCGAACCCCTTTGGCAAATCGCGACATGTGACCGTACAAGGTCGACACGCTGTTGGTGTGCAGGAGGACGATGGCATTGCCGTAGCCGCCGCGGGTGCCTTCGAAGCTCACTCGGGCATCGCCCGCCGCATGAACCGGAGTGCCCGTGGGCGCAGCGTAATCGGTCCCCATATGGCCGCGGATGATGTTCAGAATCGGATGGCGTCGGGACGGGTTGAAGACTGAACTGACACGCGTAAAGTCCACCGGCGCGCGCAGAAAGGCTTTGCGCATGGGTTTGCCGTCCGGCGTGTAATAGCCGCTCGAGCCGCCGGCCCCGGTGAACCGAACGGCACGGTACACCTTCCCGTCGTTGACGAACTCGGCTGCGAGTACTTCGCCGTCGTGCAAGTACTTTCCATCCTGGTAAATTTGTTCGTAGACGGCCGTGAAGCGGTCGCCTTCGCGAATGTCCAGCACGAAATCGATGTCCCAAGCGAACACGTTGGCCAGCTTCAGCGCCACCGCATCGGAGATGGCCGCGGCCTCGGCCGCCTGGAACAACGAGGACTCGATGGTGGCCGCGGCGGTGCGGATGCGTGTTTCCACAGGATTGCTGATGATCTTGGCGGCGAACCCGCTATCTTCACGCACCACGTCGAGGGTCTGCGTCTCGCTGACTTTGCGTGACAGCTCTTGGATTTCGCCGCCGTTCAAGTGGGTGACTTTGATCGCATCGCCGGGCTTCAAGAAGTCCAAGCTCTGACGAATGCCGGGGAGATTGCGAATGGCCGCCAGGTCCGATTTATCCAGCGCCATGCGCCTGAAAATCGCGTCCATGGTGTCGTTTCTACCCACCACCACCTCGATGGTCGCCAGGCCGGCCTGCTGGGTCGCGAGCGGGCCGCTGAGCTGGGTGGGGACGGGCGCCGCCGGAACCGAATGCGCTGCCGCGGCATTTGGATAGATCAGTGGTACGGGCAGGTTGGCCACGGATACCGGCTGGTCGCGCGCGGCATGCCACAGAATGAGCGCAGCGCTCAGCGCGGCGGCATAGGGCGCTACCCGGGCGGTTATCGCGTTGAATCGGTGGGCTATTTTGGGAGTTCGAAGGATCTTGCGGCGCACCGAGGGTCTCACCTGCTTCCTGAGCAACGGATGTTCAGGCTAGCCGTCGCCCCGGGCCGGGTCAATGGATATGCACCAAAAGGTGACGTGGGCCTGGCCTGCGCCGCGCGGCGTCGTCCGGACGGGCTATTGCGGCGGCGGCTTGGCCGGGAGCGGTGACGCCGCCAGCAGCTTGGCCGCCTCGGAAGCGGGGAGCGGCCGGCTGAAGAGGTACCCTTGAGCCTCGTTGCAGCCGAACCCACGCAGGCGCGCTGCCTGTTCCTCGGTCTCGACGCCCTCGGCGACGACGAAAATTCCGAGGGCCTTGGCGATGATGATGATGGCCGAAACGATGGCGAGGTGCTCCGGGCTCTTGGTCATGTCGGCGATGAAGGCGCGGTCGATCTTGAGAGCATCGAGGGGCAGATGTGCGATCTGGCTCAGGCCTGAGTAGCCCGTGCCGAAATCGTCCATGAACACCTGCACGCCGGCCGCGCGCAGCTGCAGCAGCTTCTGCACGTTCGCCGTTGCATTGAGTGCGAGCATGCTCTCGGTGATTTCGAGATCTATGCCGGCGTCGGCCGCCCGCGGGGACCCCAGCGCGCCGAGGACCGTGGCAACGAAGTTCGGCTGGCGCAGCTGAACTTCCGACACGTTCACAGCGACGCGCGGCACGCTCAGATCGAGGTCGCGCCAAGCCTGCGTATCCGCCACGGCCTGTTCGATCACCCAGCGGCCGACTTCGACGATCAGTCCGGATTCTTCGAGCAGCGGTACGAAGTCCACCGGGGACACGAGGCCACGCTCGGGGTCGTTCCAGCGAATCAGGGCTTCCAGTCCGCGGATGTGCCGGCTCGCCAAGTCGACCTTGGTTTGATAGTGCAGGACGAACTGCCGCTCGGCCACCGCTTTGCGCAGCCGGCTCTCCAAATGCAGGCGGTGAGCGACGCGGGCATTCATCTCCGGCGAATAGAACACATACGGATCCGGCCCATCCTTGGCCCGCTTGAGCGCTGCTTCGGCGTTGATGAACAGAGTCTCGGCGGCGTCCGCGTCGGCAGGATACAGCGCGATACCGATCTTCACGGAGGTGCGCAATTCGATGTCATCGACTATCAGCGGTTCGGCAAACGCGTCGATGATCCGGTCGTCGATCCAGCGCGCCATGGCGGGGCCGGGAAGGTTGGGGACTACCACGGCGAAGCAGTCGCCGCCGATGCGTGCCGGGGTCCCGGACTCCGCGATGGTGCGCTGCAGCCGGCTCGCCAGCTCCTTGAGCACCTGGTCGCCGGCGTACCGCCCCAATGTGTCGTTCACCGTCTTGAATCGCTGCAAATCCATGACCATGACGGCGAGCTCGCGCCGCTCGGCACGAGCCTGATGCAGCGATTGCGCCAGTCGGTCGAAGAACAACTGACGGTTCGCCAGCCCTGTCAGAGAGTCATAGTAGGAAGCATACGTGAGCCGTTCCTCTTTGCCGATGTAGTCCAGGGCAAAGGAAATATCGCCGGCGAGGTCCTTGAGTAGCTTCAGTTCTTCGTAGTCGAAGAAACCGGTCTCGCCCGAGAACAGTACGAGTACACCCGCTACTTCCTCGGCCACCAAGAGCGGCATGGCGATCAGCGAACGAAAGCCGCGCGCCAAGGCTTGGCGCTTGAACGCGGTGTGCGGATCGGTTTCGATATCGTTGGCCACGACCATTTTCTTGTAGCGAATGGCCTTGCCCACCGGACCGGGGTCTTCATCCACCATGGCGAGAGCGCTATGCACCTCTTCCAAGTAGCCCTCGTCGAGTCCCTCCCACAGCAGCGGTGTCGCGCGCAGGGCGCCCGGCTCGACGGAACCCACCCATGCCATGCGAAACCCGCCCTGCTGCACGGCGATTCGGCAGGTTTCGCGGAACAGTTCGTGGCGGTCGCGCACGCGCACGATGGTCGAATTGATGCCGCTCAGTACCGCCTGGATGCGGCTCAAGCGAGCGATGCGCTCCTGCTGCAGCCGCCGCTGCGTAATATCGCGAGCCACTCCGCGGTAACCGATCACCGTGCCGACTTCGTCGAACAGCGGGAACGCGGTATGGTCCAGCCAGCGGATCCCGCCTTTGGCATGTTGCAAATGCAGGGTCAGATCGCGCCAACCGCGTTTTTCCTCGGCGGCATGGCGCAGCAGTTCGGCGACCGCAGTCCGCGTGCTCGGCTTTGCCAGATCGAGACAATTCTTGCCGAGCAGATCGCTCGGCTTGTAGCCCAAAATAATTTCCACCGCCGGGCTGGAGAACGTATAAAACCCCCGCCGGTCCATCTCCCAAATCCACTCTTGGGTGGCCTCGGCAATGGAGCGAAATCGCTCTTCGCTGGCCTCGAGCTTGAGCTGCGCCCAGCGTCGGGCATCCCGGTTTTCGGCCTCCTCGAGCGCCCGCTGGATCGCCGGTACGAGGCGCGCTCGATGGTCCTTGAGCACGTAGTCGACCGCGCCTTGGCGCAACGCCTCGATCGCGCGTTCCTCGCCGATGGTTCCCGACACGAAGATGAAGGGGGTGTCCGGCCGCAGCCGCCGGGCAATCTGCAATGCCAGAGGCCCGTCGAATCCCGGCAGGGTATAGTCGGAGAGGATCAGATCGGGTTCAAAGTCTTCGAGCGCCTCCTGGTAAGCCGATTCGCTCTCGACCCGGCGGCTAACGATGCCGAGTCCGCCGCGGCGCATGTCGCCGAGCAGCAGTTCCGCATCTTCCGCCCGATCCTCGACCAGCAGCACTTTGATCTCGCCGCGCATACTCACCTTGCTTCTCCCGAGTTCTAGCCGGGAAGTCGGTTCATGACGGCCCAATACCGTCCGGCCTGCGTTATCACATCCGTGAATGTGGCAAAATTGACCGGCTTTACCAAGTAACTATTTACTCCCAAATGGTAACTCTCGACGAGGTCCCGTTCCTCGGCCGAGGACGTGAGCATGACGATGGGAATCACCTTCGTCCGGGGGTCCGATTTGAGGCGTCTCAGTACGTCGATGCCCCCGAGTCTGGGCATCTTGAGATCCAGCAGAATGAGTTTTGGTTGCCCGCCGCTGCGCTGGAGAAATGACCCCTCACGGAAGACGAACTCGAGGGCCTCGACTCCGTCGCGCAGGCGCAGCTTGTTGGCGAGGCTCCCTTTGCGCAGCGCCCGGATGGTCATCTCCGCATCCGTGTCGCTGTCCTCGACGAGGAGTATGTCCACCGTTTGAAGTTCATCCATTGCCGACTCGCTTGGGAAGTGCAAAAGAGAAAACCGCGCCCTCGTTCACCTTACCTTCGGCCCACACCCGCCCGCCGTGCCTGCTCACGATCCGGTGAACGATGGCGAGCCCCACTCCCGTCCCGCTGAATTCGCCGGGGCGGTGGAGACGTTGGAAAACACCGAACAGTTTGTCGACGTAATCCATGTTGAACCCGACGCCGTTGTCACGGATGGAGTATAGATTTTCCGACGCATTTTGTTGGCCGATTACTTCGATCCGGGGCTGCGCCCTTTTGCTGCTGTACTTGACCGCGTTGGAGATCAAATTTGCCCACACTTGACGCAGCAGCACGCGATCGCCCTGCGCCGGCGGCAGCGAGCCGACCTCGATTCGGGCGGCGGCGCCGTGGACGTCCAATGCCTCTTGCGCGACTTCCCGCACCAAGGACTCGACGTTGATCTCGTGGGTCACGACGGGCAGGCGACCCAGCCGCGAAAATGCGAGCAGGCCGTCGATGAGTTCGCCCATGCGCTTGCTGTTGTCGCGGATCACGGATAGGAAACGCCGCCCTTCGGCGTCGAGCCGTTCGCTGTAATCCTCCTCGATCATCAGCGCGAAGCCGTCGATGGCCCGCAGCGGGGCACGCAAATCATGCGAGACCGAATAGCTGAAACTTTCGAGTTCTTCGTTGATGGTGGTCAATTGGGCGGCCTTGGCTTGGAGCGCCGCGTTCAGCTCATGAATGGCCTGTTCCGCGAGCTTGCGTTCAGTAATGTCGGTCCAAATCGCCAACAGGAATCGCGGCCTGCCGTCTTGGCCGCCGATGGGCATCTTCATGGTATGGAAAATTCGCAGCCCGAGGTGGCGCGTGTGGACCGGTTGTTCCGGTATATCCACCAACCGATCTTGTTCGAGCGCCTCGCGGTCCTTTGCGATGATGAAATCGGCCTCTTCGGGGCCGAACAGGTCGCGGGCACTCTTACCGATGATCTCCTCGCGTGAATAGCCGAAGGCGTGCTCGAAGGCGCGATTCTGGCGCACAAACAGCAGACTGTCGGCGTCCTTGACGGCGATCATGACGGGCAAATTCTCGACCAGGGAGTCCAGGAAGCGATTGGCCTCCCGCAAATCGCTTTCGCCGCGTTTGACCTCGGTGACGTCGCGCGCCACGGCAAGCAGGCGTTCGGGGCGGCCATCGGCGCCGGGGATGGGCATGACGATGACGTCCCACCATTTCGGCGTGCCCTTGAACGTCGGGCAAAAGCCCTGAAACCGTCCGTCGCGGCCGTGCAGCGCGGCCTCGATTGCCATCTGTGCGGCGGAGCGATCCGGTCCCTGCCAGATACTCAGCCAATCGATGTTCGCGATGGAGGCGAAATCCTCCACCTCGAGCAGCCGGCAGCCGTGCGGGGTCAATTGCTGCAGCCGTCCTTCCAGCGTGAGCACACCGAGGCAATCGGGCGAGCTATCGACGATGCTGCGGTTGTATTGCTCGCTGGCGCGCAGCGCATTCTCGGCATCGCGCCGGGCCACCATGCCGCGATGGATGGCGCGAAACAAACCGGTGAACAGTGCCAGCGCTGCGGCGAGGGTGGTCAGGAGCGAAATCAACGTGATGTGGCGCTCCTTCGCCGTCGCGGCCTGCCGCGCAGCGAGCAGCGCATCCTCGACCGACGTCATGCGATCGGTCAGCCTGCGCACCTCCTGGGCAGCGTCGGTTTCCCGCGTGATCTCCATCACGGCCCGTGCCGCGGGAAGCCCATAATCGGCGTAGGCCCTGAACGTGCTCGTCATCGCCGCCAGCTGCACCGTGACCAGGGGCTCGAGCGCGGCGAGATTGTGCTGTTGTTCGGCATTATCGCGAGTGAGCAATTTGAGATCGGTTAGCCGCTTCGCTGCGTCCCTGACGGAGCGGCCGTAGTCACCGGAGCGCTCAGGGTTCGTGGTCAATAAATAGTCACGCAGAGCCACCTCGGCGCCCGCCAGCGACCCATAGAGAGACGCCAACGACGCGCGCACCTCCTGCGTATGCGTGACCCACTCCGCCGAGTCCGCGTACCGTAGGCTGGTGTAGTACGTGTAAATGCCGCCCACGAGCAGCAGCGCCGTAGCCACGATGAACCCGGCCAAGATCTTGGTCTCGATGGCCGCAACGGGGGTACCTTCGGTATCGGGGTGCTTGCCGGGCCTTCTCGGTGACAGCAGAATTCGCATCCGAGCCGGTTAACGAGGCGAGCCCGACAGGACGGTGCACCGGGCGGGGCCGCGCGGCGCCACGCCGTGCGCAGCCGGTGGGCCCAGAGATCCGAGACGCGACATGGCGCTAATGTGAGGTCCTGCGAGGATCGTTGGTAAGGGCATAAAGCCTTCTTCGCTGCTAGGTGAACACCTGAGTGAGGAATACGGCCGCGCCGATGCCTCGGGGTCCCATCAGTCCAGCTCCCTCGACAAAGTGTAGCGCCGCGATTGGCTGGCCAACAAGCCTGTTTTTGCTCCCGCAGACGGGGCTCTCCCCATGGCCCGGGCGGGGCCCGCGGCCGCGAACCGCAGCATCGATCGAGGGCTCATACCCGACTCGTTTGAAAGAATGACGACAACGGGTTGACAGGCCTGAACCCCCGGCTATACTGCGCGCCCTTCCAAGTGAAAGGCGTTTTTCGAGACTTCCCGGCGGTTGACGGGCCCTGAAACTCAGCTATACTTGAAAGTCTTTCCCCGGACCTTTGTTGTCGCGGGTTATTCTTTAAAAATTCGAACAGGTAACTTGTGTGGGGACTCGCGTCATTTGCCTTTAGTGCAATTGATGATACGAGTACCAAACGACCAGTCGTTCATTCGTGCCTAAAAAACACGTTGTGAATGGATGTGAGTTTGGGATCGTGATTGCTTCAGTGACTAAGTGTTATTAACTGAAGAGTTTGATCCTGGCTCAGATTGAACGCTGGCGGCGTGCCTAACACATGCAAGTCGAGCGGTAACAGGTGTAGCAAT
>JALYHU010000257.1 GCA_030776345.1 Pseudomonadota bacterium | reverse complement strand
TTACCCGCCCTGCGCACGCTCGACCGACCAGGCACACAGGCCCGTACAAACGACGCCCAGAATCAAAAATATCACCGCCATCATTTTCTCGCGTAACACGAGATGCGCAGAATCCATGGGCGCGATGAGAAAGGGTTCACCGTGCATCGGTTGACCGATGACGCTGGTACGCACGATCGGGGATCTGAGGGCAGCGGTCTGGGACTGCGCCGTGGCTGCACGCCGCGCCGCCTCCCATTCGGTCGAGTCGATTCGGCCGTCGTGATTCTGGTCGAAACGCGCGAGCAGAGCGGCCTGGTCGTGTTTCCATTCTCGCAGGAGCGCGACGCTCGCATCTGCGGCCGTTTGGATTTCGGAATTCGAGCGCAACTCACCGGTCACCGACAAGAGATCGCCGACGCTGAGCAATCGTTCCGTATACCGGTAATCGTCGGTCCCGAGTAGACCCTGGGTATGCACCGGCAGACAACCCGGGTTCGGCCGGTCGCCGTACCAGGTGTCGCGGCTCGTCGGCGTGATTTCGGCGCTGACGGGACCGACGAGACATTCGCCGTCCGCATCGGCGAGTACGAAGGGTTCGACGCTGGTACCACTCGCGAACGATTCCCAGTGCGACTCGTTTTTGGAATTGGTGACTTTTTGCTCGATTTCGTAGCTCCACCAGACGCAAGGCCGCGCACTCAAGGGCGCCGCCGTGGGAGCCTCTCCCGCGGGCTTGGCGTGACCGATCACCTTGACGTAGCCCTGCGCTGCGGAACGGATCTTCACGAGCGGCGTATCGGCCAAGATCCGGTCTCGGCGTACGCTGGCGAAACACTTGTAGAGAGCCCAGACCGCGACAGCACCCAGCGCCACGGCACCGAGCCAGTAATGCGTCGTCGGGGAGTCAGAGGCAGCGACCGCCATTTGCGACCGCGTCAACTCGCGAACAGGCCCCTGATGTCGACGTCGGCCTTTTGCTCGGATTGGAATTGCAGCAGCTTGGCCTGCTGGAAATTGCCGAAATTCGCGACGATGACATCCGGGAAGGTGGCGAGTCGGACATTATTGGCATTTGCCGAGTCGTTGTAGATCTCACGGCGGTCGGCGATGGCGGTTTCCAAACCGCTGATTCGCGCGGTCAGGGTTCGAAATCCCTCGTTGGCCTTCAAGTCAGGGTAACGCTCCGCCACGGCGTAAAGCCCGCTCAGTCCGGTGCGCAGCTCGCGTTCGGCGGTGCCGACGGAATTGACGTTGCCGGAGCTCCTGGCCGTATCCATCACAGCCCGCGCCTTGACCACCCGCTCCAGCGTATCGCGCTCGAACTGCATGTACTGGCGGCATACTTCAACAAGCTTCGGTAGCTCGTCATGGCGTTGCACCAGCAGCACATCGATGTTCGACCAAGCCAGCTTGACCGCAGCACCCACGCGCACCAGGCCGTTATAGATGATGACCAGGTAGGCGAACAGGGAGATGACCAGGAAGGCGAGAATTAAGAGAGGAATCATCGACCACTCCTTCACGCAAGTTCAGCGCCCATTTTAGCCCGACGACCGCTCGAGACACACGTTTGTACCCCGATACTGTGAGCCTGCTATCATTCCAACGCACATGCCGCCGAGGCAAAGGCCTCAACAGATAGTTTTAGCACAGGCCAGCAATCATTTTTGAACTACAGACATCAAACAACTCGGCGTCGGCGGTCGAAAATCTCACAAGCAAAACCATGGTAAGGCGATAATGTTGTCCGCCAGCGCGAGCGGGCGCGGGCAACGGCAGACAATGTATCCCTGTTTCGCCTGCTCGGGGTGTTCCTTCAGGAATGCAATCAAGTGACGCGCGTCCGAGAGCGTGGGGCGTTCCGTCCATTTGACTTCAATCGGCGTCACCCGCCCTTTGCGCTCCACCAGAAAATCGATCTCTGCCCCGTCACGCGTGCGTAGATAGGATAGTTCTCCCTGGCCGAGGTATTGCAGTCGTCGCCAAAGCTCCAGCCCCACCCATTGTTCGAATAGGGGACCCGGATTGCTGAGTACGGTTGCGCGCGAAACTTCCAGCCCCGCAGCCGCATGGCGCACGCCCAGATCGAACAGCAGAAACTTAGGTGTCGAAAGGAGGTTCTTGCGCGAGCTTTTGGACCACGCGGGGACCCGGACACCGATAAACATGTCCTCCAAGAGTTGGTAGTAACCCTTCACCGTCGGCTGCGAAACCCCAGTTTCGTTTGAAATTCCCGAGTAGTTCAGAATCTGCCCCGACTCGAGCGCCGCCAGCCGCAGAAACCGCACGAATGCGGCCCAGTCTTTGACCAGAGCCTCGCGGCGCATCTCCTCCTCCAGATGGACGAACGCATACGCGCGTAAGATGCCGGCGCGGTCGGCTTTCGGCGCCGTCACCACCCCAGGCAGTTCGCCATAGATTAGGCGCGTTTCGAGGTCCGCGGGAGGAAATAGATTGTCCTGGGAAATCCCGCGAGGCCACGGCAAGGGCAGCGGTGAATTCGAGTACGCGGCCCTAGGCGCCGCCGGGGGCCGTTCCGCGAACGTGAGCGGATACAAATGATGCAAGAAGCTGCGGCCGGGCAGCAGATTTGCGCCTGTCAGTCGGAGCTTGCGGGCGGAGCTACCGCATAGGACGAACCGCCAGCGCCGCTTGTCCCCATCATAGAGATGCTGGACGGCATCGAAAATAGCCGGGACCGCCTGCGCTTCATCCACGAATATATAAGTGGGCCTGCGGCGGCGCGGTAGGCCCCGGCACAGATGAATCAATTCGTCGGGATCGACCAGGAATCGCGACCGCTCCTCCGATCGGGTGAAATCGATGCGGATGACGTCCGCCTCGCGCAGCAGAAGCTCGATCAACGTGGACTTTCCCGTCTGCCGCGCTCCGAATATGAGGTGCACGTAGGGCCGAGCCAGCCTCTTCCGCAACGCCTCCGCGTACCATCGATCGAACATGGAGGCGATACTGTCACACACAAATTCAAATGTCACTTTAGAATTATCGCCTATTTCTAAAGTCACCTTTATATCTGAGGTAGCTGGCTGACATACGCTCTGCATCCAGCTGCAGTACTCATCACTTGGATCGAAAGGCGGGGTGGTCGGTGACTGCTGGCTACAGAACCGCAGCCCGGAGTTCTCCGACATGAAGCGAGCCTTCATGGATGCGAACAGCCGATTGAGCGGTCACCTATAGAGCGCGACGCTCGCGGCAAGACGGCTATATCCTCGCGGCCGCGGCGCTGCATGACACCGTCGAGGACACCAACACTTCGTTCGAGGAGATCGAGCAGATATTCGGCCGCGCGATCGCCAGCATCGTGCGCGAGGTGACCGATGACAAAACCATAAGAAAGCAAAACGCAAGCGCCTGCAGGTCGAGCACGCGTCGCGCGCTTCGATGGGCGCGAAAGCGGTGAAATTGGCGGACAAGATCTGCAATTTGCGGGACCTGAGTTCGGCGCCGCCCACGCACTGGTCGCTTGCGTGTCGACGCGAGTATTTCGACTGGGCGAAGCGAGTGGTGGATGCGCTCAGGGGTTCGTGCCCGCTGCTAGAGCGGCTTTTCGATGCTGAATATGCGCGGCGGCCGTAAGATCAGGCGCTGCCCCTTTAAGGTCCGGGCTACCCGCGGCCTATAGGCGTCCGCGGACTTCGCGGTGTTGTGCAGGTCGCAGGCTGGCACAGTGAATAGGTTTCGCCTCAGGTCCATCCCTGGAGGCAAATCCTTATTCTTCTGGGAAGAAGCATTTCGCCGGGACGTGCTCATCGGACGTAGCTGGTCTATCGCAGCAATAACAGAGGGTCGCCGCGCCAGCGCCGTCTCCTTTGGGCAAACCGAGGCTCCTCGGGCCTTTTCGAAGGTGTACCCAAGGGTGTACCTAGCCCCGAATCTCAACACTTGTATGTCCTTTCGGACACATGGGTTATGTCCTTTCGGACACATGGGTTACACATTATTCCGGACACATAGGTAACACTTTCAGGCTTTTGCGGGGTGCGCAAATGCCGTGGCAGGAGTGTTCCAAAGTGGACGAACGACTCAAGTTTGTGGCCCGGTTGCTGGAAGGCGAGAAGATGGCAGTGCTGTGCCGGGAGTTCGATATCTCCCGCAAGACTGGCCATAAAATCTTCAACCGGTATAAGGATTGTGGACTGGAAGGACTGACCGATCGTTCTCGCCGTCCGTACCGCCAGGCCAACCGATTACCTTTTCAGGTCGAGGACCTCATCCTTCAGCTGAAGAGGGAGCACCCGACCTGGGGAGCTCCGAAGATCCGCGAAAAGATCAAGCGGCGTCATAGCCAAATTACCCTTCCCGCCATCAGTACGGTACACGCCATCCTCGATCGACACGGACTGGTCACGCGAGGCCGCAATCCGCGCTACAAAGCACAGGGCACCACCCTCACCTCACCCACTGCACCAAACGACCTGTGGTGCGCGGACTACAAGGGCGAGTTCATGCTGGCCGATAAGCGGTATTGCTACCCACTCACCGTCACCGATTTTGCGAGCCGCTACCTCTTCTGCTGTGAGGCATTGGCGACGACCAAGGCGGTGTACGCATTTACCGTGTTTGAGCGGGTTTTTAAGGACTTTGGGCTGCCTCTGGCAATCCGTACCGACAACGGAAGCCCCTTCGCCAGCGGCGGTTCATTCTTCGGCCTGACGAAGCTCTCCGTGTGGTGGCTCAGACTCGGCATCGGCATCGAACGCATCAAGCCGGGAAATCCCCAACAGAATGGTCGGCACGAGCGGATGCATCTGACCTTGAAAAAAGAGGCCACCAAGCCGGCGGCGAAAAACTTCCTGCAGCAGCAGGCAAAGTTCGATGACTTCATCGAGTGCTTCAACAATGACCGGCCTCACCAAGCGCTGAACATGAAATATCCGACGGAGATCCATACCCCTTCGCCGCGGCCCTACAAAGGCCTAGGCGAGGTGAAGTATCCCTTCCACGACCGCACCATCATCGTCACCAGTTGCGGCCGGATCTGCATCGGGAAGCGGAAAATCAACCTCAGCCAGGCCTTCGCCGGTCAGACGGTAGGCGTCTCGGAAATCAGCGAGAAAATCTGGCTGGTGAGCTTTATGGACTACGACCTAGGGTTCTTCGACCATGAGTCCGGACGGGTCGAATGCGCCGAAAACCCCTTCGGTGCTAAAGTGTTACCTATGTGTCCGGAATAATCTGTTACCGATGTGTCCGGAACAGACCGTAAGTAATTGGTCGGGGCGACAAGATTCGAACTTGCGACCCCTTGCACCCCATGCAAGTGCGCTACCAGGCTGCGCCACGCCCCGACCGAGGGACCGAATGATAGCCCAAATGGGCCAAGAGAACTTGAGTGCCTGACATCTTGGCATCGGCGCCCGCGACACCCGCTGCTTGCCCACCGCGCCACGCCCACCGCCACCGCCACCGCCGCCGCGCCCGGCTAGCGGCGCAGTATTTTGATGAGCTCTTCCAGCTCCAACCGCATTTGGTGGATGAGCTGCTGGCTCTGGTTGAGGTCTACCTGCGCATCATCGCCGGTGAGGCGGTTCCGTGCTCCGCCAATCGTAAATCCCTGTTCATACAGCAGGCTGCGAATCTGCCGAATGATGAGCACATCCTGCCGCTGGTAATACCGGCGGTTGCCGCGCCGCTTGACCGGCTTCAGCTGCGGAAATTCCTGTTCCCAATAGCGCAGCACGTGCGGTTTCACGCCGCACAAGTCGCTCACCTCGCCGATGGTGAAGTAGCGCTTCCCCGGAATCGGCGGCAATTCGCTATTGTTGCTTGGTTCCAGCATACGCCTCGACGCGCGCCTTCAGTTTTTGACCTGGGCGGAAAGTAACAACGCGGCGAGCGCTGATCGGAATTTCCTCGCCGGTCTTGGGATTGCGTCCCGGCCGTCGATTCTTGTCGCGCAAATCGAAGTTGCCGAACCCCGAGAGCTTCACCTGCTCGCCGGAGGATAGCGCAGCACGGATCTCTTCGAAAAACAGGTCCACGAGTTCCCGTGCTTCACGCTTGTTGAGGCCCAATTGATCGAATAGGGCCTCGGCCATTTCGGCCTTGGTCAGGGCTGCCATGCTTATTGATCTCTTATTGAGGCGCTCAATTCATCCCGTAACCGCGCGATCACGCTGGCCACCACGGCGTCTGCGTCGACGTCGGTTAGAGTGCGGGAAGAGTCCTGTAATATCAAGCCTAAAGCGATACTTTTTCGTCCAAAATCTACGCCCGGTCCTCGATAAACATCGAACACGCGGAGCTCGCTCAAAAGGCCCGACGCGCTAACAGTAACATTTTCCTGCAAAACTGCGAGGGGGACGCTCTCGTCCACTACGATGGCCAAATCGCGTCGCACGCTCGGAAACCGTGAAATCTTTATGAATTTCGAAGGCTTGGCTGAAAATGATAACTCAGTTTCTAGCTCGAACAGGAAACTGTTGACGGGCAGATCGAGTGTCTTGCCCAGTTGCGGATGCACTTCGCCGAGCCACCCGATAGCCTGCGAATCGCGAAATATCCGCGCGCTGCGCCCCGGACGCAGGCAACCTAAGTTGGCCGCTTCGAAGCGGTAGGCCGCGGCGTTTCCGGTCAGTGCGAAAAGCTGCGTGAGATGCCCTTTGATGTCGTAGAAATCCGTCCGCTCACGCGCCCCGTCCCATTGCTCCGGCCAGCGCGCGCCGGTGGCGATCCCGGCCAGCATTTCTACTTCCCGCAACGCCCCGCCCTCCGAGCCGGCCACTTCGAACTTTTTGCCGATCTCGAACAGGCGCACTCGCGGCTGTTGCCTGCGCAAATTCTCCTGCGCCGCCTGCACCAACCCCGTCCACAACGACACCCTCATCTCGGACAGGTCGGCCGAGATGGCATTGGCCAGCGCCAACGCCGGCGCATCCGGGAACAAGCGCCGTTGTAATGCAGGGTCCACGAAGCTGTACGTGATGGCCTCGCGGTAGCCCATGTCCGCCATCGCGGTCAGCAGGCGCGCGCTGGAAACGCGTGATTCGGTGGCGACGCCCGCGATCTGCGGCGCGACGGCGTGGCGCTCGACGATGCTGTCGAATCCTCGCAAGCGGGCAACCTCCTCGATGAGGTCCGCTTCGATCCGGATGTCGAAGCGGTGGGCGGGACTGCGCACCCGCCAGCCGTCCGCCGTGCTCTGCACGTCGCCGGTGACCGCGGCCAGCAACCGGTGCACGTCGTCGTCCGGCACGCCGATGCCGAGCAGCTTCGCCAGCCGGCTGCGGCGCAGAGTCACCCACGCCGCACCGCCCGCCTCAGCCC
>JALYHU010000256.1 GCA_030776345.1 Pseudomonadota bacterium | reverse complement strand
CGGTATGCCGCTACGCCCGAGTTGAACGGAGACGCACGGGGCGGGTCAATGCTCACCCACGGCTGCTCAGATCCACGAAAACCTGCTCATTCTCCGTCTTTACCGGATAGGTTCGCACGCCGACCGTCGCCGGTAGGCAGAGCGCCGCGCCGGTCTTGAGATCGAACTTCGCCAGATGCAACGCGCACTCGACGTGGGTGCCTTGGATGTACCCTTCCGCCAGTGAATAGGTTTCGTGCGTGCAGGTGTCATCGATGGCGTAGAACGAACCTTCGACGTGGAACACCGCAACCGGGGGAACCACTTTCAATGTCGTCGCTTCTCCCTCAGGAATATCCGAGACGGCGCACACTCGAGTCCAAGCGGCGCTTAAGGGCGTGGTAGACATTCGGATGGGGCTCGTCCTAGTTGTGGGTGACGAAGTCGTCAACGAGGCGGTTGAACTCGGCCGCGTGCTCGAGCTGGGCCCAGTGGCCGCAGCGGTTGATGAGCACCAAGCGGGAGTTCGGAATGATGGCGAGGGTTCGCAGACTCATCTCGAAATGATTGCAGCGGTCATCACGTCCGTGGATGGCCATGGTCGGTACGGTCGAAGCCATCAGCTTGGGAATGGTCGACAGCGGCACCCCCATTGGTCCCGTCGCCAGCAAGTCGATAAAATTTTTGAGGTGCTCGGGGTAACGAAGAGCCGCCTCGGTGCGCTCTGTGACCAGCTCGTCGGAGGCGATGGACGGGTCGTAACACATGATCTTGACCAATCGCCGCATATTCTCGGGCGTACAATTTTTGTAGGCCTCAACGAGGATGCGTATGCCTTCCGTCGGGCCAGCCTGTTGCAGGATGTTCAAGCCCGGACCGCCTACGCCCATCGTGACCAAGTGTGAAACCCGCTCCGGATGTTCGGCGGTGAAGCCGATCGCCGCTCCGCCCCCCATCGAATTACCCACGAGCGCCACCTTGTCGATGTCCAAGGCGTCGACCAGCTGCGTCAGGGCTTTGACCGGGTCGCGGCCCGTCGCACTGCCTTGAGGACTGGACTCACCCCAGCCCGGCATCGTTACCGCGATGGCGCGAAATTTTTTGCCCAACGTGGCGATGTTCGGAGCGAAATTACTCCATGCCGTCGCACCCGGCCCGCCCCCATGAATGAGAAAGAGGGGATGACCCTTGCCGGCATCATTGATCTGTATGCGATAATCCTTTGTCTGGATCATCCGCGTGGTGTTCTCGAAGGTAAACTCAGTCGTGGCTTGCATGTTAAGTATGCTTATGTCGCAACGCTGGCTGAGTTGGCAAAGGTGGCCGGTCGGTTTTCGTTGACTTCGGTCGGCATGGGCCACTTGTCCGTAATCGTCATGAGCTCGCGCCAGCGCCGGTAGAAACTTCGTGCCGCCATTTCACTGAACAGATGCGGCGCCACTTTTCCGGGAAACCGCGGATCGCTGCCCCCCTCACCCAGTCCCATCTGATAATTGAGCGGCACCTTGTGTATCTGCGGTCCGCGACTACTCAGGTTACTGCCGATCAGGCACCAATTCTCACCGTCATCCTGCTCCACCAGACCCGCGGGGCCGGACATGGCTTGACCATTCAAACGCACTTCCTGCTTCACCTCCTCGGGCGCATCCTTGTCGACGAAGCTGAATAACCACATCTCCACTTCGTTGACGCCTTTCGGGTGCCACACGCGTATTGTCCGCGACGGACCCAGCCAGGAAAAGGTCGGGAAGACATTGTTATGCAGCGCGGAGATCCGGGCCCGATCCGCACCGAGACGCTCTACCCGCTCGGCGTTGATCGACGCTTCGTAGACGTCGAGCATCGGATCTGCGCCGGTGGCAGCCCAACCCATGCCATTTTCACTTTGAAATCCCACGCCATGACCGAATGAGGACGTGAATTGCCGTCCGGTCTTGAACACGGAACTGTCGCTGCCGACCGCGCGGCGCGACAAAAGTTCTTGTGAGGTGACCACGGCAAAACTCGACAGGTGAGAGACCTGCGCATGGTAGGAATCACTCGCGAGCTGCTCGGCCGCGAATTTCCAGTTACCCATGATCTTATTCTTCGACACACCGCCGACGAGCTCGACGCCCCCCGCCCGGCGAT
>JALYHU010000255.1 GCA_030776345.1 Pseudomonadota bacterium | reverse complement strand
TGGGGGCGGGCTCACCCTGGCGGGATGGGAGGTACCCTTCCTCGACGAAACCAAGCACTTCAAAATGATAGGCACGACGGGTACCGGCAAATCGACGGCCATTCGCGAGCTGCTCGCGGGTGCGTTGGCGCGCGGCGACCGGGCCGTCATCGCGGACCCCGACGGCGGCTATCGAGATCGATTTTTCAGCCCGTATCGCGGCGACGTCGTGTTGAATCCCTTTGAGCCCCGCTCGGTAAAGTGGAACCCGTTCGCGGAAATCAACGACGCATACGACATCGATCAGTTGTCCGCCGGCTTGATTTCGGCAACCGACGACGCATCGTCGAACGAATGGCGCGGATACGCGAGGACGTTTCTCACTGCGGTGTTACGCCGCAGCCGCCAAGAACAAAACAGAAGCGTCGCCGAGTTGTGGCGGCTCGTGGCGGTCGCCTCCAGCGAGGAGCTGCGTTTGGTCGTGGCCGACACGCCCGCACAGCCATTTCTCGATCCTGAAAACGCCCGCATGTTCGGTTCCATACGATCGGTGGCCGTGTCGGCGATTGCGGCGCTCGAATTTATTCAGACGCAGCGGGCCGCCTCGTTTTCCATACGTGAGTGGGTGAGGGCAAGCGGCGGCGCCGGGGCCTTGTTCATACCGTACAAAGGAGCTCAAATCGCGGCGCTGCGGTCGATGATCGCCACTTGGTTGCGGCTTGCCATTTTCGAGACCATGAACGGCAGCGAGGAGTGCGACCGGCGACTATGGTTCGTCATCGATGAGTTGGACGCACTGGGAGCCGTCGATGGCCTCAAGGACGCACTCGCTCGGCTGCGTAAGTTCGGCGGTCGATGCGTGTTGGGGTTTCAGTCGATCGCGCAGGTCTCCGGAACCTATGGCGTGGCGGAGGCTCAGACCATCGTCGAAAACTGCGGCAACACCCTCATTCTCCGCTGCTCGGGCAGCGAAAACGGCGGCACGTCTCAGTTCGCGTCTCGACTGATCGGCGAGCGGGAAATCATCCGGAGCCAAACATCTCGCGGCAGCGATCGCGAGGGCGCCTTCTCCGCACGGGGGGTGCGCCGCTCAAAGAACATCAGCGAGCAGCACGTGACGGAGACGGCCGTCATGGCCTCGCAAATCGAGCAGCTCCCGGATTTATGTGGATACCTGAAGTTGGCGTCGTCGCCGGCCTGGCGAAAGGTCGCCTTTGGAACGAAACAAGGAGGTCTCTAATGGCAAAACCGCCAATGTCCCAAGCGGGCGAGTCCAATGGCATCAACATTCGCTCGCCCAGTTTCTTTCTGGCGCGCACCGTAGGGACATGCGGGCACTGCCGCAGGCCGACATCGTTGTTCGCATTGGCGGTACCCCCCGGCCACCGGACGCTGGAGCTGGATCACGACGGGGAGGCCGAGGACCTCGCCTCGGACGCCTGGCTCCTGGCCGACCACTGTGCATTTCTATTTCACATCGAGTTCCTGCCCACCGCCGTACAGGTTCGAGTGAAGCAGCTCACCCAATCCGACCGCTTCGGGTTCAGCGATGCGGCCACGGGCGCCTTATGGGGTAACCACTGCGACCAATGTGACTCGTTTCTGAATGACGAGGAGCTGTTCTGCGAGCCCGAAGGTGCGTTCCTCCCGACCAGCGAATCCAGTGCGGGTCTCATTCATCTGCTGAGAATCGACGAGGAATTCGAGGCAACCGCCGCAGGGTACGCCTTCGAGCCGCCGTTCTTCGATGCCATGGCCACGGACTGAGCGGACATGGCGGTCTATTTTTTGAATCTGAAGACTTTCGGTCGGTCGGGCGGCAGCAGCGCCGTCAGCGCCGCTGCCTATCGGGCGGGTGAGCGGATCCATGATGAGCGCTCTGGTAGGACCTATGATCACACCGGCCGCACGGATGTACTGCACAAGGAAATCGTGCTGCCGAGTCATCTTGCCGGCTTCGACATGAGCTGGGCAAAGCAGCGGGCTCAGCTATGGAATGCCGCAGAAACCGCCGAATCTCGGAAGAATGCGCGAGTGGCGCGGGAATACCTGGTGGCGCTGCCGGTCGAACTGGATCCAGACCAGCGCGTGAATCTGGTTCGCGGCTTCTCTCAAGAACTCGCCGACCGTTACCGGTTTGCCCTCGATCTGGTCGTGCACGCACCGCGCGATTATCCGGGAAGCGATCCACGAAACTTCCATGCGCATCTTCTCGCCACGACCCGTGAGGTGACCCCGGAGGGATTGGCGGCCAAAACCACGCTGGAACTCAACGATGCGAAACGTCGCGATCTGGGATTGGAGCCGGTGGTGCATGAACTCTACTTGGTGCGCGAGCGCTGGGCGACGGTGACCAATGAGGCTCTGCGCCAAGCGCACGTAGACGCACGCGTCGATCATCGCAGTTTGGCCGCACAAGGCATCGATCGGGAGCCATATCCTTATATCCCGCGTGCCGCCTTCGAAATGGAACGGCATGGATATCGAAGCGTGCAAGCGGAACGCATGCGGATGGAGTACCAAGCGCGTGTGCAGGCGCGTACGCAACGGGACGCGGACCACCGCGCTTCCGCCCAGCCGACCGAGCGGGCCGCG
>JALYHU010000254.1 GCA_030776345.1 Pseudomonadota bacterium | reverse complement strand
TTGATTGCGGGCGGCAAGTCTTTCGGCGGACGCATGACCTCGCAGGCACAGGCCGCGCAGCCGATGGACGGAGTCCGTGGCTTGGTTTTCCTGGGATTTCCCCTGCATCCTCCCAAGCAGCCCTCGGATTCGCGGGGTCACCATCTGTCGCAGGTGCAGATCCCCATGCTGTTTCTGCAAGGCGCGCGCGACGCCTACGCCGAACTGTCCCAGATCGAGCCGCTCGTGAAGCGGCTGGGTGGCCGGGCTGCTCTATGTATTTTGGAAGATGCGGATCATTCTTTTCGCGTGCCTGCCCGAGGCCTGCTGACCGGCGGCCAAATCAACGATAAAATGCTGGATACGCTCGCGGCGTGGGTCGATGCGCTGACCGCTTAGGATACGAGCCGGGCTCGCACACATGGAAACGCAAATGAACAATTTCAAACCCTTCAACCCGAAAGATTGCGACGAGACGCTAACCCGGGTCGTCACTCACGGCGGTGCCACCTATTTGATGTTCCCTTTTATCAACGCCACCGGCATCTCGCCGAAGTTCAATTCGATCAATTGCGTGATCAAAGGACCCGCCGCCACCGTGAAAGACTTCGAGTCGCTTTCGGGGCTGGTCGAACAAAACCGCACGCAGGGAGAGTGGTACATATCCTTCAACACGCCTTGGCTCATCACCCCCTCCGAATCGGAGGAGATCAAGCAGCGCAGGGCGGTTGCGAGGCCCAAGCGGCTGTGATGGGACCCTCGTCCGGGTTATTCTTGCGCCTCTGGAAGAATGTTGTGGGAGCGCATGATGTCCGACGATAGCCTGAAGCTGGTTGCCCTGCGCCCCGCGAATTCGCCCGATGCCTTCGATCTGCGCCGTGTCGGAGCGCATCCGGACTATTGGTATCCGCTCGCATGGTCCGACGAACTGAAGGCGGGGCGGGCCCTCGGGCGGCGGTTCGCCGACGAACCCATCGTCATCTACCGGGGTGGCAGCGGGAAGGTTTTCGCGCTGGAGGACCGGTGCGCCCACCGCCAGGTGCCGCTGCATTTGGGTGTGGTCACCGGCGATGAGCTGAAGTGCCATTATCACGGTTGGACGTACAACTGCAGCGGTAGATGCGTGGGCGTGCCCTACCTCGGCGCCGACCGGATGCCCACTGGGGTCAAGAGCTATCCTGCCCGTGAAGTGGACGGGCTGATTTTCGTATTCCCGGGCGATGCGACATTGGCCGAAAGCCGCTTACCCGCCACCCTGGGCTCCTCGCAGCACAAGGGTTACAAAACTAGGCGGCTCAACCGTGAGGTGGCCTGCCACTACACCTTCATGCACGAGAATCTGTTCGACATGAATCACCAGTTCATGCATCGCAAGCAGATGGGATCGATCACGGCTCGGTGCCTCGGTAGGAGCCACGGTGAGAATTGGGCGCAGGTGGAGTACAGTTTTGCCCGCTCGGGCGGCAAGCAGTCCGTGGGCGAGCACCTCATCGTCGATCTCATGCGCAAGCGATCCGAACCGAAGAAAGACTTCTCCGACCATATGCGCATTCGTACCGACTACCCGAACCAAAGTCTGCGGGTTTGGGTGGGACGCGATATAAAAACCACGGATGAGCCCGTGCTGGACGTCTGGCTGGGGTATACGCCCTTGGATGCCGAGCAGCGCACCAACCGCACGTACGGTTATCTATCGGTGAAGAAACCGCGTCTTCCGGGAATCATTCACGCGGTATGGCCGTTCGTGACCTGGTTTACCGAGAATATTTTCCGCGAGGACAAGGAAATCGTCGAACACGAACAGCGAGCCCATGACTCCCAGGGGACCGATTGGAATAACGAGGTCTTCCCGCCGCTGCGCGACCTTCGCGGCGTGCTGGCGCGCTGCGGCCGACCGATGAAATGACATGCCGATGACGCGGGCGCTGCGCCTGTTAGGCTATGCCGCGACGGCATGCGTGCTCGCGGCATTCGGCGTGCCCGGATGCTGGGGGGACGAGGTGCCCGCTCCGGATGCGGCCGGAGCCACACCCAACGCTCCGCCGCCCGCGGGCTTCACCCAATGGTTCAATCCCTCGACTGCGCCGTTCATTCCGGTGCCGCTGATCGGGACGGATCCGAACAGCGGCACCACGTTGGGTATCCTGCCGGTGTGGCTGAAAACGGATGACAATCACGAGATCCGCCGCATCATCGCACCCGACATTTTGCACAACCCCTACTTCGGCTATGGGGTCGACGGCCGCCTCTACGCCTATTCCTCCACGGACAAGCAGTGGTCCGTCGATACGGGAATCAAGCAGCGTGTCGAGCGAACGTTCGACGCCGAATATCAGATCGGACGCTTGCGCGATCAGCGCTGGTCCGTGAATTACAGTTTGATTTACGATCGCAGCGGGGTGCCGCGCTTCTACGGCATCGGCAACGATTCGCCGACCTCGCACCAGACGAATTACACCAACAGCCAGGAATTGGCGCAGGTGCAGCTCGGTGTCAATCTCAACCACGACTGGCAGATTCTCTACACCGGACGCATTCGCCAGGTCGACGTCACCGCCGGTACGTTGGCGGGTATCCCGACGCTCGAGAGTCGCTTCGGCCATATCATGGGTGACGGTACCACCAGCATGGTGCTCAATCGGATCTCCGTCATCTACGACACGCGCGATGACCTCACGGTGCCCAGCCGCGGCGTGGAATGGACCGCTTATGGGGGCGCCGCGGCGCGCAGCGGCCTTTTTAACGATTCGATGTACAGCGAAGCGGGGCTCGACGGCCGTAATTTTTGGCCCATTGCGGCCAGGACGGTGCTCGCGGCGCATGTGGCGCTGCGCTATCTTCCGACCAGTTCGGATCGGGTGCCCTTCTGGGCGCTCAGCAGCATCGGCGGGGGCGACAGTGTGACCGGCGGCAGTCAGCCGCTGCGCGGCTACGGGCAGGGCCGCTTCTACGATCGAAACTCATTGTATGCCGGTGCGGAGTTGCGCCGCACGGTGTTGTCCTTCAACGCCGTCTCGACCTTGGTCGATATCGAGATGGCTCCGTTCCTCGATCTCGGCCGAGTGTTTTCGAGAACCAGCAACCTGCCGTTCGAACAGCTGCACCCCGTCGTCGGCGTTGGATTTCGCGGCATCGCTCGGCCCTTCGTCGTGGGTAAGGTGGATGTGGGCTACGGCAGCGAAGGAGTCGCTATTTTCACAGGTCTCAACTATCCGTTTTAACGCGCTCCGACCGAGTCGTGCATGCCCGCGTAATTTCGCAATGAAATTCGTTTATGCTGGGGGTTTGCTCGGTTCGTCACCGCGAGAATACGGACGATGTCCACTTGGTTCGACCCCCTTCGGTTCGGCAGCATCGAGTCTGCAGCCGTTGCCGTGGCGAGGGCCTGAGATGCTCGAGGGTTTCCCCGAGGTACGCGCCGCCTCGCTTACCGTGAAAAGGCGCACCTCCGCGGACTTGGCGCGCACTACCCGCGCCACCGTGCTGTTCGCCGACCTGCGCGGTTATACCGCTCTTGCCGAACGGCTCGCGCCCGAGCTCATCGTGCCGCTCCTGGACGAGTTTTTCGGGGTGCTTGCGAAGGCCACGGCTGCGCAAGGCGGTACGGTTTTTCATATGGCGGGGGATGGCATGATGGCCGGGTTCGGCGGTCCCGACCCTACGCATGACGGAGCTCGTGAAGGCCTTGCCGCGGGCCATGCGATGCTGCAGCAGTTCGGCAGGGTCGCTAGTCGCTGGCGAGACGAGCTGGGCATAGAAACCGGCATCGGGGTGGGCTTGCATCTGGGGGACGTCGCGGTTGGACTCCTCGGGCCGCCACAGCAAAAATCCATGACCTTGGTGGGTGACACGGTGAATGTGGCGGCGCGCCTCTGCAGTCGCGCGCGAGCGGGCGAGGTTTTGTTGTCGTGCACCGTTGCGACGGCCTTGGATGTCGACCGGGGGGAGCGCGAACTCTACATAGGGCCCATTCCCGTCCTGCACTTACCCCAGTTTGCGTTGCGCGGCCGCGCCGCGCCGCTCGATATCTGGTGCGTTCCGGCGATGGAGCGCGCCGCGATCTGAGTGGCGATCTAATGGTGCCCCGGGCCGGAGTCGAACCGGCATGGCTGTGAACCGGCGGATTTTCGTACCCACTTCGGCTTTCGCCGCGCATTTCGCGTTCGGGGTCTGGAGTGCGCCTTGGCCATAGCGAGTTTGAGCTCGCTTTAGGCCCCCGCCGTCCACTCTCTACACCTGCCTGCCGGTATGCCGACAGGATTGGCTCGGCGTTGCCTCGGTACTTACCAGGGGTTTCACCGACTTTGACGGGATTCGCTCGGATAGTTTCCAAATCCGGCGCTCAATTTTTTTAAGTCCGCTGCGTCTACCAGTTTCGCCACCGGGGCACACGAGACTAGTGTACCGACTTCCCGAACCGGGGGCATGCCGATTCCCGGTGTGGCGAGGCCGGCATCAGACTTCCCCTACAGCGGTTCATTGCCATGTGCGACTGGCAATTGCCGCCGCAGTGTCCGAAAGTCGCCCGGGTATTGTCAGCGGGAGCCAGAGGAGTGCGATTCCATGCAGAGACAATCATCTTCGAATAGCGACCAGGGTTCGAATAAGGGCGAGGGCGATCCGGAGGCAGCGGAGCGATTCAATACCGCCGAGCGCGAGTTCGTGGAATCCGAGCGCGGCCAGCAGAAGATCCAGAAAGGTGCGCAGGTCCGTCCTGACGAACAAGCGGACTTGGCGAACGCGGAGAGAATGGGTCGGGAGCGTGCCAAGAACGACGATTCCGGCGCTGCGAATAAGTAGGGCGCACTGGCAGGAGGCGAATAAGTAGGGCGCACGGGCAGGAGGCGCGGTGGCGGGCAGCCAGGTTCGTTGGTAACATGGAACTGCTGGCCGGAGAGGCCGGCGCACCGAAGCCTACATGCCAAGCGACGCTACCAAAACCAGTGCCTCCGCGTCCGCCCTTGAGCCGTTGCTGCAGTTTCTTCATCGGGAGCCCCTCGGCCTGCTGCAAACCTCGCTCGATGGGGCCATCCACACGATGAATGCCGCGGCCGCGAGCTTGCTCGCGGCGCTCTTCTCTCCCGCGCAGCCGGAAAATCTGTTCGTTGCGTTCGCCGAGGCTGCACCGCAATTGCAGCGCGCGGTCGAGGATTTCGCCCAAGTCAGCGGCACAGTCTGCGACTCCATCACCGTATCGTTGGCGGGGCTCGCGGGCGCGGGCCAGCCGCAGACGCTCGCCCTCAGTCTCTTCAAGCTCGACGCTGCAAGCCTGCTGGTGACTGTGAGCGACACCCTTTCGTCCCCGCCCTCGCGTCGACGAACGAGCAGCGGCATGGAGGGAGAACTGCGCCAGGCCATAGCCGAAAATAAGCTCTTCGTTCAGTATCAGCCCGTGGTGGGTTTGCGGCACGAAGTGACGGGAGCCGCTGCTTTGGATCGCAGCGCCGGCGTAGAGGCGTTGGTGCGCTGGAATCATCGCATTCGCGGAGCGGTGTCACCGCTCGAATTCATCGGTATTGCGGAGAAATGCGGGCTCACGGGCGCGCTCAGCGAGTTCGTGCTCGGCACCGCCTGCAAGCAATTCGTTCAGTGGCGAGAACAGGTGGGCCCGCGCGCGCCGCGGCTGTTGGCCGTCAACCTGTCGCGCGGTCAGATCGCGGAGCCGGGATTCGTCGCAGCGGTACGAAACATCCTGCAATCTTGCGCCATGGATCCCGAACATCTGCAACTCGAAGTGCACGAGAACGTGACGGTGGACGACGGCATCGTGCGTGCGCGACTGCTGGAGCTCAAGGATATCGGGGTGAGGCTCGCGCTCGATAACTTCGGCGTCGGCCGTTCGTCATTGGTCAGCCTGCACCTGCTGCCGATGGACGTCATCAAGATCGATCGTTCCTTGGTTACCGAGGCCGTTGCCAGCGAGCACCACCGGGTGCTGATCGAAGCCACGATCTTGGTGGCGCGCAGCGTGGGTATGAGCACGGCAGCCGAGGGAATCGAAACCGAGGCTCAGTTGGCCGTGGTGCGGCAGTTGGGATGCAAGCAGGGTCAAGGATTTTTTTTCAGCGAAGCGATCTCGGCCGCAAAAGTGGCGCAGTGGCTGACCGCCGACTAATCGAACTCTTTACCCCCTTCAGGCTCGCGCGCACCGATTTGTTGCGAGAGGCTGCGTACCGACGGCGGACAGTGGCTTGCCGCTGTCGGCGGCGCTGTTGCCTTGCGCATCCTGGTGAAAAAATATCTCTAACTGTTTGATTTTGCTACGCTTGCGCCAATGAACAACGCTGACGGTCTGTGTGTCCACGAGGTCCATGTGTGGCGCGGCGATCGGCATGTCCTGCGAGGCGTGAGCTTGGAGGTTCGCGCCGGCGAGCTGTTGCACGTCTCGGGCCCCAACGGCACCGGCAAGACCACGTTGCTGCGCGTGGTCAGCGGCCTGCTGCGGCCGGAACAGGGCGCGGTCAGCTGGCGGGGAACGGGCATCGCCGAGGCGCCGACCGAGTATCAAAACGACATGGCCTACGCATCGCATGAGCCTGCACTGAAGAGCGATCTGACCGCCCTCGAGAATCTGCGTTTCATGGTGGGGCTGAAGCGCCGGGTGTCCTTGAACGACTTGCGGGCCAGTCTGGAACGAACCGGGGTCGGGACTTGTGCGGACTTGCCCGCGCGGGTGTTGTCGGCCGGGCAGCGGCGGCGCGTCGCCATGGCACGCATACTGGCTGTCCGCGCCCCTCTCTGGCTGCTCGATGAACCCTTCACCAACCTGGATACGTCAGGATCCGAACTCGTGTCCGCGCTGCTCGAAACACACGTCGGGGAGGGCGGCATGGCCGTAGTCGTCGCGCATCACGAGCTCAACCTGACGGCCGAGACACGGCACTTGGGGCTTCGCGGTTGATCCGGGCCGGCGAAGCCTTCGTTTTGGTGCTGCGCCGCGAGCTGGCGTTGAGCTTCAGACGGCCGGACCAACTGCTGCAGCCGTTGGTGTTCTTTTTGATCGTGACCACCCTGTTTCCGCTGGGACTGAGCGTGCAGTTGTCGCTACTGCGAGACATGGCGCCGGGTGTTCTCTGGGTGGCCGCGCTGTTATCGTCGCTGCTGTCGCTCGATGCCTTGTTCAAGAGCGATGCGGAGGATGGAACTTTGGAGCAGCTGGCTCTGTCCGGTCAGGGCCTCCACCTGATCGTGATTGCAAAGACCATGGCTCATTGGTTGGTGAGCGGGGCGGCACTGGTGCTGGTGTCGCCCATCGTCGGGATGGCGCTGGCGATTCCGGAGGGGGCATTCGGGACTATGATGCTGAGTTTGGGGCTGGGGACGTTGACCCTGAGTTGGCTTGGCGCCATCGGCGCGGCCCTGACGGTGGGGCTCAAGCGCGGCAGCGTGCTCCTGTCGTTGATCGTGCTGCCCCTGGCCATGCCGCTGCTGATTTTTGGCGCGGGCGCGACGGAGCGCGCCATGTCGGGAACGAGCGCGGCCGGTGCCCTGTACCTGCTGGGGGCGTTGTGCGTGCTCACGTGCACGCTGGCGCCCTTTGCGGCGACGGCGGCACTGCGTATCACGCTCGAGTAGATCGGAACATTATGTGGACATGGTTTTACAGGCTGGCATCACCGCCGCACGTTTATCGCGCCGCCGCGGCATTGAGCCCCTGGTTCCTCGCGTTGGCTGCGCTGGCACTCGGCTACGGCGTCATTGCGGGACTGGTTTTCGCTCCGCCCGACTATCAGCAGGGCGACGCGTTTCGGATCATCTACGTGCATGTGCCGAGTGCGTTTTTGTCGCTGATGGTGTACACGACCATGGCCGCGGCCGGGGCGATCGCATTGATCTGGCGTATCAAAATCGGTCATGCGGTGGCCGCCGCGTCGGCGCCTGTCGGCGCCTCCTTTACCGTGCTGGCGCTCGTCACCGGCTCTCTCTGGGGCAAGCCGATGTGGGGTACCTATTGGGCGTGGGATCCGCGGTTGACGTCGGAGTTGATTCTGTTGTTTCTATACGTCGCCGTGATGTCGCTGCGGCCGGCTTTCGAGGATCCGTCCCGGGGCGACCGGGCCGCGGCGCTGTTGGCCCTCGTCGGCGTGGTCAACGTACCCATCATTCATTACTCGGTTGTGTGGTGGAACTCGCTGCATCAGGGGGCCACGGTTGCTAAACTCGGCAAACCCTCGATGCCGGGCAGCATGTTATGGCCGTTGTTGGCCATGCTGCTCGGATTCATCTTGTTCTACGGGGCGGTACTATGTATCCGGTTGCGCGGCGAAGTGCTCACGCGGGAGCGCCAGGCCGCCTGGGTGCGGGAGGCGGTCTCATCATGAGTAACAGCGGTTTTTGGTCCATGGGAGGATATGCGCGCTATGTCTGGCCGTGCTTCGGCTTCGCGTGCGCCGTGCTCGCCTGGAACCTGTGGGCCGCCTACGCTGCGCTTGCGGCGGCGCAGCTGCGCGCGGCCCGCGCTTTGGCGATGGCGGGGAGTGACCGCACGTGACGCCAAGACGCAAGCGTTTGTTCGTGGTGCTCGCCATTCTCGGCGGCGTGTCGGCGTCGGTGGCGCTTGCCATGATGGCCTCGCGCGAGAACATCATGTTTTACTACGATCCCAGTCAAGTTGCCGCCGGCAAGGCGCCCGCCGCGAAGCGCTTCCGGATCGGCGGGATGGTCGTGAAAGGCAGCGTGGCGCGCAAACCGGGCGACCTGGAAGTGAAATTCGTGTTGACCGACTTCGCCCACCAAGTCCCGGTGGAATACACCGGTGTGTTGCCCGATTTGTTTCGCGAAGGCCAGGGTATCATCGCCCATGGCACCATGGGCGCCGACGGCGCGTTCGTCGCGGATGAGGTGCTCGCGAAGCACGACGAGAAATATATGCCGCCGGAGGTTGCCGCGTCCTTGAAACAGAAGGGCGGCGCTGCGGGCGCTGCCGCCGCCGGTCCAACAACGAACGCGGGTCCGGCTGCGCACGGACCCACCGGCTGAGGGCGGGAGAATCTGATGGCACCGGAACTCGGGGTATTCGCCCTCATCTTGGCTTTCTGCCTGAGCCTGTCGCAGGCGTTCTTTGCACTGGCCGGCGCATGGCGTGGGAAGCCGGCGTGGATGTCGGTGGCGCGGCCCGCGGTCACGGGACAATTCGTTTTCGTGGTCGTCGCCTTCGCGTGCCTCGTGTACTCCTTCGTCAGCTACGATTTCTCCGTGCTGTACGTTGCCCGCAACTCGAACTCGCATCTGCCGCTCTTCTACCGGGTCGCGGCCGTGTGGGGCGCGCACGAGGGTTCGCTGCTGCTGTGGATCTTGATCCTGTCGATCTGGAGCGTCGCGGTCGCCGCCTTCAGCCGCGGTTTGCCGGTGACGTTTTCGAGCCGCGTGCTGGGGGTGATGGGATTGGTGAGCAGCGGCTTCTTGTTATTCACGTTGTGGACCTCCAACCCGTTTCAGCGGTTGATGCCTGCGGCGCAAGACGGCGCGGATCTGAACCCGGTGTTGCAGGATTTTGCGCTCGCGATTCACCCGCCCATGCTGTACACGGGGTACGTTGGATTTTCCGTCGCGTTCGCCTTTGCGGTCGCCGCCATGCTGGAGGGAAGGCTCGACCAAACCTGGGCGAAGTGGACTCGTCCATGGACCCTCTTTGCGTGGCTGTTCCAAACCATCGGCATTGCCCTCGGGAGTTGGTGGGCGTACTACGAACTCGGCTGGGGCGGCTGGTGGTTCTGGGACCCGGTGGAGAACGCCTCGTTCATGCCGTGGCTGGTGGGCACGGCGCTCATACATTCGCTGAGTGTGACCGAGAAACGCGGCATCTTCAAAAGCTGGACATTGCTGCTGGCGATTTTCGCATTCTCCTTGAGCCTGGTAGGAACCTTTTTGGTCCGCTCCGGCGTCTTGGTTTCCGTACACTCGTTCGCCACCGACCCGACGCGGGGCCTCTACATCCTGGCATTTCTCGTGCTGACCATTGGCGGCTCGCTCACCCTGTATGCGTGGCGTGCGCCCAAGCTCTACGTGCAGGGCGGCTTCGAAGTGTTCTCACGGGAGTTCTTCCTGCTCGTCAACAACGTGATCTTGGTGGGCGTGGCGGGACTGGTGTTGTGGGGCACGCTGTCGCCGTTGGTCTACGAAGTTTTGGGCATCGGCAAGATATCCGTGGGTCCGCCGGTGTTCGCCGTGATGTTCCTGGTGCCGGTGTTGCCGCTGATGATCTTCTTGGCGGTGGGCATGCACTCGGCGTGGCGACGCGGCAAGCTCACGGTGGCCGCAACGCCGCTGTGGGCGATGCTGGCGCTGGCGGTGCTGCTGGCGGTGCTCGTCCAGGGCGTGGCGTTCGGCGCGTTCCATTGGGTGGGGCTCGTCGGCATGGCCTTCGGTTTCTGGGTGATTTTTTCCGCAGCCTTCGAACCGCTGCGACGCTGGCGGCTGGGCCAGAAAGTGACCACCGGGTTGCTGGGCATGGCGATTGCGCATCTGGGCGTGGGAATGTTCGCCATCGGCGCGAGCGGCGTGGAAAGCTACAAGATCGAGAAGGACGTGGCGCTCAAGCCGGGCGGGAGCTTCGCCATCGCCGGCTACGATTTTCGCTTCGTCAACGCCACCGATGTGCGTGGGCCCAACTACGATGCGGTGCAAGCACTGGTGGAAGTCACGAAAGCCGGCAAGCCGGTGGCGATCTTGAAGCCGGAGAAGCGCCACTTCTGGGTACAGCAGACCGACAACAGCCAGGCGGCCATCTCGGTCAACTGGTCGCGGGATCTGTTCGTTGCGATGGGGAATTCCCTGGGCGAAGGTGCGTGGAGCATGCGCATCCAATACAAGCCGCTGGTCCGCTACATCTGGCTGGGCGCCTTGGTGATGGCAGTCGGCGGGTTCGTGGCGGCCACCGATCGGCGCTATCGTTCCAGAGCGGCGGCCCCGGTACGTGAGAGCGCCGTCTCGCCGCCCGATCCGCAGGCGCGACTCGGGGAGGCGTGATGTGGAAATTTCTGCTGCCGTTTGCGGCGTTCATCGCACTGGCGGTACTGTTCGTCTTCGGCCTCAATCCGAAGCGCGACATCCATGCGCTGCCCTCGCCCCTGATCGGGAAACCGGCGCCCGCGATCGCGCTCACCGACGTGATGGACCCGAGCCGGCCGGTGACCAACGCGGCTTTCAAGGGCCAGGTATACGTAGTGAACGTGTGGGGCACCTGGTGCGCGGCGTGCAGAGAGGAGCACGAGGCGCTGCTCGAGATTGCACAACGACACGAGGTGCCCATCATCGGCCTCGTCTACATGGACGAGCGGGACAAAGCAAAACAATGGCTGGAGCAATTGGGAAATCCGTACACCGCGGTGGCGTTCGACACCGATAACCGCACCGCCATCAACTGGGGCGTGTATGGGGCGCCGGAGACTTTTCTGGTGGATGGCCAAGGCCGAGTAATTTACAAGTTCATCTCACCCATGACGGCCGCCGTGTGGCAGCACGAATTTTTGCCGCGCATCGCTGCCGCGCGCCGGGCGGGCGCGTGAAGGCTTTCGTGGCATTGCTCTTGAGTCTCGGCGTCTGTGCCGTGAGCGGTGTACCCGCGCAAGCCTTGGATGCCAACGGCCAATTGGAAGACCCCGCACTGCAAGCGCGCTTCGAGAATATTACGAAAGATCTGCGGTGCCTCGTGTGCCAAAACGAGTCCATCGCCGACTCGAACGTGGAGCTGGCACGTGATCTGCGCCGTCAGGTTCAGGAAATGCTCGTTGCCGGCAAGAGCGACGATGCCATCTTCGATTTCATGACGGAACGCTACGGGGATTTCGTGCGCTTCAACCCGCCGCTCGAATCGAAGACCCTGCTGATTTGGGGTGCGCCCTTCCTCGTGCTGCTCGCAGGTGTGGGCATCATCTTCCGCGTCGTCCGCCGGCGTTCGCGCATGCCTCTGGACGATGAGCCCTCGCCGGGTTCCCCGGCCGCGGGACCCCCGGCGGGAACTCCGGTGTCGGGACAACGCTAATCCATGACAGCTTTCGTCGTCGTCGCAGCCTTCATGGCTGCGCTTGCCGCGGCAGCCGTTGCGGTGCCTCTGTGCCGCGATCGGCGCAGCCGCCTCATCGGCGCCCTCGCCGGCGTACTGGTGGCCGGGGGGGCGGCGGCACTGTACCCGCTGTGGTCGAACTGGGATTGGCATGGGGCGGCCGGAGCCGAGGGCGCGGGGCCGGACGTGCAGGCGATGGTGGGGAAGCTCGAGAGCCACCTGCGCGAGGCCCCGGAGGATCTCACCGGCTGGTTGATGCTGGGACGGTCCTATGTGGCGCTCGAGCGCTTGGACGAAGCAATCCTCGCCTACGATCATGCGCATCGTCTCGATGCGGGCAATGCGGAGGCGGCCCTGGGATTGGGCGAGGCCATGAGTCTTCGCGCCGGCGGCAATATCACGCCGGCGGCGGCGGAACTCTTCGAACAGGCATTGCGCCAAGCGCCGGCGAACCCCAAGGCTCTCTTATACGGCGGCTTTGCAGCGGCATTGCGCGGCGACAGCGCGGCCGCGCGCAACCGCTGGCAAGCGCTCAAGGATTTGCACCCTCCGGCGCAGATCGAACAGATGTTGGACGCTCGGATTGCCGAGCTGGGCCCCGCCGATGGCGCACGGCCGAACGGCGCGCCATCAACCGGCGGTACGCTGCCGCAAAACCGCCTCGCCGGCGACGCGGGTGAAAGCACCACCGCCGCTGGGGGTGCTAGTGCGGCGAACGGCGCTACTGCGGCGAGCGGCGCCACCGCGGCAGCGGGCACGGAGGTCACCGTGAACGTCCGTATCGCGCCGGCGCTCGCGGCGCGCATGACCCGCGAAGTACCGTTGTTCGTGTTCGCGCGCGACCCCGATGCCCGGGGACCGCCGTTGGCGGCGAAGCGCTTGACCAGTGCGGCGATCGGGACGCAGATACGTTTGTCGGCGGCGGATTCCATGATACCGGGCCGGGTCTTGTTGAGCGGCCGCAGAGTCTCGATCATGGCCCGGGTCTCGTTCAGCGGGCAGCCGTTGGCCGCGGCAGGGGATTTATACGGTGAAGTTACCTATGATGTGGGCCATGACGGTGCACGCGATCTGGTGATCGACCGCATTGCAGAATAGTATGCGCAGGAACAGGGAAGTCGTTCCGGGAAAGGTCTCGATATGCCCCCATCGTTGATGGACCCATCGCCCACGAGCAGTTCGTGGCTGACTTCGCGCCGGGGAGTGTGGCTGGCGGCCGTCGTCGGCGCCGCGATCATCGCCTTGTTGGCGTTGCGTTTGACGCAGGCGTTGGCTCTGAAGAAGAACATCAACAAGGCTGCCATTCCCACGGTCTCGGTCACTGAGGTGGGTGTGAGTGCGGTGCCGACCACCATCGAGATCATCGGCACCATCGCGGCACGGTACGACATGCCCATCGGGATCGAAGGCGACGGCGGCCGGGTGGCGGCCATCAACGTGGAGGCCGGCGATCACGTCAAGAAGGGCCAGGTGCTGGCACGGCTCAACGTATCGGTGTTGACGCCGCAAGTGGCGAACCTGGAGGCGGCGCTGGAACAGGCCCGCGCGGAAGCCGAACTTGCGGACGCGGAGTATCGTCGGGCGGTGGCCGTGGGAGCGTCGGGCGCTTTGTCCGCGGAAGAAACGCAGCGGCGCAAGTCGAGTTCGCTCACCGCGGCGGCCAAGGTAAAATTCGCTGCGGCACAACTTGCCGAAGCCCAGGCCAAGCTCGCGCGGGCCGAAGTGCGTGCGCCGGCGGACGGCACCATCCTCACGCGCAATGTGGAGGTGGGCCAAACGGCGACGCCCGGCGGCGAGGCCTTGTTTCGCTTGTCCCAAGGCGGCGCCGTGGAGCTGCGCGGCCAAGTGGCCGAGCAGGATTTGCCGCTGTTGAAAATAGGCCAGGAGGTGGCGGTCAGGCTCACGGGCACATCGCAACCCTATCCGGGAAAGGTTCGCCTGCTGGGCGCGGTCATCGATCCGCAGACCCGGCTGGGGACGGTGCGTGTGGCGCTCCAGCCGGATACCAATTTGCGCCCCGGAGCGTTTGCCCGAGCGGAAGTCACGGTGAGCAATGCCGAGCGCACGGTGCTGCCGCAGACGGCGGTGCTCACCGACGAGAAAGGCACGTACGTACTGGTGGTCAACGCGCAGAGCAAAGTCGAGCGCCGCGCCGTGCGCGTTTCGGGCATCGTCGGCAACGGCGTGAGCATTGCCGACGGCGTGAAATACAAGGAGGAGGTAGTCGCCACGGCAGGCGCGTTCCTGCAGGAGGGCGAAACCGTCAGACCGGTCGTGAAGGAGCAGGGCGCCTCATGAAGAATATTTCCGCCTGGGCGATTCGCCATCCCATCACGCCCCTCGTGTTGTTCGTGGTCCTGCTCTTTTTGGGCGTCGTGGCCTTCATCCGCATGCCCATCAACTTGACTCCAGACATTTCATTTCCAATGGTCAGTGTCACCATCGCGCAGCCGGGGGCCGCGCCCACCGAACTGGAAACCCAGATCGCGCAAAAGCTGGAAGGCTCGATCGCGAGCATCGGCAACGTACGCAACATGAACACCTTCATTACCGAAGGTACCGTCTTCGTACAATTGGAATTCCTCATCGGTACACCCATCGACCGTGCGGTGACCGATGTGCGCGATGCGGTGGCCAAAGTTCGCAACGACCTGCCCCAGGGCATCATGGAACCGTTGATCCAGCGCATCAACATCGACGGCGGTGCCATCGCGTACTACGCCGTGACCACCACCTCGCGCACTCCGCAAGAGCTCAGCTGGTTCATCGACAACAACATTACCAAGCGTCTCTTGGCGGTACCCGGCGTTGCGCAAGTGTCGCGCAGCGGCGGCGTCAGCCGGGAAATCCGCGTGGAGCTCGACCCGGGACGCATGCAGGCCTTGGGCTTGACCGCCTACGACGTGAACGAACAGCTGCGGGCACTCAATCTGGATGCTGCCGGCGGCAGGGCTCAAGTGGGCGGCGGCGAGCAATCCATACGCGTCTTGGGCGGTGCCAAGAGCGCATCCGCGTTGGCGGACACCCAGATCATCGCCAGCGGCGGCAGATCGATTCGCTTGCGCGAGATCGCCGACGTGCATGACGGCAACCAGGAGATCCGCAGCATCGCGCGCCTGAACGGCCGGCCGGCTACCGCGTTCGGGATCTACAAGGCCAAAGGGTCGTCCGACGTCAGCGTGTTCAGAGCCGTGCAAGCCGAGCTGGCCAAAATCGAAGCGGAGACGCCGGCGGTGCACATGACGCTCACGTTTACCACCGTGGATCACACGCTCGGTACCTACGAGTCCTCGATGAGCGCCCTGATCGAAGGATCGATCCTCTCGGTAGCCGTCGTATGGTTCTTTTTGCGCAACTGGCGTGCCACGCTGATCTCCGCGCTCGCCATCCCGCTCTCCGCCATACCGACGTTCGCATTCATGCGGTGGATGGATTTCACCCTCAATCAGATCTCGTTGTTGGCGTTGTCGTTGGTGGCGGGAGTCTTGGTGGACGATGCCATCGTCGAGATCGAAAACATCGTGCGCCACATGCGCATGGGCAAGAGCGCTTATCGGGCGGCCATGGATGCAGCGGACGAGATCGGCCTGGCGGTGGTCGCAACCTCGTTCACCATCATCGCTGTGTTCCTCCCGGTGAGCTTCATGGGCGGCATCACCGGACAATATTTCCGGCAGTTCGGTTTGACGGTCGCGGTGGCCGTTTTCATTTCGCTGTTGGTGGCTCGTCTGCTGACGCCGGTGCTGGCCGCCTACACATTGCGACGCGATGCCATGGACATGACGCTGCACGGCGACGGCCCCATCATGGCGCGCTACATGACGCTGCTCAGCTGGTGCGTGGCGCATCGATGGAAAACCATTGCGGGCGGGACCGCTTTCTTCGTGCTCTCCGTCGGGGCGATGACGGTCATTCCCCAATCGTTTTTTCCGCCGGAGGATTATGCGAGTTCGGAGCTCGACATCGAACTGCCCCCGGGCGGTTCGTTGGAGGACACGGCGCGGGTGTCGGCCGCCGCAACGGCCTTGATCAGAGCATCACCCGACGTCAGGAATGTGATCGAATTCGTCGGCGGCGAGGACGGCGAGATCCGCGTGTCGACCCTATATATCAGCCTGGTGCCGCGCTCCGGGCGCAAGCTGACTCAGAAGCAATGGGAGCAGGCCATGATGCCCGTCCTCGGGCAGGTGCCGGATGGGCAGCTGAATTTCGCCAGCGGCAATGGCGGCCGGGATGTCGAGTTCTTCCTGGTCGGAGACGATGCACAGCTCGTGGAGAGGACCGGGCATCAGGTGATCGCCGAAATGCAGACGCTCAACGAGATCCGTGACCCGCGAATCAAGGGCGACTTGCCGCGTCCCGAAATTGTCGTGAAACCCCGGCTCGACGTCGCCGCCCAACTGGGCGTCAGCGTACAGAGCATGAGTCAAACCATCCGCATTGCAACCTTGGGCGATTTGCCGCAAAACGGCGCCAAGTTCTCGCTGAGCGACCGCCAGATCCCGATTCGCGTAAGCCTGGTCGAAAGCGCGCGCCGGAACCTGTCCACGCTGGAAAATCTTCCGGTGCCCACCGCCTCGGGGAGTTCGGTGCCGCTGAAGACGGTTGCCGACCTGAGTTTCGGCCAAGGGCCTTCGACAGTGCGCCGCTACAACCAAAGCCGGCGGCTGCGGTTCGGAGCGGATTTGAGTCCCGGCGTGCAGCTGGGCACGGCCACCGATAAAATCTATGCGCTGCCGACGATGAAAAACCTGCCGCAGGGCGTGCGCATGGTGAAGACGGGAGATACGGAGTTCTTCCAGGAAATGATGCAGAATTTCGCGCTCGCGATCGGCGCCGGGGTGCTGATGGTGCTGGC
>JALYHU010000253.1 GCA_030776345.1 Pseudomonadota bacterium | reverse complement strand
TCGGGGCCCAGAGCGGGTTCGGGCACATCAACCTCAAACTTCAGGTTTTCAGGTCCGCCGTACTCGTATAAGCGAACAGCTTTCATCATTCCTCCATTTTGCCGCGATCGGCGTCACCGAAATCTATGCATACGTGACACCCATTCCACCTACGAATACGCGTTTGTCAAATGAGCCACGCGGTCACAGCGCGGCATTCTGCTGCGTCACATCATCCATTTGGGTGATCGCGACCTGCTCGATGCCCGCGCTTTGCTGCTGACTTGCCCCTTTCTGGTCGCCGTTCTTGCATCGATTTTTGACAATGCCCGACCACGGTCGTCCGGCGTTCAACGTGCTCCATAGATCCTCGAACGCGGGGGGGGCATGTCCGGGTGGCGCACGATGTTGTGCTCCTTTCCCAGGATCTCGCTCTCGCTGAAGCCGGAGATCTCCTGGAACGCGCGATTACAATAAGTGATGACTCCGTTGGTGTCCGTCTTCGAGACGAGTGTCTCGCCCTCCGTCAGTTCGACCTCGCGCTGTGTAACCGGCATATTGAGGCCACGCCACCCATTTCGATGCACCGCTCGCGTGCGTGATTGTCACCTCCGCGCCCTTCCTTGGTTCGCTCTTTGCGCACCAGCTGGGATCTTCGACACGCAGACGCCGCTAACGAGTTGAACTATATGGCACCGCTGGTGTGGATGCGATGGCACGCGCGTTGCTCCTGCAATGAGCAAGCGGCACCCGTTCATCGCGAAAACGGCGCTGCACGGCGTAAAGGTTAGCAATCACTGGAGGAGAGTCATGATAACCCCGCTTCAGATTTCCATCGTCCAGCAGTCATGGAAGCAAGTGTTCCGGATCCGCGATCAGGCAGCGGGGCTGTTCTATCAAAGGCTGTTTGAATTGGATCCGTCGGTGAGGGCGCTTTTTACCGGCGATATGACGCAGCAAGGCCGAAAATTGATGGACATGATCCACGTTGCCGTAAATGGACTGAATGACCTTGACGCTTTGATTCCCGCAGTACAGGGACTGGGTCAACGCCATACGCGATATGGCGTCACCGCCGGACACTACGCCACTGTCGGCGCCGCCTTGTTGTGGACGCTGCAGAAGGGTTTGGGCGACGGGTTCACGCACGACATCGAAGAGGCATGGGCCACGACGTATGGCTTCCTGGCATCCACGATGACATACGCGGCAGAAGTACCAATGCCACTGTGATCCCGACCCGGCCAATCGGCAAGCGCTTGCCTGACAGCATCGCTGCGCTTAGTATACACATACGGAGGTGTATAGATGCGTACGAATATCGTGCTTGACGACCGCCTCGTCAAGGAGGTTATGCGGTTGTCGAAAGCCCGCACGAAGCGAGCGGCTGTGGACATCGCCTTGCGTGATTTCGTTTCCCGCGGCAAGCAACGAGATGTTCTCGCGCTGATTGGCGAGGACGTAATTGCCGCGGACTACGACGTGCGCGCCATCCGTGAGCAGATGATCCGTGATCCTGGTTGATTCGACCGTATGGATTGATCTGCTGCGCGCCTGCAAAACCGCGCCAGTCGACCGGCTGCGGAAACTGCTGGATGCCGGCGAAGCGACTGTCGCACCGGTCATCGTGCAAGAGTTGCTCCAGGGAGCGACCGATGCCTCCACCTTCGTCAAACTGCAAAGATACTTCACGGCGATTCCGATGTCGGGCGCCGAGAACTCCTTGGAATTGCATGTCACGGCCGGGCATCTATACGCACGTGCACGCTGGCAAGGCGTAACGCCACGCAGCCCGCACGACTGCCTGATCGCTGCAACGGCCGTCGTCAAGCGCCTGCCGCTATTGCACGATGATCGGGATTTCGAACAACTCGCCCTGGTGGAACCCAAATTGAAACTGATACCGAGGCGCTGACGCATCTGATATACGCCATCACTGCGCCGGGACCGGGTTCGCCGTACTCGAGGGCTAGGTTCCGACCTGAACCGACCAGGGGCCGCTCGAAGCACATGAACTGAAGAGATGCCACTGTATTCGTCCTCTGCTGAATCAACACCGGGAGCCAAGACATGACCGACGAGACCGCGTACGCACCGCCGAAGGTATGGACCTGGAACAAGGAGAACGGTGGACAATTCGCGAACATCAACCGACCGGTGGCCGGGCCAACCCACGCCAAAGACCTGCCCGTGGGGCGTCACCCGCTGCAACTCTATTCATTGGCCACGCCCAACGGTGTGAAGGTGACGGTGATGCTGGAGGAACTACTGGCACAGGGTCACGCGGGGGCGGAGTACGACGCTTGGCTCATCAACATTCGCGAGGGCGATCAATTCGGTTCGGGTTTCGTCGATGTAAATCCAAACTCCAAGATCCCTGCCCTGATGGACCGCAGCGGGGAGACGCCCGTCCGGGTCTTCGAATCCGGCGCGATATTGGTCTATTTGGCGGAGAAGTTCGGCGCCTTCCTACCGACGGAGCCGGCGGCGCGGGCGGAGTGTCTGTCGTGGCTCATGTGGCAGATGGGCTCGGCGCCCTACCTTGGCGGCGGCTTCGGCCATTTCTACGCGTATGCGCCGGTCAAGATCGAATATGCCATCGACCGCTTCGCCATGGAGGCGAAACGGCAACTGGACGTGCTGGACCGGCGCCTTGCGGAGAACGAGTACCTGGGCGGAACGCAGTACACCATCGCTGACATGGCCGTGTGGCCCTGGTACGGCGCGCTCGCCAAGGGCCTCCTCTACGAGGCCGGCGAGTTCCTTCAGGTGGCCGACTACACGCACGTCCAGCGCTGGACTGATGCGATTGCCGCGCGACCGGCGGTGCAGCGCGGGCGGATGGTGAACCGCGTCCAGGGCGACCCCGCGGGCCAGCTGCGCGAGAGGCACGAGGCGAGCGATTTCGACACCAAGACGCAGGACAAGGTCGACAAAGCGAAAATGTAGCAGCACCGTCCGGACAGACCTTGTCATTGGTCGTCATCGATGACGCCGATGAATGACATCGCGGTTCTCCATGTGCGCCTCCATGGCCAAATATTGGGACCTTGACCCGCCTGCCCGGAGATCGCGTGCTGTTCGCGTTCACGGAAAGTTACGTTGCCGACGAAAATCGGCCGACGCTCAGTTTGTCGTTCAAGGACGCGCCATCTGTCGATGGAGGGCGAAGTGATGCTGCAACACGCGGTCGTAAAGCGGCAGCCGGGCGGTCATTGTGCTCATATAGCGATATCGGAGCATCCATATTGCCACCTCACTGGAACGTTGCTTCCGGAAACATCCGGCGCACAGTTCCGCTTCCAAGCATGTTTGTAAACGTTCTGTAGTTCCCCGTCTCGTAGTGGAGTCGTCCCACTACGATCGCAGGGTGAATCCGCAAATCAGCCGCCAACTCCTCAATCGATTCGCGTGTCGGGCTAAGGAATGCCTTGCTCCGCCTCCAGATCGCGCGCGGAATGAATGCATCCCGCGACAATCTATTAGCTTCCTTCTCGCGATATTCGTCGCTCTCTGTGTGCTCCATCCGATCGACAAATGCTTCTCGTGCGGAGGAAATGTGCTTCCACACGTGCACACACTCGTGCAGAAGCGTAAACCAGAATGAGTCCAGCCGATCGAACCGAATCGACAGTCCGATAACCGCTCGCTGCCGCTCTGTAAGCAAGGCGACCCCATCAAGCTGCGTTCGAGGCAGCGTGGGTTCAATGATAAGTGTGATCCCGGCTTTGGCGAGAAGCTCCTTGGCCAAAAGCGGACCCTCGTCGAAATAGCTCAGACGCGCTAGGTCACGAAGCAAATCAGTGGAGAGTCGGTCAGGGGAAAACACATGCGTCTCTGCCTCTGCAGCCTTCGCACGTGCCAATATCCGCGCTGTCCACGCAAGCGTTGAATACCTGTTCTCGTCTGTCATGCCTTGCCCGTGAAATCGGCGTCGATACAGGGCAAAGGCGGGTTCTGCGGTAATGGCCGAGAAGAACTCCCGAACGCGCTCCTCGACGGGCGTACTGCTAAGGCCCCTAAACCATCCGCGACGCTCCATTTCGTTGGCCGGAAACTTCGTCCAGTCGATGTCGTTGACCGGCTCTTGGCTCACTGCTTCGGCAGTGGTGGGAGTTCCGACGAGAGTTCTAGCAGGGATCCCGAGCGCGTTAGATAGCGCCCGAATCATTTGTACCGTAAGTGGACGCTTCTCCGACAGCACCTCGGAGACCCTACTACGGCTACCCAACAGCGGCACTAGATCGGCTTGGCGTAGTCCCTGTTCTTCCATGCGGTAGCGAATGGCGCTCACAGGTGTAGGCGCCTCGAAAGGAAAGCTCCGCTTTTCGTAATCCTCGATGAGCAACGTCAGAAGCTCCAATCTTTCGGCTTCTGGAGTGCCGATCTCTGGATCGTGCGCAACCAACTCCTCCGCAACCGCGAGAGTCGCTTCGTATTCGTCCTCGTTCTTTATAACCTTGTAATCCATTTGATGTCTCATCCGTGCCGGCGCGAGTATTCAGCGTGGGTTCCGGCCCATTTCACCGCGACTATTCCCGTCCGATGAGCAATCTGCGTCTCGAGCCTGTACCGGTTGCCGCGAACGTTGAAAATGACAATGTTGTCGGCAAGGAAGCTTGCGGTCACGTACCGATCCTTGATGTCCTGGGGCGACCGCCAGTCGCTCGCGCCCACGTCATCAAGCCAGTTTTTGATCCACTCCCGGCAGTCGGCATGACTTTCAGAGAGCGAGAAAAGCACCTTCTTTCCGATGACTTTCACGCATTGCGTCCATAACCAGAGGGTGCCCTCCGCGATCACTGTTCCCATTCTGGGACTTTTATGATTGTTCCAAATTCGGGAACATTGGTCAATCGGGCCGGCCGGGGGCAGGCCTTAAAATACCTGGACCGACCTGCAAAACATGCTGGAGTGGTTAGGATCAGCGCAAAGAAATAGGCAAGAAATGCCTTGTTTTTAATGGTGGGACGGCTGGGACTCGAACCCAGGACCAAAGCCTTAAAAGGGCCTTGCTCTACCAACTGAGCTACCGTCCCAGCGAGCCGCGCATCATAGCCGAACTCGCGGGCCAGGTCATGGGGTCCGTGCGGGGCTAGCTGCGATTCTGATACCGGGTGGGATCCACCATGCCCACTGCGTCGAATCCCTCGCGTCGCAGCCGGCAGGAATCGCAGCGGCCGCAGGCGCGTCCCTCGGAATCCGCCTGGTAACAGGAAACAGTCGAAGCGAAGTCGACGCCGAGGCGCACACCCTCCCGGATGATGTCGGCCTTCGACAGCGCGATCAAAGGCGTGTAAATGCGGCACGGTTTGCCCTCGACCCCAGCTTTGGTGGCTCGGGTAGCCATCCGCTCGAACGCTTCAATGAATTCGGGGCGGCAATCGGGATAGCCGCTGTAATCTACGGCGTTTACTCCGATGAATATCGCCGCGGCTTCCAGCACTTCCGCCCACGCGAGCGCCAGGGCCAGCATGATCGTATTCCTAGCCGGCACATAGGTCACTGGAATGCCGGGTGCCGGACTCTCAGGCACCTGTATCTTCGGATCCGTGAGCGCCGAGCCGCCAATACCGGCAAGGTCGACCTGCATCACTCGATGTTCGCTAGCACCCAGCCCCGCGGCGACCAGCGCCGCCGCATCGAGTTCTGCCACGTGGCGCTGGCCGTACGCGACCGATAACGCGTAACACTCGAATCCTTGGGAGCGCGCTATCGCCAATGCTGTGGAAGAGTCGAGTCCGCCCGAAACCAATACCACCGCCCGTAGTTGGGACGTCTCCTCGCCGGCCGTTTTCGTTTTCATTTGCCGGGCACGTCGCCCCACAATATTTTGTGAAGCTGGAGTTGGAAGCGCACTTGCAACCGATCGGCGAGAATCCACTCCGCCAGGTCCGTCGCCGGCACTTGGGTGTAGCTCGGCGAGAACAGGACCTGGCAGCGGTGGGACAAGCCATGCTCCAGGAGGTAGGCTTTGCTCCAGTCGTAATCCTCGCGGGAACAGATGACGAATTTCAACTGGTCGCGCCGAGTGAGCAACGCGAAATTCTCCACGCGGTTGCGCGCCGACTCCAGCGAGCCCGGCGTTTTCACATCGACCACCCGGGATACGCGCGGGTCCACCTCGGCGATATCCAGCGCACCGCTGGTCTCCAGCGACACATCGAAACCCGCATCGCAGAGGCGCGCCAGCAACCTCACGCAGTTCGGCTGCGCCAATGGCTCGCCCCCGGTCACGCACACATGTCGGGAGCCGAAGCTTCGGACGCGCTCGATGATGGCATCGAGGTCATGCCACTCTCCGGCATGAAACGCATATTCGGTGTCGCAGTACTGGCAGCGCAACGGGCACCCGGTGAGGCGCACGAATACGGTGGGAAAGCCGACCGCATCGGCCTCGCCCTGCAACGAGTGGAAGATCTCGTTGATTCGCAGCCGCTCGCGCTTAAGAGGAATGTCGCTCATGGGGGCCGTGTGGCTCTCACGCAGGGTGCTGTCCGCTCAATGCTTTTCGGCCGTCATTTTATCGAGGCGCTGCTGCGCCAGATGCCCCGATGCGGAGTCAGGAAACTTCGTCGCCACCTCGGACAATGCCTGCCGCGCCGCGGTAAATTGCATCAGCTCGTAGTTGCAATAACCGATCTTGAGCAGCGCGTCGGGCACTTTTCGCGACTGCGGATAATTCTCCACCACGCGTTGAAACGCCGCCAAGCTCTCCGGGAACGATTTGTTCACGTAGTAGGCCTCGCCCAGCCAATATTGTGCGTTATCCGCATACTGGCTTTTCGGATTGGACGCGAGAAAACTCTGGAACGCCGCGATGGCGCGATCGTATTGACCGTCTTTGAGAAGATCGAAAGCCGCCTGATAGCTGGCCTTGTCCTGATCCGCAGCCGGCTGCGCGCCGGCCGCCCCCGCTGCACCGGTACCGGCGGGTTGAGCGGCGGCCGCGCCGCCGCGCGTTTCGAGACTCTTCAGACGCTGATCCAAATCTGCGTATAAATCATGCTGCTGTTTGCGCGCGGATTCGAGGTTGTGATTGATGATATCGATATCGTTGTGCATGGCGCGCACGTCGCTGCGCAGCGCTTCGACCTGATTGGCCAGGTCGAGCAGACTTTGATTCGACACCACTCTCTCGATCCTCGCCAACCGCATGTCGAGGTCCTTGAGCTTGATTTGGACCGGGTCCTCATCGGGCGGCGTGGTCGCGCAGCCGCTTACCGCCGCTGCGACAAGGCAGGCTGCGCTCAAGAACCTCCAGGTGCCGTTGCGGGCGGTCACGGCAGATAGACCAATTCCACGCGCCGATTCTGTGCCCAGGCGGATTCGTCATCGCCCTCCGCGGCCGGCCGTTCCGCGCCGAAACTCACCGTGGTTATCTGCGATTCAGAAACACCCTGCAGCAGCAGTGCGCGCCGTACCGCTTGGGCCCGGCGCTCTCCCAAGCCGATGTTGTATTCGCGCGTGCCGCGCTCATCGGTATTTCCCTCTAGCTTGAGCTTCAATCCCGGATGACTGGCGAGGTTTTGCGCATTCGATCTGACGATGTCGGCAAACTCGGGTTTGATCTCGGACTTGTCGAAATCGAAATAGATGACTTGGCGGCCCGATGCCCCGGTGCCCTCGCCCCCCATCCCCCGCGCGCCGTTGGCCCCTGCATCGCCGCCGAGCGGGCCGCCGTTGGTCGATGCGCCGCCGGCGGGCGCCGTGCTCGACGATCCCCCCACTTGGGTGCCGGCCGTCGGCGGCTGAATCGTCGTGGGCTTTTTGGGACAGCCTGAAAGCAAGGCCGCACCGGCCAACAAACAGGCGATCGATATCATTCGTTTCATTCATTTCTCCGTCAAAGATTTATTTCGAACCCAAGCCCATCGATGAAGCTGTCATTGTGCCCTCTGTGGGGCATCTCGCGCATCAGAAGGGCGACCATGCCGGTTCCTGCACTTCTCCCTCGCTCGACACCAGCCGTTCCTGTACCCGCCCATCGGCACTCACCAGCGCGAGAATGCCGCGGCCGCGATCACGACTCGCATAGATGATGACGGCGCCATTCGGTGCATAGCTCGGCGACACATCGAAGCGCCCTTTGGTGAGCACCTGCGCATCGCCGCGGCCCCGCAAATCCATGGTGGCAATGCGATACCCGCCCTCCTCTTGGGTCACGAACGCGAGCTGCGACTCATCGGGCGAGAGCCGCGGGCGCGCGTTGTAGGACCCTTGAAAAGTCAGGCGGCGAGGCTTGGCGCCGGGCTGAATACCGACGCGGTAGATCTGCGGCCCGCCGGCGCGGTCGGACGTGAAATATAGGTTCTCGCCGTCCTTCGACCACTGCGGCTCCGTGTCGATCCCCGGATCATCGGTGATTCGAGTCAGCGCTTGAGTGGTCAGATCCAGCGTATAGATATCCAAATTGCCGTCCCGCGTGGACAACGTCAGCGCCAGCTTTTTGCCGTCGGGCGACCAAGCAGGCGCCTGATTCACGCCGGCCCGCGCAGATACCCTGTGCCGCTCGCCGGTTCTCAACAACTGAACGTATACGGTGGGCAACTTGTCCTCGAACGATACGTAAGCCAGATTTTGGCCGTCCGGAGACCACGAAGGCGACATCAGGGGCTCATTCGATTGCATCACGATGCGCGGATTCATGCCGTCGGCATCCGCCACGATGAGCTGGTAAGACTTGTTCGGCAAATGCCCGAGCACGGAAATGTAGGCGACGCGGGTGGCGAATGCACCGCGCACGCCAAGGATCTTCTGGAACACCATGTCCGCCACTTGATGGCTCGCAAGCCGCATTCCCGCCTGGTTCGCGCTGATCTGATAGCCAAGCAAGCGCTGCCGATTGAGCACGTTATAGAGCTCGAACACGATGTTGAAGCGGTCGTTACCTTGCGGCTGGACCTCACCCACCAGAATGTAATCGTTGCGGAGCCTGCGCCAATCATCGAATCCGATGTTCGCGCCGGTGTGCGGTTGGTCGATCATGTCCTTGCGGTCCATGCTTCTGAAACGGCCGCTGCGCGCCAGATCATTGCTCACGACCTGGGCCACGTCGAAGTACGACGCCGCTGCCTCCGCGGAGCTGAAGGGCACGATCGCGATCGGTATGGCATCGTCCTGGCCGTGCGTGACTTCCACGACGAGTTCGGCCCTCGATCGCGGGCAGAACAGCATGACTCCCAGCAGGGTCATCAAGGCGGCCAGTCTCTTGTCCGTGGGTCTATTCATTGGGCCGAAACCTCAAAACGATATTTCTTTCGAACAGCGCCGGATCCGGGGGATCCGGTAAGGGTGACGCACGATACACCGCATTCTCGATGGATTGGCGCACGGCCGCGTCGCCATTGCACTCGGTGACCCGGGCGCCCGTGACCTCTCCCCCCGGGACCTGAGTCACTTGCAGCTGGCAATCGATGCCCGCGGTCGCCGAGGGCGGCTTGATCCAGGCATTTTGGATCTTATTCCGAAGCAAGGTGATGTAGCGGTCGCGCAGCGGACCGGATTCGACGGCGCTTACGTGCTCTTCGTCGGCCAGCTGGCGCCGCAGTTCCGCCTCGCGATCTCGTTTCGCGCGCTCATCCGCGGCGCGCTTGGCCTCCGTCGCCGCGCGCGCATCGGCGGCCTGTTTGGCCTCGGCCGCCTCCCGGGCTTCCGCCTCCTTGCGCGCCTCCACCGCGCGTCGGGCTTCCAACGCGGCCTGGACGGCAGCCGCTTCCTTCTCAGACTCCGCACGATGCTGGGCCTGCGCAGCTTTCTGCTGCTCGGCTTTTTGTTGCTCGGCTTTTTGTTGCTCGGCGGCCGCGGCGGCGCGAGCGGCATCTGCCGCTGCGGCCTTGTCTGCTTTGGCCTGGTTCGCTGCGTTCGCGAGCGCCTCGGCATCGGCTTGTTTCATGGCCTGGTCCGCGGCCGCTGCTTTGGCTTCCTCGGCGGCCCGTGCATCCGCATCGCCCTGAACTGCGGCCGCCGCCTTCGCCTCGGCATCGGCGCGTGCGCGTGCCTCCTGTTCGGCGCGCTCGTCCTTCGTTCGCTGCAGGGTGTGCAGCACCCGGGAATCCATGACCACGGCATCGATGGGCAGAGGCTGAACGGAGAGCGGGCGCTGCTGGCTGGTCAGGTTCGTCACGAGCAGCAGGCCGCCCGCCAGTAGTCCGTGCAACAACACGGACACCACGACCGGCCAGGCGTGTTCACGGAGAAAGTCCCGCATTCAATGCGTGCCGCCTGAGGGCAAGGCCTTCGGGGGATCGGTCAGAAATCCGACTTTGGCCGCACCAGCGTGCTGCAGCAGCACCATGGCGCGTACCACCGTGCCGTAGGGCACCGTGGTATCGGCCTTGACCAGCACGGGAGTCTGCGGATCCCGGCGCAACAGCGCCGAGGTGCGAGCGCTGACGGTGGCTTCCGAGGAGGGCTCGTCCTGGTTTTGCCCGAAATTGACGTAGAGGCGCCCCCTGCTGTCGATGGTGAGTATCAGCGGTTCATGTTTTGCCAGGAATTCGGCGTCGATGGGCTGGGCGCCGGCATCCGGCAGATCTACTTTCACGCCTTCCTTGAGCAGCGGCGCCGTGATCATGAAGATCACCAGCAGCACCAACATGACGTCGATATACGGCACCACGTTGATCTCCCCCATCAGCTTGCGTCGACGAAGCGGTGCCGGCATCGGATCTAAGCCTGTGCCGCTCGGGCGGGACCGTGCCGCTGCAGGATGGTCGAGAACTCTTCGACGAAGGTATCGAACCGTAATTCCAGCCGGCTCACTTGGTCGGCAAACCGGTTGTAAGCCACCACGGCCGGGATCGCCGCGAACAACCCGATGGCGGTGGCGACCAACGCTTCGGCGATGCCCGGCGCCACCGCCGCGAGCGTGGCCTGCTGCACATTACCCAAGTGGTGGAAGGCGCTCATGATGCCCCATACGGTGCCGAAAAGGCCCACGTAAGGGCTGGTGGACCCCACCGTGGCGAGCATGGCGAGATTGCGCTCCAGCCGATCGAGTTCGCGCATTTGCGCTACGCGCATCGCACGTCGTGCACCCTCGAGCAAGAGGTCCGCGGGCGTGCCCTGTTGACGCAGCCGGCTGAACTCGCCGAAGCCCGATTCGAAAATGCTCTGCTCACCGGTGCCGGCACGCCCTTTCGTCTCTATACCGCGATACAACGTGGACAAATCGCCGCCCGACCAGAATGCCGTTTCGAACTGGTCGGCTTGGCGCCGCGACTTCGATATCACCCGGTTTTTCTTGATGATGACTGCCCAGGAAGCCACGGAGGCCCCCATGAGCAACAGCATGACCGCCTGCACGATGGGGCTCGCATCGAGCACCAAGGTCCAGATCGACAAGTCATTGCCCATGGCGCCACTCCGTGAATAGATCTTTAGGAATCGCACGCGGCTTGAGCGTGCCGGAATCGAGACAGGCAACGCGCGTGCTCGCGTCGATCAACTGCGTATCGCCGCGCCAGATGGTCTGCTTGAAGGAAATTGTCGCACCGCTCAAACCCGCGAGTTCGGCAGTGACGATAATTTCATCATTGAGGACCGCGGGGCGCAGAAAGTCCACCGCGACATTCACCACCGCGAATTGCACTTGCCGCTCCAGCCGCAGCCGATACTGATCGATGCCCTGGGCGCGCAGCCATTCGGTACGGCAGCGCTCCATGAACTTCAAGTAATTGGCGTAGTAGACGACGCCGCCGGCATCCGTGTCTTCCCAATA
>JALYHU010000252.1 GCA_030776345.1 Pseudomonadota bacterium | reverse complement strand
CGCCATTCGTTCGACGATGCGTCGTCGGTTGCCGAAATCAAGCCGGCCGACAACTGATCGATGTCGTATGCGTCGTTGATTTCCGCGAACGGGTTCCACTTTACCGAGCGGGGCTCAAAGGGATTCAACACGACGTCGCCGCGATACGGGCTGAAAAATCGATCGCGATAGCCGCCGTCCGGGTCCGCGATGACGGCCCGGTCGCCGCGCGCCAACGCACCGGCGAGCAGCTCGCGAATGGCCGTCGATTTGCCGGTGCCCGTCGTGCCTACCATTTTGAAGTGCTTGGTTTCGTCGAGGAAGGGCACCTCCCATCCCGCCAGGGTGAGCCCGCCCCCATACCGGCTCTTCCGCGCCCCCTGCATGATGACTACGCCCCGCTTGTAAACTTCTCGCGAACCGCGGCGCCATGCCCGGGAACCTGCTGCGACTGCGAGCGTCATGGCGGCCACGGCAAATAGCGCCGGCGCGGCTCCCCCATCTCGGAGCATTACAGCCCAAGGCATCGAGTCAATACCCCCTGACAATGTAGTAGTCCGCTTGTTCGCCGTAAGTCGGCGCGTGACGATCGATGCGTACGCAGAGCCGTGCCGCATCGCCACAGCTGCGCCAATCGACCTTGCCACCGCGCCGTTCCAGTAGCGCCAGATTTTGTGCAAGAGAATCACGCTGAGCACGCATCGCGCCAATTTCCGATCGCGAAGGCAGCGCGTAGTGCGCGATGGCGCTCGGAATGGCCGTGCACAGAATGACGGCCCCCACGTTCCACATGAGGCACTGCAGACTGGCGGCACGCTTCATCGCGCGAAGCGATCGCGCAGCGCGGTCGGTCTCGGCAGTCAGCGCCTGTAGCTCATCGATCAAGGTGCGCCTGATCTCTTCGCGCACCACCCCGTCAAGACCCTGGGCATGCATTCGCAGCTTCTCGAGGTTCGTTTCCGCCAGCTTCTGATGAGCCTGGACACTCTCCATCAGCAGTCCCAACTTCATCGCGTCGGCGTCGAGGACGTGTTGCTGCTCACTCATGAGCCTTTCCCTCTTGCTGCAGAGCGCTTTGCCGCGCCGTTGGGCTCCCGTGCCGCGAGGGCTCGTTCGAGCGGCGCTCGTTGGAGCGGCTTTCGTTCCATCGGCGCATGGCATCCAATCGCACCCGGTGCCATTCCGGGTCCGAAGCGTGTTTCAAATAGCCTGTGAGATCGGGTAGTTGCTCTATCTGCGAGGGCAGTACGGCAGGCTCGACGTTGAAATGTTCGCTTCGGGACACCGAGCCGAGGAACTCAGTCTGTCGACGACTTCTGGATACCGTGGTACGCAGCACTTCGCGCTCCCCGATCAACTGAGATGCGAATCGCGCCGTGCCGCCCCCTTCGCTGGCCGAGCAGCGCAATATCAGCGTGTTTCCGCAGTTCTCGACAATGGTGTGGGCATCGCCCTGGCCGTAGGTGCTCGATACCTGCGCGATCGACTGGAACCCCAGAACGCAGCGGCCGCCGAATTTTCTCAGGCGAGCGAGTGCATCCTTCAGACCGTCGATTTGGCCAAGAGCGTCCAGTTCGTCGACAACGAACCACAACCGCCGGGATTCCTCGCCCTCCCGCTCCTCCGGCTGTACCTCTAGGTTCATGGCTTCGAATATCGCGAGGCGCATCCACGCGGAAATCGTGGAACGCAACGCCGCGACTTGGCCGGCCCGGTAGGGAACGAACAAAACCCCCGGCGATTGCCGCTGTACCCAGCTGCGAATGGAGAACTGCGGAGCGTCCTGTTGCGCAATGTAGTCGAGCGCCCCGACGGCGGAACTGGTCACCGACCGAATGGAATCGAACATCCGGCTGTTGTGCTCATCGAGAAAAGGCTGCGCGGGAGTGCCCCTGACCAGGGTGCGCAGTTCATTGACATCCGCGACCACGAGCAGCCGGTACAGCTCGCCGACGTCCTTTTCGCCTCCTTGGTGCACCTGCCGAGTCACGGCGCTGAAAAACGTGCGGGCGTAGCCGCGCCAGCTTCGGTCGGAACCTTCGTGGTCGGGAATCAGCGAGCGCGCGAGTTGATCGACGTCGTAGCCATTCTCGATTTCGGCGAACAGGTCCCACTTTACCGAACGCTGGTCGAAGGGATTCAGGATGAGGTCGCCGCGCCCGCGGTCGTAAAAACGGTCCAAATAACCGCCATCCGGGTCGGCGATCACGGCGCGGTCGCCTCGTCGTAGCGCCGTCCGTAGAATCTCCTGGATGGCGGTGCTCTTTCCCGTCCCTGTCGTGCCGATCAGCTTGAAGTGCTTGGTTTCATCGCGGAGTGGAATGGCGGTTCCCGCCAACGTAATCTCTTTTCCGTCCGACTTCGACCTTTGCACCGTCTCGCGCCGTGGGGGACGATCGGCGACGACCGCACCTCGCTGATGGACGTTTGGCAATGAATCGCTCTCGGCCTCGGCAAGACCGCCCGCATAACCGAGCCCCAGGCTGACCGCAGTACCGAGAGCGAATTGCAGCACGCCGTGTTGAGGGGCTCCCAATCCGGCGAGCAGCGGATTCGCTGCGCTCATCCCGATGCCGACGAGCGCAGCTATGGGCGCGGCGAGTACAGGGGAAGTAAGATATTTGTGTAGTTCCGCTCGCCCGCGAGCCAATCCGGCCCACATCGGTGCCTGAACGGACGCAAAACCGAACATGATGCCCGACCAACCATGAGTCAGCGCCGCGAAGTCCACTAGCGCGCACCCGCGGATGCGGCCGCGTGCTTGCGTTCCGGTTCATACCAAATTTCTTTGATGAACCGTTCATGCGATTCGACGCCGAATTGAATTACGACATCGATCAGCAAATACAGCAGCGCCTTGATGTCCGATCGCGCAAGTTCGCGGCCGGCGTGATTCTGCTTCACCAATAGCACGAGTTGCTCGAACGCCAAGTCGGCGCTGGCGGCATGCACGCTGGTGATAGATCCCGGATGACCCGAATTGACGTTGCGCAGGTAGTCGAATGCCTCCTCGGCGCGCAGTTCCGCGAGGAGAATTCGGTCCGGCTTCATCCGCAGACATGCCTCGAGCAACTGTTTGGGAGTGACGCGGGCCACGCCCTGATCGTCTTTGGAGTAGTAAAGCCGAACGTGGTTTGCATGCCCATCGAGCATCAGCTCCTTGGTGTCCTCGATGGTGATCAAACGCTCGTGGCTTGGTATTTCACGGATCAACGCCTTCGTCCACGTGGTCTTTCCCGAACCCGTGGGCCCGGATACCAAGATGTTTTTTCTGCTTCGTACGGCAAGCCGCATGAAACCCTGGTAATCGGCGACCGCCAATAGGCGCTTCAGCTCATGCTCCGCGTCATCGAGCATGTGCTTCGACCGGCGCGCCTTGCAGAAAATTCCGCGCAGCGCCAGCTCATCGATGCTCCACACCTGATCCGCCGGGCGGCGAATGGCGAATGCCACACAGCCCATGTCGGTCGCGGGCGGCATCACGACCTGCACGCGCTCACCGGTGGGCAGTGAAGCTGACAGCAGGGGCGAGGTCGCATCGATGCGCTGCTGGGCCGAATTGGCCACCAGCTTCGCCAACCGTTTGCACCATTCGAAATCCGCATAGGGCAAAGACTCGCGGCGCCACCCGCTTGCGGTTTCGAGGAATGCCTCGTGCGGACGATTGATACACAGTTCCATGACGTCGGGACTCGACAGCAAGGGCCGCAGGCTGCGCAGCGTCAAGGCCAGGGCCGACACATTGGCCGACGAACTAGCGCTCGGAAGCGGCTCGCAGCTCATACACCGACCTGAAGTCCAAATCCCGAGCCACCAATACTTGGATCCTATCGCCGTTCCGTTTGACCACTGTCGGAGGAATGTTGATCGTATTCTTCAGTATCTCCGTGAGGACGCCCTGCGACGCCGATGGGTTGACGACGACTGCGCTCCCGCTGCTGCCCGAGGATTGAGCTGCTGCCTGCACCGCGCCGTCGAGCACCGAGACCAGTATCGCCGCGCCAAAGCGTTGCCAAAAGTGCCTATTCACCTCGCCGGGCAATCCCGATCGTCCCAGTTCATCGGCCCCGGGCGAATCCAAGGGCACGATGACCCCGGTCGGCGTGCGGGCCTCCGTCCACAGAACGAAGATTCGAGCGGTGCCCTGCTGCACCTGGCCTCGCGTTTCCCCGATCAACTTCGTACCTCGCTCCAGCAACACCACCTTGCCGTCGACGCCGAATGCGTCCGTGGCCATCACGCACGTCGTCATTCCGGGCAACGTCGAATCGATGGCCGTTTCCAAGGTGCAATCAATGAATGCGCCCTTCGGCAGCAAAAGGCGCTGTGTGGGCAGCATTCGAGCCCGCACGGCCGACGTGACGTTGGAGCGCAGTAGAGTCGCGAGATCGCTGCCGTTGGCGGCAATATTCGGGCCTCCGGCGGAGGCACTCTCGTCCGGCGCCGCAGCGAGCGCAGCCGTTGCGGGCCGCGCGGAAAATACCGCTCCCGATAGCTGGCGTTCCAAGGCGAGCTGAGTTGGCGTTTTTGGCGAAGGCGAAGCGTTCGTAGTGCCGGTGGGGCCCTGTTCGACTGAAACCTCGGTCAGCGGCGGCGGCGCCAGCGGCGGACGATCCTGCAGCGTATCGGGCGGCGGCACCGGCTCAAACACGCCCGAGGCAGTCGGAGCATCGATCCGGCCCAGACTCGGCAAAGGCATATCGCCCTGCGCGCGCTTGGCCGACACCGCTCGTGCGCTCTCCTTGGCGCGGCCCTGCCGCAGCATGGCATTCGCGTAGTACCAAGTGAGCGAGCCCAAACCCAGAACGCTCATGAGTCCGAGGGCCAACACGTTGCTCACGCGGGATTGGGCCGATAGAACGCGGGTAATCGAGTTATCGCGCTCCCCGCGCACTTGGTCCGCATCGTCCTTTTCGGTCATGGTAGTAGGTCTCCGTGCACTCGGCGCTCCACCTGCGGCGCGACGGTACCCGAGTCCAGCCTCGTTCCGAAGCCGACATATCCTTTGTTCACGACGCATCCCGACAGCTTGCCCCGCCGAATGATGAAGCGCCGTGCAACGCGATGAACGATGACGTCGCCGCCGTCCATGCTGTAGTTGAGCAGCGATTCACTTTCGTCCTCATTGCGCACGAAGATCGCCGGCAGTTCCGCAATGGCCGCAAAACGTAGTCGGGTATGGACGCCGTCATCCGAAGCCAGCACCGGTCGAAGAGTCCGGTCGCCGCAATACCAGTAGTCGATGTTTTGCCGGCGCTGTGACGAGGCATGCTCGAGTTCAGAGTCGACATTCCTGGCCGCATCCTCCTGCGCCGCCTTCGATGGCACCGCGGGGTAGGTGAAGCGCAGGGCGAATATGACGTCCGAGTCGTCCCCGCTCGGGCGCTGCGGCAGAGCCGTATAGTCGAATTGATAGTGCCGCCGGTTCGTGAGCACGGTGAGATTGGTTGCCACCTTCGGCGCCTTGGGCTTCAGGAACAAATGATTGTCCTGACCGAAATACGACAGCCCCTCGATATCCCCCGCACCCAGCCCGACGAACGATTCCCCTGCTTCGAATTCGACGTCGATCTGATAGCCGACGAAACCGTGCAGCCGATAGACCTGATCGCCGTCGTAGAGTGCGGCCCGCACCCGGCTGTCCACCGTCCCGCGGGGCGGCACGACCTCGGCGCTCGCAGGTCGACAATACAGTGAGAATTGCAAGGTGAATGCGGCTGCCAGGCAGACACGCCCCATCGCGCCACCCATCCCGCCACCCATCCCGCCACGGGAGCCGCCCGTCGCGCCCCATATCGCATCAGAGGCGCCGCCCTTCACGCCGCACATTGCGCGCTCCTCGTACCGCGGCATCGTTCACCGTTCATGGTGGGACTCCTTGACCGTTGTCGTTTCGACTACCACTTCCGGTTCGGACTTGAAATCGAGGATCTTGAAACCCAGCGGATTCCAGCGACGTGTCTTTGGGTCCTTCGCCGGCTCCGCGTAGGAGAACTGGATGGTGGCTACCCATTGCGTGTACTTGTCATCCGTACCGCCGGCCTGCCGGATCGATTTCACATACCGCACCTGCGCCAGATCCGACAGACCGCTTGCACGCGTGAAGAAGCTCACCGACTTGACTTGAACTCGCACCGAGCTGCCGTCTTTGTAGACGTTGAGGGGTGATGCCGGATTCGTGGCCGTCCACAGCGCATACCAGACCTGATTGCGTTGCGCGGAGTGGAACGCGCCGCATTCTTCGTAGTCGCTCTCCGCGGTGGCAAAATTGAAGCGCTCGCACACCGTGACATAGTGCGAGAGGAAATAGCGAGTGACGGCTTCCTCCGGTGCTGCGCCGCCGGCGTATACCGGCACGACGTCGACGACGCCCGTACTGTTGTCGACACGCACCACGAAGGGCTCGATTTGCTTCAACGGCATCACAGCCATTACAGCCAGCGCACACGCGACGGCGCACACCCATCCGGCCGCCGCAACCCGCCAAGCCACCGTCGCCGTGCGGCGAAAAACTGCCGACCGATCCGCATCCCACGATTCGGCCTCGCGAAAATATTCGTGGAGTACCGGAGATGAGGTCACGAGACGCTCCGCGGCGGTACGTTTACCCCAACTCCGGAACGGGGCGCACCCGAGGCGGCGGCGTGCGCGCCAGACGCGGTGCCGGCAGCCGCCGGCGGATTGATCGGTTGCAGCGGACCGTCGCAGCGCACGACATGCGCGGTGCAAGCGGGTAGCAGTAGAAAGAGCCAGCAGATCACACGCACGTGTCACCCCTCCGTGGTTGAAAGATCCTTAGTCGCCGCTTACTTCGTCGGCTGCGCCCGAGCGCCTCGGTGCCTGCCCGGCTCGTCTATTGCGGTACCACTGCATATACCGTCCCGCCGCGAAACCCGCAGCCGGGACGACGGTTCTGCCCGTTGCGCGCATGCCCATGCCGGCTGCGCGGCTCCCCAAGCCAAACGTACTGAGCGCAAGCCCGCCTGCCAGGCCGGATGCGATGGGCATCACCTGACGCAGGATGAGGAACACCAGCACGGCTATCAAAACCATATGCAGGGCGTCCACCGTTAATACCCCCGACCCCCGCGCGGCCGTCTGGGCTGCGTACGACTCGACCACACGCAGAAGAAGTGCCGCAATCATCACCGTCAGGATCGTAATGAGCCCGTAGTTGGCAAGCTGCGCGATCCAAGCGGAGAAGAACCGACGCGTTGCATCGAAGAACAACGCCGAGATGAACAGCGGACCAAGCGCCAGCAAGACGGCCAACGCAATGCTCGACAATGCGATCAGAAACATCGCATACACGCACAAGATGCCGACGAGAAACCAGACCACCGCACCAGCCAGGTAGTAGCCGACAGAGGACTTGCTCCACAGGTTTCCGGCGACCGTCCCACCCCGCTCCCATATCGCGTCGATGGTGCTTACCGGGTCGCTGCTGCCGATCACCGCCGCCGCCAGCTGTGCCGGTGCCGTATAGAATGTATCGACGATGAGCGTGTTATACAGCCAGAGGCGCAATCCCATCCCAAGGACTATCGCCAGCATGGCGATGCGTTTCAGGCCCGCGACGAACGGCTCCTCGGTCTTCCCGACGAGATGTAGGTAGCCCCATGCCATCACGTAGACGGTTGCGAGCGTCACCACTGCCGGCTCGAGCACACCCGCCAAGCGCGCTGTGTTGTCGCCGATGTAGGCGGCCAGCTGGCCGTTGAGCCAGGTCCAAAATGTAGCGAAAAATCCCATGTCGCAATCCTTTGCCGCTGCCGCCGCCCTACCCCTCGCCGCTGTGCCCGACGCCGCTGCGCCCCTCGCCGCCCGCCGTTACGGGACGGGTCGGAATCGGTCCTCGAAGCGTCCGTGCCCGGCGATAACCCGCTCCCACTCTTGCTGCCGATTGACCGACTCTTGCGCTTGGGTGGCTTGATGCAGAATCTGCAGCTTGGTCTGCTCGTTCTGCAGCATGCCGAGCTCCGCCGTGATGCGCGCTTGAAGATCGAGGATGGCCTTCTGATCGCCGGCAGTTGAAATGGCGCTCACCAGGCTCTGAATGGCTGCGAAGCGGCCGCTGGCGTTGGCGAGCGCTTCTTGCGCCAAAGCCTGCTGCAAGGCGCTCGACTGCCGAAGGGCGATGATGTATTGCCGGTCGGAGGCTGAAAGCACCGCCAGCTGCTGCGGCGTCAACACGGCATTGGCGTCGACCGCGCTTTTGACGGAAGAGGACAGCTGCGAAGATCCCGCGCTGCCGCGCATCGCGGCCATGACGTCCGGCCAACTGGCGGGCAGGTAGTTGCGCGAAGTGCCGCTCAGCAGCCGTTCCATTCCACGACCGCCTGTCATGGTCTGAAGTGCCTGTTTCGACTGCATGAGTTGCTCTCGCGCCGTCTGTAATTCCTCCTGCATGGTTTGAACCTCCTGGATGAGCTGGACGATGGCCGGCGCGTCGATCACGGCCCACTGAGCGCGGGCCGGCGGCATTGCAGCAAGCCAAATGACGAGGATCGCGATGAGACAGCGGGATAAATGAGTGAGCATCAGCATTCTCCTTCCGTGAGTACAACCAAAATCATCAGCCATCAGGGTATTGGGGGTCTTCGGCCATGAAAGCCGGCAGCCACGCCGCCGGTTGCTGGCCGCATCTCGCAATCGTCTCGTTCATTCGCGCCACCGAACTTGCTCTGCCGGATATCACCGCGAGTTCGGCGTCGAATCCCTTCAGATCCAGTTGACACACGACGCTGTGATGCGCTTGCTTCACCAGGAACATGCGCGATCCCGGTTCCAGCTGTTCTTTCAACAGCCTGAATTCTTGCCGGGTCAGGCCGAATCCTTCCGTGTACTCGACGATGTTGGCGTCGGCGTTGGGGAAGAAGATCTTGGTCGGCGTCTGCTCGATCAATGTCCGGCTGATGGGACTTTCGAGAACGTCGCCGGCGCTTTGCGTCGCCAAGCACATCACACCGTTCAACTTGCGCCAGGTTTTCGGGCCGTCTTTCGCGAAGCTCGAGAATGCGGAGTCTGCCAAGAGCCTCCAGAACTCGTCCATCCAACACACCAAGCGCCGGCCATCGAGCAGCTGCCGAACGAGATGGAAGAGGTACAACGTGAGCGGCGCGCGCGTGGGTGCGTGGTCGAGAAATTCCGTAACGTCGAAACCGATGACTGAACGACCGGACAGACGAGGCACGACACTATCCGTCGAATTGTCGAATACCCCGGCATATTCGCCGCCGCACCCTTCGCACCAGCGCGATAGCCGAGCGTGCACCCCTTCGGGATCGGTCGGATCCAAAAATTCGACCAGGCGCGATAGCCGCCGCGCGGGTTGCTCGAGTGCCAAGGTGCCGCGCAAAGCCTGGTCCAGGTCGGCATCCTCGCGCACGGAGTGCGCACCGGATCCCGCGGAAGAATGCGCCGCGCACAATTGCCGCAGCCAGATCTTGAGGAATTCGATATTGGGCGGCGTGACCGGCAGCTGCAGAGGGTTGAACCCGGTGGGTATGCCGCTCTTCAGCGGGAAATATTCACCGCCCAGGGCGCGCACCAGAATCTCGAGGCCGCGGTCTTTATCGAAGACCACTTGAGTGGCTCCCCGCCGGACTAACATCGCGATGAGAAATCCGATGAACACGGTCTTGCCGGACCCCGTGGGCCCGCAGATGAGGGTATGGCCCGTGTCCTTGCGGCTGCCGCCCTCAGGATCCGCGGGATCGCTCGCATGCAGCGAAAAATGATAGGGAGAGCGCGCGCTCGTTATCAGCAAGGTCAAGGCATCGCCCCAATGATTCCCCAGTGCCCGACCCGACGGGAAATTATGGAATGGCGCCATGGCCGCAAGATTCCGCGACGTTATCGGCGATTTTCGCGGGCGAACCGGGAAATTGCCCGGAAGCTGTGCCCAGAACGCCGCCTCGAGGGCCATGTCCTCCCGCGCAACCAGCATGCCGGTATCCGCGAGCACGCTGCGCGCCAAGGCAACGCCGTCATTGAGCGTCTTGAGGCGCCTCGAGCTGGATGCCTCTGTCAGTTCGATGTCGATATCCGCGATCACTTGCAGACTGAAATGATGGTCGCCCATGACGAAGTCGTTGCTGGTCAATCCGTCGAGCGCGCCCTTGAGCTCGTCCGCTTGCGACACGGCGAAATCGCCGGCATTGACCATGCGGTTGAATTGACGCTGCAGCAGCGCTTGACCGGTCGCCTTCGAGAGAAAGGTGAACGATTGCGTCAGGACGAAGGAGAATGGCGAGGACAACAATCGATTGAACATGCCCACCGTCGTGGGTGTCGGATATTCCTTGATTCCGAGCATCGCCCCCACGCGGGTCTCCGTTGCGGATCGATATTCTATGGTTTCGCTGCCGAACAACAGCCGCCCGCAGGCCAGCGTCTGGCTCAGGGCCGTGCGCCGCAAAGGAATGCGCTGCCACTCGCCATTGATCAAGAGTCCAAGATATTCGAGCAGCGAAGAAAACCACTTGTTCTCATACTGGTAGCAGCCCAAGAGTTCCGGCTCGTACCGCTGCAGGGATGCACCCAGGGTTCGCGACAGCTTGTCGCAGGCATCGAGGGCTTCGGCGAGTTCCCAGCGAGAGCCGCCGCGCGAAGTTCGCGCGAGTGCACGCGCCACCAGGCCGGTCGCCATGCCGACGGCCGGTCTGTGCAGGACGCTGAGGTATATCTCGTTCTGCATCAGCGTTTCGGCGCAAATGAGCCGTCGATATCGAGCCTGCAATTGATCGGCGAAGCAGCGCTCTCCGCGGGCCGGCGGCGTGCCGCCCACCGCACTCGAGGTGGGAGCCCGGCGCCGGACGATCTGGGTCCAAAGGGCCACGCTCGGCGCGGCTATATTTCGCCATAGCACGTTCAGCCGCTCGTGCCAGTTATTCAGTTCGTCGTCGTCATTGGTCTCGAAACTGGCCCCGCCGAGCCGAAAGGTCTGCAGGTAATCGCCGAAAGCGGTGCGCACGACGTGCGGGGCGACGTGAGCGAGATAGGGTATCCGGTCGGCCGCCGGGAACTCGCGCCGCAACGCCGAATTTCGTTTCAAGGAGCGCATGCAACAATCACAGGCCACGGAAGCGTGCCGCCCCTATCGGAGCCTTGGCGCCGCCGCCCGCGCGCGTCGGGGAGATCGAGAGTGAGCGGGCAATAGCTGCTCGCATTCCAAACTCGGTAGTTCGCGAACAACGCCGGGAGGCGAGTGCGGGCCCACAGCAAGAGCAGATCGAAGAACCGGGCATCGCGGGCGCACAGCAATATGCAGACGCCATGGATGGGGGCGCACAAAAGCAGCGTCAGCAGATTTTTCGTGAGCAAAAACGCTTCCATGGTGAAAACCATATTGAATAGGAGTGCCGAGTACGTGACGCCCCACCGCATCGGCGGGCGCGTGGCGCCCACGAAGAGCGGATCGACCGATAAACCCATGTTCGGCTCCCTCACGACGCCTCCTAGACCCCGAACATGCCGCGAACCCAAGTAACGATCTGCGGCGCGCCGAAGGCAATCGCAATGCCCAGAATTGCGCCGATGCACCACCCCCACGACATCCGATTCGCCATGGCCATACCGCCCAGAACCATTACCAGAATGATTGCGACGGGTGTCAACCACGCCAGGATATTGGTCTGCAGCGCCGTCGCTCCGGTCATGAACGGCGAGGCTTGAGCCAGCGCCGAGTCGGGAGCGAACGCGACCAGCGTAATGAGCAGGAACGTCAGCGCAATGTCGAAGCGCTGTGTGCAAGAGTGATGCATGGCGGAATTCCTTTTCCGATTGAACGAGAGCGCGCGGTATCGTTATCCCTGGGGTTAGACTTCGGCTTCGAATTCGTCGACGTCCAGCGCCTCGCGCCGCGCCGCCAGCTCCTCTCGTTTCGCCTTGCCGGGTGCACCGAATCTGAAGTTTTGCACGACGAACGAATAGTCGTATTGCTTTTCACCGTCTTTGTCCGTCCAGTTGTTGGAGCGGATCTGCGCTTGGAGAATGAGCTGATCGCCCTTGCGCGCGTTTTTGGCAATGGCCTCGCCCAAATTCTCGAACGCGACGAACCAGAGACTGGTTACGGCCTCGCGCGCGTTCCCCTGATCATCCTTGCCCGCATAGTCGTTCCCGACCAGACAGATGCGCGTATAGGT
>JALYHU010000251.1 GCA_030776345.1 Pseudomonadota bacterium | reverse complement strand
AACGGCTGCTTCGGCGGCAATATCACGCAAGTAGGCGTCGAGGGCTTCGCCTGGTATCGGCACGAACAAACGGTGGATTGCGAAGGGATCGGCATCGAGTTCGAGACCCGCGCGCAGGCCATGGGTGCAGCCATGCCCGAGCCGCAGTCGCTCAGCCATGCGCTCGATGCCGAGATGTTCAAGTGGGTGGCCGACGTCCTGGTGGAGGAGGCGGGCGTCAAGCCGCTGCTGCATCGTCTGTGCGTTGCACCCATCATGGAGAACGGTGCGATCTGCGGTGTGATCACCGAGAGCAAGGCCGGCCGCGAGGCCATCCTCGCCAAGCGGGTCATCGACGCGACCGGCGATGCCGACATAGCTGCCCGCAGCGGAGCGCCGGTACACAAGACGCCGAAGGAGAAGATGATGGCGGCGTCCGTCATGTTCTCCATGTCCGGCGTCAACAAGCAGCGGTTCATCGACTCGGTCAAGGCCGATCCCCAGACCTATGCGGACTGGTCGGGCAATGGCGAATGGGACTACGAGACCACGGGCAAAGAGGACGCACTGTTTTCGCCCTTCCTGCGTAAACCGTTCAAGAAGGCGCTGGACGCGGGCATCATTCCTCCCTACCTGCATACCATCGCCGGTACCTGGGGCACCGTGACCGACCAGGGCGATCTGACCTATTTGAACCTCGTCCACATACCGGAAATCGACGGCACCGACCCCAACGATTTGACCCGGGGGGAAATTCGCGGCCGTCGCGAGGCGATTTATGCGCTCGAGGCGCTGCGCAAATTCATGCCGGGCTGCGAGGACGCGAAGCTGCGCAATTTCGGCATGACGCTCGGTATCCGCGACACTCGCAAGATCGACGCTCTGTACAACCTGACCGGGACCGACGTGCGCGGGCAGGCGCGGTTTGACGATGCGATCGGCATTTTCCCGGAGTTCATCGACGGCTACGGGATTCTGATATTGCCCACCACCGGCCGCTACTGGCACGTACCCTTTCGCGCGCTGGTCCCCAGGGGTGTCGGAAATTTGCTGGTCGCCGGGCGCTGCATCGGCGGCGACGCCGTGTCACACGCGTCGGCCCGCAACATGATGTGCTGCGCCGTGAGCGGCCAAGGTGCGGGAATCGCCGCCGCCATCTCGCTGCAGCGAAACCAGGCCTTCGACCGACTTGATATCCGCGCCGTCCAGGAGGAACTCGCGCGTCAGGGCGTCCGTTTTCGGTAGAACCGCATCCAAATCTAAATGCCGCGTTCTACGCCCGCTGCCGCTACGCACCGCTGAGCGGGGCCTGACTGAGTTCTTTCATCAAGCGGTAGGTGAATTCCAATTCCTCATCGAACGCTTTGACGCCAATGCGTTCATCCCGGCCATGGGCACGCCCGTCGTCCAGATCGTCGAACATGCCGTCGATGCCGTAGGCGGGGATACCGCGATTGCGAGGGTAAATGCTGTCGTCCGCGCCCGGCGACATTTCGGGCAACACGATGACACCGGGCCACAAGGAGCGGGTCACGCGGGCGACAGTCTCGAGTATGGCCGGTGCCGGCACCGAGTCCGGGCTGACGATTGCGGGCGTAATCACGGATACTTGGATGGTCGGATCGGCCAGCACACTGACCACCCGACGCTCCACTTCGTCCTGGGACTCGCCCGGAATCAACCGGCATTGCAAGGTCGCACGGGCGCGCTGCGGCAAAGCGTTCTCCGCATGGCCGCCTTCGATCATGGTGGTGACACACGTGGTCCGCAGCATGATGTTGGTCTCTACGTCCGCCGACAGACGCTGCACGGCAGCGGGATCGAGCGGGCTGCGCCCCATGGCCAGCATGTCCGCCTTTTTCTGTCCGGTTTCGAGTTGCGCCCGACCGGTAAAATACAGCTTGGTGGTTTCGGTAAGGTGCACCGGAAAGGCAAAATCCGACAGCCGATCGAGTCCCTTTGCCAGCCGGTAGATGGGATTGGCAGACGTAGGACGGGAGCTATGTCCTCCCTTGTCGGTGACCTCCAGAGCGAACGTGAGAAACACCTTTTCGCTGGTTTGGACAGCCACATACAGCTTGCGGCCGGATTTCACGGCAGCCTCGCCCCCATCGGGATTGATGACGAGCCCTGCGTCGATGATCTCCGGGTGCTCCGTCGATAGCCACTTCACGCCATTGGCCGCGCCGCCGGCCTCCTCGTCGGCCGTGAACGCGACGATGATGTCCCGCGCGGGTACGTACCCTTCGCGTTTCATCCGAATCAAGGTTGCAATCAGCGCCGTATCCTGACCCTTCATGTCGATCGTGCCGCGCCCGTAAAGCCACCCGTCCTGTTCCGTCAGAGCGAAAGGCTCGAAGTTCCAGTCTTCGCGCTTCGCTTCCACCACATCGAGGTGCCCGATGAAAAGAATCGGTTTGGCCTTGGTGCGTCCATGCAGCCGAACCACGACGTTGCCCTTGGTGGGGTGCTCGCTCGGCGCTAGAACGCGGACATCCTGGTCGGCGAACCCCGCGTCCCGTAATTGACTCGCCACCCATTGAGCTGCGCCGCTGGACCCCTGGGCATGCGTGGTGTTGATGGCAATCAATTCCTTCAGTAACTTGCGCGCCAGCGCACTCGTCTCAGCAGGCGGCCGAGTTTGCGGCTCCTGCTGCTGCGGCGATGGCGGCGTTGCCGCCGGGTCCGCAATGGCGCGCTCACCCACCAGCATCGACGCGTTGCC
>JALYHU010000250.1 GCA_030776345.1 Pseudomonadota bacterium | reverse complement strand
CTTGAGGAAAGACGCGATCGGTGGCGACGATGGTGTGGGCTCTCGAGGGTCATCTGCATGCAAAGCGTCGAACAGTCCGACCCCGGCGAGCGGACGATGGGGCCGCCCGCGAGTCTCGATACTTGTGAAAACCTGATCGAGATGCTGTTGCGGCGAAAGCAGTTGTCGCTACCGAGTCGCGCCAGAGACTACAGTAATCGCTTGCTGGAGCTCGGGCATCCCGCGAGGTTGCCGGCCGCGAAGGCGCATCCACAAGCCGTCTCTTGGTTGCTGTGGGAAGCCTGTTGGCGCGGCATGAGGACGGCCCTGCAGATCACATCTCCACCGTTGCATGCGCAAACGCTTACGGTCAAATGGTGGACGAGTGCGCCGGAAATGCTGCGCTTTGGTCCGTCCGAATATCTGCTGCGGGCCCTCAGTGAATGCGCGAGGAATCTTGATCGGTGCTGGCAGAGCGTCGTCGGGCGGATGAAGCCGTATGGCTTCTATTTCCTGGACCCGCGCCTGGTTTCGATCGAATTCCGGGCTGCAACTAAGCGTGTACGCCGGAATTTGCCGACGAGTGACAATATTGCTTTGCTGCACGAGACTGGGCGGGTCAGGCCAGCGGGTACGGATGCCGCTGGGTGAGCTGATGGAATTCACCAGCGCCGTGGCGCTCATGCCGTATTCGCGTCCGATCCGCTCGATCCAGGACGGGAGGGATTCGTCGTGCTCGGGGCGGGGGCAGATCGGCCACTTTCGCAGCATGGCCGCTAAACCGCCACCGCCCGCAAGCGTTCACTGACCCGCTCAATGCAGGCCGCGTCGATCTGCTCGCTGCCATCACCGATCGCAATCTCAGCGGCTCGGCCGATCAGCCAGGTTACCCGTCCGGTAATGCCGTCGCTTTGCTTGATGAGCGCGTGAATCATCTCCGGTTCGCCAAAAGGCGAGGGCTTGCGAAGGGGTAATAGCTTGACGTAGACGATGACAAACGACCGGAAGGTATCGGTCGCGGTCCAGCGGGGGATCAGCAGCGGCTCGAAGCGACTGGCGACCTGCAAATCGATCTGCAACGCGTGGAACGCATCGGAGGTGCCGACGACGACCACGACGATCTTGAGTTCGTTCGTCATGAACTCGAGCAAATTGAGTGCACGGCGTTGTTCGCGATGGCTGCATCGTAGCGCACGATGAGCGGCTCGTTCGGTTGTGCAATCGTCGGCAGCATGTCCGACCAGTAGCGTATGCGCTCGAAGATGAGTCCATTTCTTTGCAGACGGCGGCGGGTTACCGGCAGAAAGCTTATAAGAAAATGTGTGGGATCCGCCTGCAATGCCGGCGTCACGCCGGCGGCGATACTCGCCGCCCACGCCGCGGCGGGCGCCGTTCCCAACATGCGGTGTGGATCTTGATGATATCGGCCCGCGATTTCGAGGCACAACCAGTGCGCAAACTCGGATAGAGTCATCACCGCGGAGCTCTCCGAATCGTAGCTGCCGCGCGCGGTCGGCGACGAACCTGTGGTTCCTGGCAACAGATGCACGCGGCCCATCATGGTGCCGATCAGCCGTTCGATATGGCCCCCAAAGTGCGGCTGGCGGACCGGTCGATACGACAAAGTAATACCGTACTCGCTACAGCCCCGCTGCAGGGCACTGCCATGGAAGTCCGGGCCGTTGTCGACCAACATACGTTTCGGTAATCCAAACATGGGCCAGGGCACATCGGAAGTCATCAAGAGACCACCCCGGTCCTTGGGTAGACAGGCATGCTCCATACACAGAGCCACGGCGAGGGCGGAGGGAGCCTCGAGAGCGACGTGTGCACCGAGCACGCACCGTGTCGCGACGTCGATGGCCAGGGAGAGCCACGGGCGCCCGATGGGCCGTCGATGAATCCGCCAGCGTGTGATCCATCTGGATCAGTTCAAGCGCCGTGGAGGCTTCGAGTTCTCCAGGCGTCGATCGCGCAATCGCCTGGGCTTCTTTGGAACCCAAGCGGCGGCGTGCGACGTGACGGGCATCGAGGGCTCGGATCCGTGCGAGTACGCTGCCGCGCGCCGGCGCGGGGATGCTGAGCTCCCGACAGCGCTTCTTCACATTGCGATAGACTTCCTCCATCGGGGTGCATGGCCGCACGAGGTAGCGGCGCTCGATGGCTTCGGCGATCAATCGCTCGCGTGCATCACCCGAGGCGCCGACGGGTCTTGTTCGGGCCGCGTCGGCGCGGCAAGAGGCTCGTGGTCTGTGCGGAAATGCGATATCGTGCCGCCAGTCGATAGACCGCACGCGCGGACATGCCGAGTGCGACGGCGGCCACTCGTACCCGTTCTTTGGTCGGGCCATCGCCGGTGAGAACTTTCCGAATCGCAGCTTCCCGTTTTTCCGCTAACGACCATTCCGCCGGTTCAACGGTGCGCTGATGATCGAGGCGGGCATCCAATTCGGCGGCCGGCAAGTATGAAAGGGAGCGGAGTTCGGCAATGGCGACATCGCGAAGCTCTTCGCTCGTGGCATCGCGGATGCGAGCACGGTCTTGTGCCAAGGACTCAAAACGATGAGGACGCGCGTCCCAAA
>JALYHU010000249.1 GCA_030776345.1 Pseudomonadota bacterium | reverse complement strand
TCGCGCGCCTCGGTGCTGAACGCAAACCGCTACCGCCGCAAGTGGTGGGCCTGAAATTCTTCAACGTCTACGGACCCAATGAATACCACAAAGGGGGTATGCAGAGCGTCATTGCGCAGAATGCCGGCCGAGTTTTGGCCGGCGAACCCTTGCGATTATTCCGCAGCCATCGTGCCGACTATTCCGATGGCGGTCAGCTCAGGGACTTCATTTACGTCAGGGACTGTGTTGCCGTCATCGGTTGGCTCTTGAGCCAACCGCACATTTCCGGGCTATTCAACGTGGGTACGGGAAAGGCACGCAGTTGGTTGGACTTGGCGCACGCGATGTTTGCCGCCTTCGACAAGGCACCCCGGATCGAATTCATCGACATGCCCCCGCAGCTGCTCGAGAAATACCAGTATTTTACCGAGGCAAGAATGGCTAGGTTGCGGGATGCCGGGTATGGCCAATCCATGACGGAGCTGGAGGCCGGAATCGAGGACTACGTGCGGACGTACCTGTCCCGCGAAGACGCGTACCGATGACGGCTCCGATGCAATGATATGTAACGATTAATTAAGAGGTCGCCCACCTCAGGTATGCTTTACTAGATCCGCCGAAACCGCTAGGCTTTGGTTCCCTTTTTTCCTTGTCAAATCAGAATATTACGTTATGCGAATAACCATTTTTGGCTCCGGTTACGTGGGCCTCGTTACCGGTGCGTGCCTGGCCGATGCCGGCAACCACGTCGTGTGCGTCGATGTGGATGAAGGCAAGATCGACATGCTCAAGCGGGGCGAGGTGCCCATCCATGAGCCGGGGCTCGATGCCATGGTCAAGCGCAACTTCGAGGCCGGACGCCTGCTGTTCACCACCGATGCGAAGGAGGGCGTGGCCCATGGCCAATTTCAGCTGATCGCGGTGGGAACCCCGCCGGATGAGGACGGCTCGGCGGATCTGCGCTACGTGCTGGCTGTGGCACGCACCATCGGCGAACACATGGCGGAGTACAAGGTGGTCATCACCAAGTCCACCGTGCCGGTGGGCACGGCCGATAAGGTGCGCGATGCCGTGGCGCAGGCGCTCGCGGCGCGCCAGGCCCAAGTCGAGTACGACACGGTCTCGAATCCTGAATTCCTCAAGGAGGGCGCGGCCATCGGCGACTTCATGAAGCCGGACCGCGTCATCGTCGGCACCGACAGCACCCGTGCCGCCGATCTCATGCGCACCTTGTACGAGCCGTTCACCCGCAACCGCGACCGCATGATCGTCATGGACTTGCGCTCGGCGGAGCTCACCAAGTACGCGGCCAATGCGATGCTGGCCACCAAGATCAGCTTCATGAACGAACTGGCCAACCTGGCCGAGCATTTCGGCGCGGACATCGAGGCGGTGCGCGTCGGGATGGGCTCCGATCCGCGCATCGGCTATGCCTTCATTTATCCCGGCGTGGGCTACGGCGGTTCGTGTTTCCCCAAGGATGTCCAGGCGCTCAAACGTTCGGCCGACGAAGTGGGGTATCAGGCGAGCATCTTGAGCGCGGTGGAACACGTCAATAACCGTCAGAAACAAGTCCTTTTCAACAAGATCAAGGCTCATTTCGGCGATTTGGCGGGGAAGACCATTGCACTGTGGGGCTTGGCGTTCAAGCCCAACACCGATGACATGCGGGAAGCCCCGAGCCGCGTGCTCATGGAAGCGCTGTGGGCCGCGGGCGCCCGGGTGCGGGCGTACGACCCGGTGGCCATGCCCGAGTGCCGGCGGATCTACGGCGAGCGCGCCGATCTCACGCTGTGCAAGACCAGCCCGGAGGCCGTGCAGGGGGCGGACGCGTTGGCCATCGTCACCGAGTGGCAGGAGTTTCGCAGTCCGGATTTCGACTACATCAAGAGCGCACTGCGCACCTCGGTCATTTTCGACGGCCGCAATCTCTACGACCCGGCCCACATGGCGCGTGCGGGCTTCGGCTATCATGCGATCGGGCGAGGTAAACGGCTCCAGGTGACGAAGCAATGAGCGCAGTATTCCCAGTGATTTTGTCGGGCGGCGCCGGGACGCGCTTGTGGCCCCTGTCGCGCGAAATGTACCCCAAGCAGCTGCTCGCGCTCACCAGCCAGCACTCCATGCTGCAGGACACGGTGCTGCGCCTCGCCGGCATCACGGGTGCGCGTGCGCCGCTGGTGGTGTGCAACGAAGCGCATCGTTTCACGGTGGCCGAACAGCTGCGCGCTCTGGGCACCGAGGCGTCCGCCATCCTGTTGGAGCCCACCGGACGCAATACGGCGCCGGCCGTCGCGCTCGCCGCCTTGAAGGCGCTGGAAATGGATGCCGATGCCACCATCGTGGTGGCGCCGGCGGATCACGTGATCCGCGATGCGCGGGGGTTTCAAGCCGCGGCCGACGTCGGCGTCGCGCTCGCGCAAACCGGCAAGCTCGTGACCTTCGGCATCGTCGCGCACGCGCCGGAAACGGGTTACGGCTATATTCGCCGCGAGGAGGGCAAGGGGCCCGCCTACCCGGTGGCGCAGTTCATCGAGAAGCCGCCCTTGGACCTGGCCGAGCAATTCGTCCGGTCGGGTGATTACTATTGGAACAGCGGCATGTTCGTGTTCAAGGCGAGCCGCTACCTGGCGGAGCTGCGGGAGTTCGCCTCGGACATTCTGGAGGCCTCCACCGCCGCCTATCGCGCGGCCACATCGGATCTGGATTTCGTACGCATCGACAAGGCCGCGTTCGACCGCTGCCGCAGCGAGTCCATCGATTATGCCGTCATGGAAAAGACCCACGACGCCGTGGTATTGCCGCTCGATGCGGGTTGGAGCGATGTGGGTTCGTGGTCCTCGCTGTTCGACGCCTTGGTGGCGGACGAGGAGGGCAACGTGCTGCAGGGCGATGTGCTGGTGCACGACACGCACGATTGTTACGTGCACTCGACCAGCCGCCTGGTGACCGCCGTGGGCATGGACGATCACATCATCGTCGAGACCAAGGACGCCATCTTGGTCGCCCCCAAGGACCGCGTCCAGGACGTGAAAGAGCTGGTCACCAAGCTTCGGGCGGGCGGACGCAGCGAGTCGGCCTGGCATCGCGAAGTGTATCGCCCCTGGGGCAGCTACGACAGCGTCGACAGCGGCGATCGGTTCCAGGTGAAGCGCTTGACGTTGAAGCCGGGCGGTATCCTGTCCCTGCAAATGCATCATCACCGCGCCGAGCATTGGATCGTGGTGCAAGGCACCGCGCGCGTGACCTGCGGCGACAAGACCTTCCTGCTGTCGGAAAACGAGTCCACTTACGTGCCCATCGGGGCGAGCCACCGCATCGAGAACCCCGGCAAGGTGCCGCTGCACATCGTCGAGGTGCGCTCGGGAACCTATCTGGGCGAGGATGACATCGTGCGCTATGAGGATAGTTACGGACGCCAAGGGACCAGCAATTGAACTCGATCACCTGTTTCAAAGCCTATGATTTGCGCGGCCGGATTCCCGGTGAATTGAACGACGACGTCGCCTACCGCGTGGGCCGCGGCTATGCGCAGTTCTTGAACCCCAAGCGGGTGGTGGTCGGGCGCGATATCCGCCTCTCGAGCGCCGGCCTCACCGATGCCTTGTGCCGCGGCTTGACGGACTCCGGCGTGGACGTCTACGACATCGGAATTTGCGGCACGGAAGGCGTGTATTTCGCCACGTTCAACGATGCGGCGGCGGATGGCGGCATCATGGTCACCGCCAGCCACAACCCGCCGGACTACAACGGCATGAAGTTCGTGCGCGAGCAATCCAAGCCCATCAGCGGCGACAATGGGTTGCAAGACATCCGGGGTTTCGCGGAGCGTGCCCAATTCCCGACGCCGCCCCGGGTCGGCACGCGTCACGCCGTCGATACCATGCAAGCCTATGTGGCGCATCTCCTGTCCTACGTCGATACGGCAAAACTCAAGGCGCTGAAAATCGTCGTGAATGCCGGCAACGGCGGAGCCGGACTCATCATCGACCAGCTGGAACCGCACCTGCCGTTCGAGTTCATCAAAGTCCATCATGAACCGGACGGTCATTTCCCGAACGGCATCCCGAACCCCATGCTCGAGGAGAATCGTGCCTCCACCATCGCCGCCATTCGCGCCCACAAGGCCGACCTCGGCATTGCCTGGGATGGCGACTTCGATCGCTGTTTCCTGTTCGATGAGCAGGGGGCGTTCATCGAAGGCTATTACATCGTGGGGCTGTTGGCCTCCGCCCTGTTGAAGGGGCAACGCGGCGGCAAGGTGGTGCACGATCCGCGCTTGACGTGGAATACCATCGAGATCGTCGAAGCCGGCGGCGGTGAGGCGGTGCTCTCGAAGTCCGGTCACGCCTTCATCAAACAGCGCATGCGCGAAGTCGACGGCGTGTACGGCGGGGAGATGAGCGCCCACCATTATTTTCGCCGCTTCGCCTATTGCGACAGCGGCATGATCCCGTGGCTCCTGGTGGCGCAGATCTTGAGCGAATCGGGCGCACCGCTGTCCACGCTGGTGGGCGAACGCATCGGCCTGTTCCCGGTGAGCGGCGAGCTCAACTATCGCGTGCCGGACGCCAAGGCGACCATCGCCGCGTTCGAAGCGCAGTACGGCCCGCACGCGCTCAAAGTCGACCGTACCGACGGAATATCCTATGAATTTCGCGAGTGGCGCTTCAATTTACGCACCTCGAACACCGAGCCCCTGATCCGCCTGAATGTCGAGGCGCGCGGTTCGAATGCGTTGATGCGCAGCAAGACCGACGAGTTGTGGACGCTGCTCAGGGCGCACGGCGCCGTTGCCGCGGATGCTTGAGTTGATCGCCTATGCCCATTTCCGATCCCAAGCTCAGCGTCGTCATCCCGGTCTATAACGAAGAGCAGGTACTGCCCACTCTGTTCGCACGCCTGTATCCGGCGCTGGACGCACTCGGCATTGCCTACGAATGCGTTTTCGTCAACGACGGCAGCCGCGATCGCTCCGTGGCGCTGCTGCGCCAGCAATTCCAGCGCCGCCCCAAGCACACGCGGGTGGTGCTGTTCCACGCGAACTTCGGTCAGCACTCGGCCGTCATGGCCGGCTTGTCGTATTCGCGCGGCGACTACGTGGTGACCTTGGATGCGGACTTGCAAAATCCGCCGGAGGAGATCGGCAAGATCGTGCAGATGCTGGACAAGGGCTACGACTATGTCGGCACCATCCGGCAGCATCGCCAGGACACGCTGTGGCGGCGCACCTTGTCGAAGGGCATGAACCGGATCCGCGAGCGCATCACGCCGGTGCGCATCACCGACCAGGGTTGCATGATGCGCGGCTACTCGCGCTCCGTGGTCACGGCGCTCAATCAAACTCGTGAAGTCAATACCTTCATCCCGGCGCTCGCATCCCTGTACGCCATGAACCCGATCGAGGTGCCGATTTCGCACGAAGAGCGCTATGCGGGCCAGTCGAAGTACTCGCTATACAGCTTGATTCGCCTGAATTTCGATTTGATCACCGGGTTCTCGGTGGTGCCGCTGCAACTCTTTTCGATGATCGGGATGGCGGTGTCCATGCTCGCGGTGTTGTTCATGATTTACCTGTTGGGTCGGCGACTGATGCTCGGCGCCGAAGCCGAAGGCGTCTTCACGCTGTTCGGCGTGACGTTCTTCTTCATCGGCTTGGCGCTGTTCGGGATCGGTCTCCTCGGCGAGTACGTGGGACGCATCTACGCGCAGGTTCGGGAGCGTCCCCGTTACATCATCGAAGCAGTCCTCGAGGCGGACGAAAACGAGCCCATGCAGGTGGCGCTGGCCGCGGTGCCCGCGCCCCTCGAGCAGGTGACTCCGCGGTGACGCGGACGCCCGACCTGGCATCCGACCACCGCGCGGGCCCGGACACTTGCGCATGACGCGCGCGGTGGTCTTTGCCTATAGCGAAGTTGGCGTGCGCTGCCTGCGTGAGCTCCTCGCGCAAGGCGTCGACATTCCCATTCTCTTTACGCATGCGGACGATCCGGGCGAAAGCCAATGGTTCGGCAGCGTCCGCCAATTGGCGGCGCAGCATGCTCTTCGCGTGGAAACGCCCGAAGATGTGAATACGCCGGACTGGGTGGCCGAGGGGCGCCGCGCCGACCCGGATTTCTTGCTGTCCTTTTACTATCGCTACATGCTCAAACCCGCCTGGCTGGCGGTGCCGCGCCGCGGGGCCTTGAACATGCACGGCTCGCTGCTGCCGCGATATCGCGGCCGCGCCCCCATTCACTGGGCTATCATTCACGGCGAATCGGTCACGGGTGCGAGCTTGCACTACATGCTCGAAAAGCCCGACGCGGGCGCCCTGGTGGATCAAGAGTCGGTGAGCATTCTCGAGAACGATACGGCGCTCGACGTGTCCTTGAAGGTGGCCGATGCCGCGCAGCACGTGCTCCGGCGCAGTCTGCCGAAGCTGATCGCCGGGACCGCCGAGGCGCGTCCCCTCGACCTGGCGAGCGGATCCTATTTCGGCCGGCGCCGCCCCGAGGATGGCCGCATCGATTGGCGGCAGGGCGCGCGGGCGGTGCACAACCTCGTGCGCGCGGTGGCGCCGCCCTTTCCGGGCGCCTTTACCGAGGTGAACGGGTGTAGGCTGGCGATCCTCGAAACGCGGGTGGAGGAGGGGCCGGTGCGATATGCCGCCGCGGCACCGTGCCTCTATGCGGCGGATGATGCCTGGTACGCCGACTGTGTCGATGGGCGACGGCTCAAGATTCTGCGGATGGCCGTCGATGCGCGCAGCGTCGCGCCGCAGGCCGCGCCGGCGGCACTGTCGGATCAACCGCTCGCGTTGACGTGAAACTCGCGCTGACCTGAATACTGTAGGGGCTTATCTTGAAAAATGTTCTCATATTGGGCGTCAACGGCTTCATCGGTCATCATTTGAGCAAGTACATTCTTGCGCACACCGATTGGCATATTTACGGCATGGATCTGCAATCGGAGCGGGTCGCCACCCTGCTCCACAATCCGAAGTTCCACTTCGTGGAAGGGGACATCACCATCAACAAAGAATGGGTGGAGTACCACGTGCGCAAGTGCGACGTGATCCTGCCGCTGGTGGCCATCGCGACCCCGGCCACCTATGTGCGCGAACCGCTGCGGGTATTCGAATTGGACTTCGAGGCGAACCTACCCATCATTCGGCACTGCGTGAAGTACAAGAAACGCGTGGTGTTCCCCTCGACCTCGGAAGTCTACGGCGCGTGCCGCGACAAGGAATTCGATCCGGAGACCTCCGAACTGGTGCTCGGCCCCATCCACAAGCAGCGCTGGATTTATTCCTGCGTGAAACAATTGTTGGATCGCATCATCTGGGGCTACGGACAACAGGGTTTGCAATTCACGTTGTTCCGTCCCTTCAACTGGATTGGATCGGGTCTCGACAGCATGGACGATCCGAAAGAGGGCAGCTCGCGCGTCCTCACCCAGTTCCTGGGCCATATCGTGCGCGGCGAGCCGATCAAGCTGGTCGATGGCGGCAGCCAAACCCGCGCCTTCACGTTCATCGACGACGCGGTGGAATGCCTCACCACCATCATCGACAATCCGGACGGCATCGCCGACGGGAAGATCTACAACATCGGCAACCCGCACAACTCGTATTCCATCCGCGAACTCGCCAACATGATGCTGGCGATCGCGATGGCGCGGCCCGAGTACGCGCCCACGGCCCGCAACACCCGGCTCATCGACATTTCGGCGCTCGATTACTACGGCAAGGGCTACGCCGACATCCCGGCACGGCTGCCCTCGATCAAGAACACCACGGATGAGCTGGGGTGGGTCCCCAAGACCGACATGCGCGCGGCGCTGGAAGCCATTTTCGACTCCTACGCCCATAGTTTGCCGTCGGCATCGGCACTGCTGTCCAGTCATGCTTGAAGGCGCGCGCATCGGCCTGAAGGTCGATGTCGATACGTTGCGCGGCACGCGCGAGGGGGTGCCACGGCTCGCCGCCCTCCTCGAGAAGCACGGCCTCGATGCCACGTTCTATTTTTCGGTGGGGCCCGATCATACGGGGCGTGCCATGCGCCGGGTATTTCGCAAAGGATTCGCGCAGAAGGTGGCGCGCACGTCGGTGCTCGAGCACTACGGCCTGAAAACGCTGCTGTACGGCGTGCTGCTGCCCGGCCCCGACATCGCGGCGAAGGCCGGCGCCGAGATGCGCGCGGTGCGCGATGCCGGCTTCGAAGTGGGACTGCATACCTTCGATCATGTGCGGTGGCAGGACTACGTAGCCGGTGCCACGGCGCAGTGGACGCGGGTGGAATTCGAACGCGGTTTGCATGCCTTCGAGCGGGTGTTCGGATGCTTGCCGCAGTCGCATGCGGCGGCGGGCTGGCAGATCAATGCGCATGCGCTCGAACTCGAGCGCGAGTACGGCCTGCGTTACGCCAGCGATACTCGCGGCGGCCCGGCGTTCTATCCGCTGCTCGAGGGTCGCGCGAGCACCTGCCCACAATTGCCCACCACCCTGCCGACCTTCGACGAGTTGCTCGGCCGCGACGGCATCGATGCAGGGAATATCGCCGCTGCCCTGTTCGAGCTCTCCACGACGGCCGCGGATCCTAAGTTGCAGGTGTTCACCTTGCACGCCGAACTGGAAGGCATGCGGCTGCGCGATGCCTTCGAATCGCTGCTCTTGAAGTGGCGCAATGCGGGTGCCACGGTGACACGCATGGCGGCGGTCCATGAATTCGCCACGCAGCAATCATTGCCGGTGCGGGCGGTGGTCGAGGGCGAGATTCCCGGCCGATCCGGTCTCCTGGCGGTGCAGGCGCCGAGCGGGTGAGCGTGAGCGACTCATCCCCGGTGGGGTTGGCGCGGTGGACCTACCCGGCCCTGGCCGCGTTCGTCGCCGTCATGTGGTTTTGCACCTTGCCGCTGCGGCCGCTGTTCAACCCGGATGAAGGGCGCTATGCAGAGATACCGCGCGAGATGCTGGCGAGCGGCGACTGGGTCATTCCGCACTTGAACGGCCTTGCCTACGTCGAGAAACCCCCGTTGCAATACTGGGTTACTGCGCTTGCCTTGAGGGTGCTGGGGCAGGGGGAGTTCGCCGCGCGTTTTTACACGGCTCTCTGCGCGCTCGGGACGCTCGCGATGGTGTGGCTGGCGGCGCGGCGGCTGTGGGGCGTTGCGGCGGCCTGGCAAGCGACGGCCGTGCTCGCCGGTCTGCTGTTGTTCGTGGTACTGGGACAGCTCCTGACCTTGGACATGAGCCTGACGTTCTACATGACGGTGAGCCTCGTCGGCTTCCTCCTGGCGCAGGACAGGGGGGAGCGACGCTGGATGCTGCTCGCGTGGTTCGCGGCGGCGCTCGGGGTGCTGACCAAGGGATTGGTGGCGGCGGCCGTACCGGCGGCCGTGCTGGTGCTGTACTCGCTGTATTCACGGGACTTTCGGCCGTGGCGGCGCTTGCACCTGTCGCTCGGTCTGCCGCTGTTCCTGGTGATCGCCGTGCCCTGGCACTGGCTGGCCGCGAACCGAATCCCGGATTTCCTGCCGTTCTTCTTCGTCCACGAACACCTGTCGCGCTATTTGACTCCCAGTGCCGATCGCGAAGAGCCCTGGTGGTTCTTCATCGCCGTGTTCCTGGTGGGCAGCATTCCCTGGACCGTAGCGGCGGTGCGCGTGGCGGCCACGGGTTGGCGGCGCCGCGCTCCTGCGGGGCAGTTCGATCACGCGCTCTTTCTGTGGCTCTGGCTGGTATTCGTTGTCGTCTTTTTCTCGCTGTCGGATTCCAAGCTCATTCCCTATATTTTGCCGGCCATGCCGGCGCTGGGCCTGCTGATTGCGGCCTCGCCGCCTGCCGCCTGGCGCCGCGATCTGTTGTTCATCGCATCGTTCACGGCATTCATGTCCATCGTCTTCGCCTCGGCCAGCTTCTATGGGCCACGGCTCATCTCAGCGTCGGATCGCGGCCCCTACTTTGCGGCGCTGGCCAAACCTCTGGCGCAGATCGCGGTACTCCTCGCAGTCTCGGGACTACTCGTGCTCTTGCAGCGGCGCCGCGATCCCACCCGGGCGGCCGTGTTCTTGGGCGTCGGATGGTGCCTGGCCGGGATGCTGCTCATGCGAGCCGCGGGGTCGGTGGCGCCGGTTTATTCGGGCGTGGCGCTGGCGCGTGCGGTGGGTGCGATCCCGACAGACGCGCCGGTCTACAGTGTGGCGACGTACGATCAGACGCTGCCGTTCTATTGGCAGCGGACCTTGAAACTCGTCGCCTATCGCGGCGAACTCGATTTTGGTTTGCGGCACGATCCGGACGCGGAAATCCCGAGCGTCGCCCAATTCGTCGCCGAATGGCGCGGCGTCCCGCAGGGTTATGCGGTCATGGAGACACGCATGTTCGATGATCTGAAAAGCGCCGGTGTGCCCATGCGCGAGATTGCGCGGGACGTCCATCGGGTGCTGGTGGCCCGGCAATGAGCGCAGTGACCTGGGTGCTGATCCTGACCGGTGTCGCGCTCAACGCGGCGGCGCAGCTGCTGCTGAAGATCGCCACCCGACCGCTCGCGCATTTTTCGGATTTCGGCATGGCGACGTTGCGTTACAGCATCGTGAGCTTGGGCACGAGCGTGCCGTTTTGGGCCGGTATGCTGTGCTATGGAACCAGCGTCTGCGTGTGGTTGGCCGCGTTATCCAAGGCGCCGGTCAGCACCGCCTATCCGATGCTGTCGCTCGGCTACGTCGCCGTGGCCGCGGTCTCGGTGCTATGGTTGGGCGAGACCCTGTCGCTGGCGAAGGTGCTCGGCATTGCGCTGATTTGCGCGGGTGTGGTGTTGGTTTCCAGGAGTTCCGTATGAGACCGTTTCTGCCTTTCGCGCGGCCCTCCATCGATGCCGACAGCATCGCGGCGGTGGCCGACGTCTTTCGATCGGGTCAATTGGCGAGCGGCCCCAAGGTGCAGGCCTTCGAGGAAGCGCTCGCTGGCTATCTGGGGCCGGACCGTCATGTGCGCGTCATGACCTCGGCGACCGCGGGCCTCGAGATGGCGCTCGAAGTCGCGGGGGTGGGCGAGGGCGACGAAGTGATCGTCCCCGCGATGAGCTTTGCGGCGAGCGCCAATGTGGTTGCGCGCGTACGCGCCAAGCCGGTATTCGTCGACATCGAGCTGCACTCCAAGAATCTCGATATGGAGTTGGTGCGTCGCGCGGTCACCGCCAAGACCCGCGCCATCATGCCGGTGCATTTTGCCGGCCTGCCGGTGGACATGGATGCCCTGTCAGGAATCGCCGCCGAGCACGGATTGCGCGTGGTGGAAGACGCGGCGCATGCCATTGGCTCGCGCTACGAGGGCAAATTGATCGGCAGCTTCGGCGACCTGACCGTGTTCAGCTTCCACCCCAACAAGAACATGACCACCATCGAGGGCGGCGCCATCGCCACGGGCGACCCCGGTGCTGCGGCATTGTTCGAGCAATACCGGTTTCACGGCATCAAGCGCAACGCGCAGGGCGAGACCGACGTGATGTTTCCGGGTGCGAAGAGCAATCTCACCGATATCGCGGCCCAAATCGGCATCGATCAGCTGCGCCGCCTGGACGGATTCAACGCGCGGCGTCTGCAGCTGGCCGGAAGGTATTTCGAGGAACTCGAGGGTTTCCGGGCCGTGGTGTTACCGGCCCGGGGCGATGCGGGCCACAGCTGGCATATGTTCCAAGTGCTGATCGATTTCCCCGCGCAGGGCATGACGCGCCCGGAATTTCAGAAGCGCATGGCGGAGCGCGGCATCGGCATCGGCGTGCATTACGTCAGTATTCCCGGCTTGACGTACTACCGGCAACAGGGCTATCGGCCGGAAGACACGCCGGTGGCCGCGCGTGTCGGACGCGAGACCGTCACCCTGCCGCTGTTTCCGGCCATGAACGACGACGACGTGGTGCGCGTATGCCGTGAACTGCGAGAAATATTGCACTAGCCGGCGGCCTCGCCCCGGTGTAGCCGTGCGCCTTGCGGGGTATCGGCCATGGGCGCAAACTCGAGATATGATTCCCGTCGCTCGCCAAAGGAAACTACCCACATGAAGCGTTGCATTGCTCTCGTCCTCGGCACCTGCATCTTGACTGCGCCTCTCTACGCGGCGTTGAAACCCGGCGCACAGGCGCCTGACTTCACCACGCAGGCAACGCTCGCGGGAAAGCCTTTTACGTTTTCGCTGGCCGATGCGTTGAAACAGGGTCCCGTGGTCCTGTACTTCTATCCGGCTGCGTTCACTCCGGGTTGCACCGTCGAAGCGCATGAGTTCGCCGAGGCCACGGATAAATTCAAGTCCATGGGCGCCACGGTGATCGGGGTGTCGCACGATCCCATCGACAAGCTCAACAAGTTCTCCGTCAGCGAATGCCGCAACAAGTTCGCCGTCGCCTCCGATGCCGATCAGAAGATCACCAAAGCCTACGACGCGGTGTTCGCCATGAAGCCCGAGTATGCGGACCGTACGTCATATGTCATTGCGCCGACCGGCAAGATCATTTACGAGTACACGGCGATGAACCCCGAGAAGCATGTGGGCAACACCATGGCGGCCGTCGAGAAATGGCAGTCGGAGCAGAAGAAAGGCGGATAGCCGGCGGCGGTCGACACGAGGTGCCGTCAGGCCGAGGTGCTGCA
>JALYHU010000248.1 GCA_030776345.1 Pseudomonadota bacterium | reverse complement strand
GACCTTTAAGTCAAGAAACAGCTCACGGATCTCACGAGTGACCCGCCACGGGGCGCGGCACATAGGGTGCTTCGACCTGTGCAAGCTCGCTTTCGGTCAAGTTGAGAGCCAGGGCGGCGACGGCGTCATGGAGGTGCTGGGGCTTCGAGGCGCCGACGATGGGAGCGGTTACCACCGCCTTTTGCGCCACCCAGGCGAGGGCGACCTGGGCTTTCGGCACTCCCCGCGCCGCGGAAATCGAGGCGACCGCCTCCACGATGCGTCGATCCGACTCGACCGCGGCGGTGTAGAGCGAGTTGCCGTACACGTCGGTTTGGATCCGCGGCGTCTTCGTATCCCAATCGCGAGTCAGCCGGCCCCGGGCGAGAGGGCTCCACGGCAGTACGCCGATTCCCGCATTGGCGCATAGCGGCATCATTTCCCGCTCCTCTTCCCGGTACAGCAGATTGTAGTGATCCTGCATGGAGACGAAACGCGCCCAGCCGTGCTCGCGCGCAAGATGCAGCGCCTTGCTGAATTGCCATGCATACATCGAGGAGGCGCCCAGATAACGTGCTTTGCCGGCCTTGACGACATCGTGCAGGGCTTCGAGGGTCTCTTCGATGGGTGTCAGATAGTCCCAGCGGTGAATCTGATAGAGATCCACGTACTCCATGCCGAGGCGGCGCAGGCTGGCGTCGATGGACGCGAAAATGGCCTTGCGCGACAGCCCGCCGCTATTGGGTGCCGTGGTCATCGGGAAGAATACTTTGGTCGCGACCACCACCTCCTCGCGGCGCGCGAAGTCGCGCAAAGCACGGCCCACGATCTCCTCCGACGTGCCGTCGGAATAGGCATTCGCCGTGTCGAAGAAGTTGATGCCGACGTCGAGGGCGAGCCGGATGACGGCTCGACTCGGTTCTTCAGGCATGGTCCACGGGTGGTCACCGCGCTCCGGGACCCCGAACGTCATGCAGCCCAGGCAGAGTTTGGAGACCTTGAGGCCCGCCGATCCTAAATTCACATATTTCATGTGGTTACAGAGAATTCCTCATCGACCCCGCAGAACCCACCGCGGCTGTTGCCGTTTCGCCAGCCTCGGCGCCAGGAGTCTCCAGCCGCCGAACGTCGTCAAAACGTCAAAACGTTTTTAAAACGCCAAAACGCTGAGACGACGCCAAAACGTCAAAGCGCCAAAACGTCTCGTCGCCAAAACGCATAACGGCCGGACGCGGCGCCCAGCATGGCCGGTCCCACCGGACGCTCGCCTGAGGAAAACTGATGGATGTCAGGCGCGCTTCGCCACTGCCACCGACAGCGCCCGCTGGATACGTCGCAGCGCATCTTCGAGCATCTGCATGCTGCAAGCGAACGAAATCCGCATATGTCCGGGCGCTCCGAAACCCGAGCCGGGGACCACGGCCACCCCGGCCTCGACCAGCAGGTACTCGGCGAAGGCGTTGTCGTCCTTGATGCCGAGCGCGCGCATCGCGCCGCCAACGTCGGCAAATGCGTAGAACGTTCCGGCTCCCTTCTGGCAGGAGATGCCGGGAATCGCGTTCAGTCCCGCCACGACGAAATCATGGCGCTCCTTGAATGCCTTGTTCATGTCCGCCACGCAAGCTTGGTCGGCGTTGAGGCCCACCGTCGCCGCACGCTGCGAAATGCTGGACGCGTTCGAGGTCGATTGACCTTGGATGGTGCCCATCGCCGCCACGATCTCCTTCGGCCCGCCGCAATAGCCGATGCGCCACCCCGTCATGGCATAGGCTTTTGAAACGCCGTTGATGGTGACCGTGCGGTCGTAGAGCTGCGGATTCGCCTGCGCGAAACTCGTGAAAGGCTCGGCGGCCCAATAAATGTGTTCGTACATTTCGTCGGCGGCGATGACGATCTGCGGGTGCTCAGCGAGAACCGCACCGAGCTCCGCGAGTTCCGCGCGGGTATAGGCGGCGCCGGTGGGATTGCTCGGGCTATTGAGAAACAACATTTTGGTGCGCGGGGTGATCGCCGCGGCCAACTGGGCCGGCGTGATCTTGTACCCCTGGTCGGCGCCCCCATAAACGCATACGGGCACCCCGTCGGCGAGCATCACCATATCGGGATAGGACACCCAATAGGGCGCCGGTATCACGCATTCATCGCCGGGGTCGAGCAGCGCGGCGCAGAGGTTGAAGCACGTCTGTTTGGCACCCGACGAGACCAGGATTTGACCGCGGTCGTAGGTCAAGTCGTTGTCCCGCTTGAATTTAGCGATGATGGCGTCTTTGAGCTCCGCGGTGCCATCGACCGCTGTGTAGCGCGTGATGCCTTTGCGGATGGCTTCGACCCCTGCATCCGCGATATGTAGGGGCGTGTCGAAATCTGGCTCGCCGGCCCCCAGGCCGATGATGTCCTTGCCTTCCGCTTTGAGCTTCGCGGCTCGGGCGGTGACCGCCAGGGTGGGGGAGGGCTTGACCTTGTGTACGCGCTTGGATAGGGATACGGCCAAAGGGAATTTCCTATGTAAAAAACGGCGGCAAAGTGTACGAAAAATAGGCAGCGGGCGCCAGGAATACTAAGCCAGGCTCCCATTCGCGGCTGCCGCAGGAACACCAACGTGAGAGAATCCCACTCATGAACTTTGAGCTCTACTCGGACTACGCTCCGGCGGGCGATCAGCCGCAGGCCATTGAAAAGCTTGTGGATGGTCTCACGAGCGGGCTTGCGCACCAGACACTCCTCGGCGTGACCGGGTCGGGAAAGACCTTCACGATCGCCAACGTGATACAGCAGGTGCAGCGTCCCACTCTGGTCCTGGCGCACAACAAGACGCTCGCGGCGCAACTCTACGGCGAATTCAAGGTGTTCTTTCCGAAGAACTCGGTGGAGTATTTCGTTTCGTACTACGACTATTACCAGCCCGAGGCATACGTTCCCGCCTCGGATACCTTCATCGAGAAGGACGCCTCGATCAACGAGCACATCGAGCAGATGCGATTGTCCGCCACCAAGGCCCTGCTCGAGCGCCCCGATTCGATCATCGTCGCGACGGTGTCGGCCATCTACGGGCTGGGCGACCCTGAGGCCTACCTCAGCATGGTGCTGCACATGTCGCGCGGCGACCGCCTGGAACAGCGCAAGCTGCTCCGACGGCTGGCCGACATGCAGTACACGCGCAACGAAATCGATCTGCAGCAGGGAACCTACCGCGTGCGCGGCGATGTGATCGATATCTTCCCGGCGGAATCGGAGCGCGAAGCGGTGCGGGTGGAGTTATTCGACGACCAAATCGAGTCCTTGAGCCTGTTCGATCCGCTGACCGGCGAGGTGCTGCGCAAGATGCCGCGGCTCACGGTCTATCCCTCCTCGCACTACGTGACGCCCAAGGAGCGAGTGCAATCGGCGGTCGAGCAGATTCGCGGTGAATTGCGCACACGGCTTCTCGAACTGCATGCCGCGAGCAAGTTGGTCGAGGCCCAGCGCCTGCAGCAACGTACCTTGTTCGATCTCGAAATGATGAACGAGGTCGGGTATTGCGCCGGCATCGAAAACTATTCCCGCTACTTATCGGGACGGTCACCCGGCGAACCGCCGCCTTGCTTGTTCGACTACCTGCCGAAGAATGCCCTGTTGGTCATCGACGAAAGCCACCAGACCATTCCGCAACTGGGCGCGATGTACAAGGGCGACCGTTCGCGCAAGGAGACGCTGGTCGAATATGGATTTCGTCTGCCTTCGGCCCTCGATAACCGGCCATTGCGGTTCGAGGAATTCGAGCACTTGTCGCCGCAGGCCATTTACGTATCCGCAACGCCGTCGGTCTACGAAAAGCGCGTTTCCGGCCAAGTCATCGAACAGGTGGTGCGCCCGACGGGCTTGACCGACCCTGCGGTGGAGATACGACCGGTGCGGGCCCAGGTGGACGACCTGCTGTCCGAGATTCGCCTGCGCGCGCAAGCCAACGAGCGGGTGTTGGTGACCACGCTCACCAAGCGCATGGCGGAGGATCTGACCGAATACCTCAACGAGCACGGCGTGAAAGTGCGCTACCTGCATTCGGACATCGAAACCGTCGAGCGCTCGGAGATCATCCGCGATCTGCGTCTCGGCAAATTCGACGTGATCGTCGGCATCAATCTGCTGCGCGAGGGGCTCGATATGCCCGAGGTGTCCTTGGTGGCGATTCTCGACGCCGACAAGGAAGGCTTCCTGCGATCGGAGGGCTCGTTGATTCAGACCATCGGCCGCGCCGCACGCAACGTGCGCGGCAAGGCGATCCTGTATGCGGATACGCGTACCGGGTCGATCGAGCGCGCCATCGCGGAAACCGATCGGCGGCGCAACAAGCAAATCGAATTCAACGCGCAACATGGCATCACGCCGCGCAGCATCGTCAAGGCGGTCGGCGATGTGATGGAGGGCGCGCGCTCGGTGCAGGAGAGCCGTCTCAAGGAATCGGGCGCCGATTACGCGCTGTTGCCGCCCGAGCAGGCGGTGAAGCGCATCAAGAAGCTCGAAGCAGAGATGATGAAGTTGGCGCGCAATCTCGAGTTCGAGCAGGCCGCGCGGCTGCGCGATGAGATTCAGCAATTGCGTAAGGCAGCACTGGGCGTACCCAACGCATTGGCCGGCTGACGCATTGGCCATCGAAACGCACGACACGGACCTCGACCGCACCGACAAGCTACCGATCTTGGCCGGTACGGTTTTCGATGAGGACGTCGAGGACGATGCCGTCCGTTTGGACTACGCGCCGGCGGTGCCCAGCGTCAAGTCGGAATTCCCCAGAGCCGCCGCCGCTGCTCCCAAAGCCGTCGGCTCCGACTCCGCAGGGCTGCGCGCCTTGCTGGAGTCCGAACAGGAGCGCTCGCGCGAACTCGAACGCGCGCTGGCCGGGAAGCACGCGGCGGCGCAGGCCGAGGCACAGGCCGCGCGGGAGCGATTCGAGGAAGCTCTACGCGAGGCCGAGCAGCGCCACCAAAGCGAGTTGCGCACCTTGCGCGCCACGCTCTCCACGCACGAGGCCACCCTCGGCCAGGTATCGCGCTCGCTGGCCGAACGCGATGCGCAGCTCAGCGCGTTGCAGCGCGAGCACGCGCAGGTGGTACCCGCGCTCGAGGAGCGCTCGCGGCTGGGGACGCAGCTCGAAGCCGAGTTGCGCGCACTGCGAACGCGCTACGAAGCGATGTGCGGCGACCTGCAGAACGCTCGGCAGTCGTCGGCGACCCTTGCCGCGCAGCTCGAGGCCGGCACGAAGGAACTCGACTTTGCTCGACGCGAACTGAACCACGCTCAGCTGCAGGCCGCGACTTATCTGGAACAGCTGCGCACGCGCGAGTGGCGGCGCGGATTCGCTCACGCCGTCCGTGCGCCGGGAGATCGCGCGGCGCTGCAGCGGGAATGCGACCGCTTGCGCGCACGTGTGATCGAGACCGAAGCCAAGCTCGCTGAGCGGGACGCAGCCATCGCCCATCTCAAGGCCGCGCCGGGTGACGAGGCGCAGCGAGAGAAAGCGCACGCGGAGCTGGCCGCGCACGTGAAGCGCCTGCAGTCCGAAGCGCAGACGCGCGAAGAGGAGAATGCCGTGCTGCTGGCGCATCTGCGGGAGGCTCGGCGGCCGGTCGAATCGCCCGCGGCAGACAGCAAGCTTTTGACCGCGGAGTTGGCCATCAAAACGCGCGCGATCGAACTGCTCAACGAAGAGAACCGCACGCTGCGCGGCGCGCTGGAGCACCTGCGCAGCAGCCTCGAGGAGCGTGAATTCCTGATTCGCCGCTTGGAGCGCAGCGAAACGGGCGCGGTCGAGATGGTGCCCATGGAATGCACGGCCGAGCTGGTCAGGGTGGACGGTCAGCACAAGACCTCCCACACCTTGGGCCGGCGTACCCGCATCGGCCGGGCGCCGAGCTGCGAACTGCACATCCCGTCGACATCCGTGAGCCGCCACCACGCGCTGCTGCACGTGAACTCGCGCGACGTGGTGATCGAAGATCTCAACAGCACCAACGGTGTATTGGTGAATGGCCGCAGGATTTCGCGTCAACTGCTGAATGACGGCGACCTCTTGACCATCGGCGAGGCGCAATTCCGCTTGACCGTGAAACTCGCCCCGCCGGAGCCGGTGCGCCGCACGCCGTAGGTCGCGGCACGGGCACGGGCACCACGGGCACCACGAGCATGAGGCCCACGGGCCCCACGGGCGCAGGCACGGGGCAGTGGCGGGGGTCCCGCACAGGGCGATTTTACGCAGTTTCGGCGACTTGCCCTTTATCGCCGCCCGCGAATCCGGTATCTTTCGCGCCCTCCGAGCGCGCTTAGCTCAGCGGTAGAGCATCACCTTGACATGGTGGGGGTCAGTGGTTCGATCCCACTAGCGCGCACCAACCCTCGCCGGGGGCCGGAACCCCTTAGGTTATTGGTCTTATGCCCGTAGTTACACTTCCCGACGGAAGCCAAAAGCGCTTCGACCACGCAGTCTCCGTGGCCCAGATTGCGGCCGGGATCGGTCCGGGCCTCGCCAGGGCGGCGTTGGCGGGTAAGGTGAATGGCGTGCTGGTCGATACCTCGTCGCTGGTCGATGGCGACGCCGCGGTGAGCATCGTCACCGACCGGGACCCCGAGGGGCTGGAGATCATCCGGCATTCCACGGCGCATCTGTTGGCCAACGCGGTCCAAGAGCTCTATCCGGACGCTCAGGTGACCATCGGACCGGTCATCGAGGACGGCTTCTACTACGATTTTGCGTACAAGCGGCCGTTTTCGACCGATGACCTCGCGGCCATCGAGAAGCGCATGGCCGAAATCTCCGCCAAGGATCTCACCGTCCATCGCCGGGTGCTGCCGCGCGATGCCGCCGTGGAGCACTTCAAGAAGATCGGCGAGCACTACAAGGCGGAAATCATCGCCGCCATTCCGTCGAACGAACCCATCAGCCTGTACGGCCAAGGCGACTGGGAGGACTTGTGCCGTGGGCCGCATGTTCCCAGCACCGGCAAGCTCAAGGCCTTCAAGCTCATGAAGGTGGCGGGGGCCTATTGGCGCGGCGACTCGCGCAACGAAATGCTGCAGCGGATCTACGGCACGGCCTGGGCCAACGAAAAGCAGCTCAAGGAATACCTCACGCGGCTCGAAGAAGCGGAGAAGCGCGACCATCGGCGCATCGGCAAGGAGCTGGATCTGTTCCACCTCCAGGAGGAGGCGCCGGGTGCGGTGTTCTGGCACCCGAAGGGTTGGGCGTTGTTCCAGCAATTGATCGCCTACATGCGCGACCGCCAGACGCACGCGGGCTATTTCGAGGTCAACACGCCGGAGATCATGGATCGCGAACTGTGGGTCAAATCCGGGCACATCGAGACCTTCGGCGAGAACATGTTTCTGACGCAGACACCGGATGAGCGCACCTTTGCGATCAAGCCCATGAATTGCCCGGGTCACATCCAAGTCTTCAAGCAGGGCTTACGCAGTTATCGCGAGCTGCCGCTGCGCCTCGCGGAATTCGGCAAGGTGCATCGCTATGAGCCTTCCGGCGCGCTGCACGGACTCATGCGCGTGCGCGCCTTTACCCAGGATGATGCGCACATTTTCTGTACGCCCGACCAGCTCACCGAAGAGGCCGTCAAGGTCACCGAGCTGATCTTGAGCATTTACCGGGATTTCGGCTTCGATGACGTACGCATCAAGTTTTCCGATCGGCCGGCGAAACGCGTGGGGTCCGACGAAGTCTGGGACAAGGCCGAAGCGGCGCTGCGCCAGGCATCCGCAGCTGCCGGCATCGAAACCACGTTGAACCCCGGCGAAGGGGCGTTCTACGGACCGAAGCTGGAATTCGTGCTGCGCGATGCCATCGGGCGCGATTGGCAATGCGGCACCCTGCAGGTGGACTTCAACCTCCCCGGGCGCCTGGGCGCGACTTATGTGGCCGAGGATGGTCAGAAGCACACGCCGGTGATGCTGCACCGGGCGATTTTCGGCTCCCTGGAGCGATTTACCGGCATATTGCTCGAACATCACGCCGGCAAACTGCCCACCTGGCTTGCACCAATTCAGGTCGTGGTGATGGGAATTACCAACGCCCAGGACAAATATTGCATGGAAGCTGCGGAAAACCTGAGAAATCAGGGGCTTCGAGTAGAAACGGACTTGAGGTATGAGAAGGTTGGCTTTAAAATCCGTGAGCACACCATTAAGCGTGTGCCTTTTCTCCTCGTCGCTGGCGACCGGGAAGTCGAGGCACGCACCCTGGCCGTACGCACGCGCAGTGGCAAAGACCTCGGCAGTCTGGAGTTCAAAGAACTCAGCGCCTTGCTTTGCGACGAAGTCGCGAGCCGCGGCCGTCTTGTTTTGGAGGATCGCTTATCGCAACGTCGAAGCGCGTAAGGCGCAATGAGGAGATCTCCGCACCGTCGGTGCGCGTGATCGCAGCGGATGGAAGCCAAGCAGGGGTCATGACACGCGCCGAGGCGCTACAACTGGCCAGCTCGCAAACTCTGGACCTCGTCGAGGTCTCGCCGATGGCGGAGCCGCCGGTGGTCAGAGTCATGGATTTCGGCAAGTTCTTGTTCGAGCAGAACAAGAAGGCGCACGCTGCCAAACGGAAGCAGAAGCAGATTCAGGTCAAGGAAGTGAAGTTTCGTCCCGGCACGGAAGAGGCGGATTACCAGGTCAAACTGCGTAACATCGTCCGATTCCTCACCGAGGGAGATAAGGCCAAGGTGACTTTGCGTTACCGCGGCCGTGAGCTCGTGCATCAAGACATCGGCCGGCGTCTGTTGACGCGGATTGCTGAGGATCTCGCCCCGTATTCGGTGGTGGAGCAGAATCCGCTCATGGAAGGCAAGCAGATGATCATGGTGTTCGGGCCCAAGAAGAAGTGAACGGCGGACCGTAAGGTCTGCCCGAGAAAGTAGCGGCGATCGTAAAAAAATCCCGCCACTAACAAGTGAGCGGCAGACCGTAACTGGTCAGCCACCCCGCCTGTAGCGGCGCCCTTAAGTCTTTACCGACGCGGGCGTTTGTGAACAGGGCTAAAAAACCAGGAGTCGAACGTGCCTAAGATGAAAACCAAGAAGGCCGCGTCGAAGCGTTTTCGCAAAACAGCGAATGGCTTCAAGCGCGGTCAATCCCACCGTCGTCATATTCTGACGAAGAAACCCAGCAAGCGTAAGCGCCAGCTGCGCCGCGAGGCCGGCGTACACGAGACCGACATCGGCCGCGTCAAAGCAATGCTTCCCTTCGCCTAAAGCTACTGGAGTTAAAAGAATATGGCACGAGTTAAACGCGGTGTCGTCGCGGGCCGACGTCACAAGAAGATCCTCAAGAAAGCGAAGGGCTATTTCAACGCCCGGCGCAAAGTGTTCCGCACGGCCAAGCAGGCCGTCATCAAGGCGGGCCAATACGCTTACCGCGGCCGGCGCGAGAAGAAGCGCGAATTCCGCGCACTGTGGATCACGCGCATCAACGCGGCGGCGCGGTTGTGCGGCATGACCTACAGTACCTTGATCGATGGATTGAACAAGGCCGAACTGGCCATCGATCGCAAGGTGCTCGCGGACCTCGCGGTGCACGACATGCCGGCCTTCACTGCCATCGCAGAGAAGGCCAAGGCGAGCCTGCCGGCAGCGGTCAGCAAGCCGGCGCCGGTCAGCCACGCAGCCTAGCGGCCGCGCAGCTGAACGCCTAGGATTGCGCGCGTGGCGGGGCTGCCGCCCGATCCCGCGCGCAATTTTTTTCGGAGCCGCCAATGGCCGTTGCAGAACCACTCTATGCACTCGTGGAGCGCGCGCTCGCCGACGTGAATGCGTCCCCGGACTTGTCGTCCCTGGATGACGTGCGGGTGCGTCTGCTCGGCAAGAAGGGCCTGCTCACCGAGCAGCTGAAAGGCCTGGGAGCCTTGCCGGCGACGGAGCGGCCCGCCGCGGGCCAGAAAATCAACGAAGCGAAGGCGGCCATCCAGGCGGCCCTGGAGGCGCGCCGCGCTCGCCTCGAAGCGGCGGCGCTGCAGGCCGAACTCGCCGAGGGTACGATCGATGTGACCTTGCCGGGGCGCGGCCCAGAAGCGGGCGGTCTGCATCCGGTGACGCGTACTCGGCTGCGCATCGAGCGGATATTCATGCAAGCGGGCTTTGAAGTGGCGACGGGCCCGGAAGTCGAAGATGACTTTCACAACTTCGAAGCGCTGAACATTCCGAGGAATCATCCGGCGCGTGCCATGCACGACACGTTTTATTTTCCGGACGGGCGGCTGCTGCGCACGCATACTTCGCCGGTGCAGATACGCGCCATGCGGGCGACGAAGCCGCCCTTGGCCGTGATCGCGCCGGGGCGGGTGTATCGCAACGACTCGGACATGACGCACACGCCGATGTTCCATCAGGTCGAGGGCATCGTGGTGGGCGAGAGCGTGAGTTTCGCCAACTTGAAGGCCATGCTGCATACTTTCGTCGAGCATTTCTTCGAGCAGCCGTTGGCGATGCGCCTGCGGCCCTCGTATTTTCCGTTCACCGAGCCGTCGGCCGAAGTCGACATCCAATGCGTGTTCTGCCGCGGGGCCGGATGCCGCGTTTGCAAGCAGACCGGTTGGCTCGAGATCCTGGGGTGCGGAATGATCCACCCCAATGTGCTCACGGCCGCCGGCATCGACAGCGAGGACTGGCAGGGCTATGCATTCGGCATGGGAATCGAGCGGCTGGCCATGCTGCGCTATGGCGTGGACGACCTGCGACTGTTCTTCGAGAACGATCTGCAATTCCTGAAGCAGTTTCCGTGAAGCAGTTTCCCGCGAGGCAGTTTCCGTGAAGATCACTCATCACTGGATGCGCGAATTCACGCCGTTCACCGTGACGCCGCAAGAGCTCGCGGCGCGGCTGACGCTCGCCGGTCTCGAGGTGGAAGCTGTGGCGCCGGTGGCCCCGCCGTTTTCCGGCGTGGTCGTGGGCGAGGTGCTGGGGGTCGGCCGTCATCCGAATGCCGAGAAGCTGAGCGTCTGCGAGGTCACGACCGGCTCCGATCGGCTGTCGATCATTTGCGGCGCCCCCAACGTGCGCAGCGGCCTCAAGGTGGCGGTTGCCCTGGAAGGGGCACGGCTGCCGGGCGGGGTGGTCATTGAGCGGGCGACGCTGCGCGGCTTGGAGTCGAACGGCATGTTGTGTTCGGCGCGCGAGCTGGGATTGGGCGCCGAGCATGGCGGCATCATGGAGCTGGCGCCAGATCTTAAGCTGGGGGTGGATTTGCGCGAGACGCTCGATCTCGACGACACCGCGCTCGAAGTGAATGCCACGCCGAATCGCGGCGACTGCATGAGCGTGCTCGGCATCGCGCGCGATTATGCGGCCGCCCACGAGGGGCGTTATCTGACCCACGAGGTTGCCCCGGTGGCCGCACGCCATGGCGCGGTGTTTCCCGTGCGCATCGACATACCGAGCGGCTGTCCGACGTTTGTCTCGCGAGTGATTCGCGGCGTCAATGCGGGCGGGGCGTCGCCGGCATGGCTGCGCGAGCGGCTGCGCCGGGTGGGCATCAACAGCATCTCGCCCGTGGTCGACGTCACCAACTACGTCATGATGGAATTGGGACAGCCGCTGCATGCGTACGATTTCGCGCGGCTGTCGGGCGGCATCACGGTGCGAACGGCCGAAGGCGGCGAGCGCTTGGCGTTGCTGGACGGCAATGAGTACGCGCTCGATGCGGAATTCATGGTCATCGCGGATGCCAGCGGGCCGATCGGGCTGGCGGGGGTCATGGGGGGACGGGCAACTGCGATTTCCGAGTCGACGACCGATGTCTTGTTGGAAGCGGCGCATTTCACGCCGGACGCGGTGGCGGGGCGCGCCCGCCGGTTGGGCTTGTTCACCGATGCCGCGCAGCGCTTCGAGCGCGGCGTGGACCCTACATTGCCGGCGCGCGCGATGGAACGGGCCACCGCCTTGCTGTTGCAAATTGCGGGCGGTGAGCCTGGGCCGCTCCAAGTGACGCACGCCGACGGCGGCGCGGCGGCCGATGGGGCCGACCCCGCCGACGGGGCTTTGGCGGGCGCCGCGGGCGGGGCTGAGGCGGGCGGTGCGGCGT
>JALYHU010000247.1 GCA_030776345.1 Pseudomonadota bacterium | reverse complement strand
TCGTACGGACCAGGTCAATGTCTTCCGAATAGCGAAGCGGAGAGGGAAAATGCAGCTTGTTGAGTGCCGTGCCGCCCCGGAAGCGCAGTTCTTTGCGCAACATATCGTCCGAAAACAAATCGACGATGGCCCTTGAAATAATCAGGTCCTGCTCGACCTGTCGTGGATCGCTCCAGGGCGCAACACTGCTCCAGGCGATGGTGTTCATCCGCGGAATCATTCGTCAACCTCGGGATACCGCTTGACGACGACGTGCCAGCGTTCGTTTCGCTCAAGCGCCGGCGTTGCGTCTCTGTCGGCCGAGGACTTCCCTTCCAGTTCGATCCACGGCAGGGCCGTTGGGCTCATGTGCAGACCGCCGTGCATGTGCTCCGCGCTTTCCCGGTGGCCCAGGCGATCGAGGAGATAGCCGAGACGCTGGACCACGGAGCGCTCGCACGCGCGGCTGAGCGTAGCGAGGCGCCCGGCGTTTATTTTCGAGGCCAGGTCCGTGAGTACTGTTGCGATGGCGTCGATGCCGCCGGCCGCCTCTGGGTAGCGGAGCAGGTCGAGTGCCGTGAGTTCAGCGCCGGAGACCTGCATGGTTCCCGTCTCGGTCTTGTGGGAGTCGATCCCGGCGGCGATCGGAGACATGTCCTTGCGGAAGTGGAACGTGAGCCTGGATCGGCCCGCGAGAATGCCGGGGAGGCGTTTATCGGTGACGACTTGAAACTCCATCACCGCCTGGTGCGACGCGCCGTGAAGTTCGGCCGCCTTGAGCAGACCTACGTAATACGGGCGACCTTCATGCCGCATGAGGTCATCGATATACCAGGAAGGCGGCGGGGCACCCCACGCGTGGTACTGCGGCGGTACTACGACGTAGAATCCCTGACGCAGACGCACGAGTGATCGGCGGCGTTGAAGTCGTTCGGCGGCATCGAGCAACGCGCCGGTGCTGATGCCGAGTTCCCGCGCCGCTTCATCTCGGGAAAAAACGATCCGGCCGGACGACAGGAGTTTCGTCGCGAATGACGCGAGATTGGAAGGGCTCTCGAAAATCGTTTGCGTTAATCCGCTCATAACGCGGAAAATACAACATGAAACTCTTCCTGTCAATAATCGTTATCATATTTCCGCGTTTTAAGCGGATACTACGAAGCGTTGCTATGCAAGTTCCCCTTCGGGTGCAACGGTGAACGCGCGCGGCCTGGTGAGGATGGTGGCACCCTGATGGCCGTGTTCGGGAACACATACGGCAGGACCTTGCAACTGCTCGCGTCATCGAGCAGGCGAATTCATCAGCTCGGTATACCTCGAGCCCAACGACATCAGCGGTCGCGAGCTGGCGACCTCGCTGGGTGTCGCAACCTCCACGTTGAGCCGGGTATTGAAAGGCAGCAGTGCGGTCAGCCCCGAGATGGCGTTACGCCTTTCCAAGGCGTTGGGACGAATCCCGGAAAGCTGGCTCGCCATGCAATATCAATACGACCTTTGGCGCGCCAAACAGCATGTGGATCTGGCACGAGTCGGCAAGGTCCGGCTGACGGCACAATGATACCGTTTCTTTGCTCGAACGCGTGGCGGTCGAGCGCGCGGGTCTAGGCGTCGGTGCTGGGGCAGAAGCCCGCCGACAAGCTTTCATGGTCTGCGTCGCGGAAACCTGTCATGTCGACGCGAGGCAGGACTGGATGCGGCGTTAGTTGCGAGGGAGCCATGTCATGTCAATTCAATCGCCACTCAAAGCAAAGCCGCTCCGGCTACCTGGTGAATCCTTGGATAAGGAGATTGACGATTTATTGATGGATTCAGTGCTCTCATACTTCATCGCAGCGGCCACGCTGTGTGGGTTGGCGGCTTTTGAATGGGTGGGCTATTTTACCCATTGGCCCCGACGGCCCATTCTGTTTTCCACGATGGCAATCCTCGCGGTTGGGCTCACTGTGTGGCGGGTCATCGTGGTGAGGAAGAAGGTTCGATCCCTTCGATTGGGGCGGGATGGTGAACGGGTGGTCGGTCAGTTTCTCGAGCGGTTGCGCGGAAGCGGTGGTCAGGTATTTCATGATGTCCCGGGGAACGACTTCAATTTGGATCACGTGGTGATACACGGCCACGGCATCTATGCGATCGAAACTAAGACTTTCTCCAAACCCTGGCCTGATGCGAGGATCACTGTCGAAGGCGATACCCTGCGAGTGGCTGGGCGGGTACCGGATCGTGACCCGATCACCCAGGCAAGCGCGGCCGCTCGGTGGCTCTCCCATAAACTCGAAGAGCTAACCGGGAGAAGGTTTCCGGTGCGTGGGGTCGTCGTGTTCCCGGGCTGGTTCGTCGCGCAGCCCGCCGAGCGGAGACCGGTCTGGGTTTTAGAGCCCAAGATGCTGCCGGGTTTCATTGAGCAGGAACCGCAATCGTTAGCACCGGCGGATGTGGCGTTGGCGTCGGCTCAGTTATCGCGGTACGTGAGGGCGGAAGTGGAGGAGGGAATATAGAGGAATCGGCAGCGGAACATTCACAATCCGATTTCCCGCAAAAAATCGGAAACGTTCATGACGAACACGCGGCCTATTTTTCGGGCGGCGCTGCTTTCTGCCGTCACGAGGAAGAAGCCGTCCACGTCTTCGTAGTAC
>JALYHU010000246.1 GCA_030776345.1 Pseudomonadota bacterium | reverse complement strand
GGCGTGGGCGGGGCCGCAGGTGGAGGCGCGGCCTGCGCAGGGGGGGCTTTGGCAGCTGTTTTGGCGGCGGCTTTTGCTGCCTTCTTCGCCGCTTTGGCGGCGTCTTTCGCCTCTTTCTTGGCTGCCTTGGCGGCGGCTTTCGCTGCTTTCTTGTCTGCCTTGGTCGGCTGCGCCGGCGGCGCGGGAACCGCTGCTTTCGCAGCCGCCGGGTTGGCGCGGAACGCCGCCAATCTGCCGTCATCGTCCAGAACCACCACGGTGTCGTCGGCAGCCACCGGCGGATTGCTCACGCGCCCCTTGGAGACGCGCTCACGGGCAACGAGGTAGCCGGTCTTCTTGTCCAACCAATGCAGGTAGCCCTGATAGTCTGCGACTGCCACGGCCGTCGTGGTCTCCACCGGTGCGCTCAAGCCGCGGCGCTTGATATCCGCGTTGCGCCAGATTTCGGAGCCGTCGCGTTCGCGCAGAGCAACGACCACGCCGTCCGACTGGCTCACGAACAAATTCTCTGCACCGGCCGCGAGGCCCCGGTAGCTCGACATGTCGTGCGCCCACCAGATCTGACCGGAATCCAGCGCCAACATGGCCGTGCGGCCCTGGAATCCCGCCGCGAATACGTCATCGCCCACGACCCGCACCGCCGAATCGACGTCGATCAGCCGGTCCAATTCGGTACGGCCGTGCGGCGAGGCGAGTGCCGTATCCCACACCGTATCGCCGGTGGCCAGCGACACCGCCATCACCTTGCCGTTGTCGAAGCCGCTGATGGCGAGCTCCTTCGCGATGATGGGTATCGCCGTACCGCGCAAGCTCAGACGCGGAACCTGCTGCTCGACTTGCCATAGTTCCTTGCCGGTGCCGGAGTTGAAGCCATGCAACCGACCGTCCACGGAGCGCATGACCACCACGCTCTCGCCGATCGCCGGCGCCGACAGCAGTTCCGAATTCACGTGCGTGCGCCAGCGCTCCGCACCGGTCGCCGCGTCGAGCGCAATGACCATCCCCTTGCTGGAACCGACCACCACCATCCCGAAGCCCGCGGCAGGGCCCGCCGACAGCGGCAACTTCAACTTCTTGATCCAAATTTGCTTGCCGGTTTCCAAGGCCACCGCCAGCACCTCGCCCTTGTGCGTGGAGGCGGCGAATACGACCCCGTTGTCGAGTGCGGGTCCCAATCCCAAGCGTAGCTTGACCTGTTTCTTGCCCCCGCCCAGATTGTCGCGCCATAGTCTTTTCACCGGCAGCGTGTTGGGGAACTTGAGCAAAGCCGCCGGCGGCTCCACGTCCTTGTCCTTGGAACAGCCCGCGGCGATCAACAGTGCCGCAAGGCCCAACGGAAGCAATAAGCGCATCAGGGTTTAACCTTGTTCGATGAGTCGGCTGAGGATGATTTCACGGCGGCGGCCCCGGGTGTGGCCATGCCCCCGGGGGCCATGGCCGACGTGGGCGCGGCCGGCGCTCCCAGGTCCGCTATTTTCAGTTGCAGCAATGCGGAGTCCACGCCGCCCGCATCGCCGGCGAGCGCGGCCTGGTATTCGGTCGCGGCGCTCTTAACCTCGTTCTTCGCGAAGAAGGCGTCGCCCCGCACTTCGTGGTAGCGCGCCGCGAAGGCGCCTGGAGTGTCCTCGGCCAGCGTCTTGATCGCATCGTCCGGTTTGTGCTGATCGACCAACACCCGCGCCAGGCGCAGCCGCGCAATGTGCCGCAATTCCGTATCCTTCGAATTGCTCATGACCTGAGTCAGCGGCGCGATGGCATTCTCCGGTTGCCCCTCCTCGACTGCCAGCCGTGCCATCACCAGTTGCGACTGGTCCGCATAGGGCGAGCTCGGATAGTCCTTGAGGATCTGGCCGGCGATCTGGCGCGCCTTGTTGCGGTCGTCGCGTTCGAGGGCCGAGGTCATGTCGCCGAATTGAGCGGCCGCGCGCAAGGCCTGGCCATTGCGGTAACCGTCGTAGTAACGGTAGCCGAAGATGAGGGCCGCCCCCAGGAGTACGCCGCCAAGAACCCAAGCCCAGTTCTCCGCGACGACCCGCTTGACGTGCTCTAGTTGTTCGTCGTCCGTCAGATAATCTTCAACCATGATTGCTCCGCTATTCAGCCTTGAGACCCAACAAGGCCCCCAACCGTTCATTGATTCGTTCGATGGCGCATTCCTCCTGCGCCGCCTCTCGGCGCAAGTCCTTCAGGGCTACGACCCCACGCGCCACCTCATCGTCTCCCAAAACGAGCGCGAACTGCGCGCCGCTCTTGTCCGCGCGCTTGAATTGGGTCTTGAAACTGCCGCCGCCGAGATTGATTTGCAATCTCAAAGCAGGCCAGGCATCGCGCAGCCGTTCAGCCAGTTTGAGCCCCGGAATCTGCGCCTGTTCCCCGACCAGCACCAGATAGACCTGCGGTTGATCGCGCACGATGCCCACACCCTGCTTTTCGAGGAGCATGACGATCCGTTCTTGCCCCATTGCCCAGCCGATGCCGGGAATGCTCGCGCCGCCCAGCTGCTCCACCAGGCCATCGTAACGGCCGCCCGCGCACACCGCGCTTTGCGAACCCAATGCATCCGTGGTCCACTCGAACACCGTGCGCGTGTAGTAGTCGAGCCCGCGCACCAGATGGGGTTCGACATGATACTCGATGCCCGCGCCCTTGAGGTGTGTGCACAGAGTGTCGAAGTGCTCCTTCGATTCCGCATCCAGCGACTCGAGCATCTGCGGCGCGCCTGCCACGAGGCGCTGCATGGCCGGGTTCTTGCTGTCGAGAATGCGCAGCGGATTTCCCCGCAGGCGCCGTTTGCTGTCCTCATCGAGCAGTGCTTCATGAGCGCCGAAATAGGCCGTGAGCCGCTCGCGATAGACGGCGCGCGATGCCGGCGTGCCGAGCGAATTCACCAGCAGCTTGAGGCGGGGCAGCCCCAACCGCCGCAGCAGCCGCGCCGACAGCAGAATCATTTCCGCATCGATGTCCGGACCCGCAAAACCGAATGCCTCCGCATCGATTTGATGGAATTGGCGATAGCGGCCCGCCTGCGGCCGCTCGCGCCGGAACATGGGGCCCATGCACCACACTCGCAGGCGATTTTCCCGCAGCAGCCCGTTCGATATCACGGCGCGCACGATGCCCGCGGTCGCCTCGGGCCGCAGCGTTATGTGATCTTCGCCCTGATCGACGAAGCTGAACATTTCCTTCTCGACGATATCCGTGAAATCGCCGATGGAACGCTTGAACAGCTGTGTTTGCTCGATGATGGGCACGCGAAATTCTTCGTACCCATAGGCCGCGAAGACTTCGCGCGTGATGCGTTCCAAGTACTGCCAAGCCGCGGCTTGTGCCGGCAGCACGTCGTGGACGCCGCGCAGGGGCTCTATGATCTTACCCAAGGGTTTCTCCGATCAGCCGCGGGGACGCGGATTGCTCGGCGTATCGCGCGCGACGACCCGCAGCACGCCGTCGGCACCCGCCGCGAAGCGCGCGCCGCCGCCGGCGACGAATTGCGACCCGATCGCAACTGCGTGGTTGTTGACCTCGAGCTGCACGCCGCTCGCGAATCCGAGGTAAACCTTCAGCGGCGCGGCGCCCGCGATGCTCCTGACGCTATTGGCGCGGCCATAGCCTGCGTACAGACGGCGGCCCGACGCATCACGCACGTCCACCCAAGAGTCGGAGGAAAAGCTCAAGCGCAGCCGCGCCCGGCCGGCGCCCGCGGTCGAAGCGGACTCCTCCCCTGCGGCAGCCACCCCGCCCGGCGCCGTCATCGTGCCGGGAGCAACCGCCGCGCGCGGCGCCGACGACGAGGAAACCACGGGCACCAGGCCCGGAGCGCGCCCGGCGGCGGGTGAGGCTGAGGGTGAGGGTGAGGGTGAGGGTGAGGGTGAGGCTGAGGCCGGGGCGGGAGCCGGGGCAGGGGCCGCTCCGCTGGGCGCCCCTTCATGGATACCGCGGTCACCCCCCGGCTCGCCGTTGACGGCATCGGGCTGCGCGCTCGCCACGGCCGATGAAGCGTTATTCCCAGTCGCCGGCTGCCAAGGTCTTCGCCAGGCCACCGCGGCGGCAATGACCGCGATCCCGGCAATGCCGGCAACAACCGATGCCCACGGCACCCTGCGCTGCTCGGCCGCGGCCGACCGCGTGCGCAACGTCGATGATTGTGCCGCCGCCGGCACCGATCGCGTGTCATAGGCCTCGAGTACTTCGGCAGCCGGCAGCCCGAGAAGCCCCGCATAACGCTTCAGATGACCCTTGCCGTACACCGCGGGACCGAGCCGCGCATAGTCGCCGTTCTCGAGCGCCTCGATCACCCAGCCGTCCAAATGCAGCTGATCCGCGGCCTTTTGCGTGCTCATTCCTTTGCGCTCCCGCTGAGCCCGCAGGCGCTGCCCGAGCGTTTCCGTAGCCTCGTTCATCGATCGACGCCGGCGCGCATCATCTGGGCCTGTTCGGAGTTGGGGAACTCGGTCTGCACCCGGCGTGCGAAACCCGCCGCGGCAGTGGCATCACCGAGCTTCCGCTGCGCGCGGAATCCCAGCCATAATATTTCCGGGGTCGGGGAATTCACGGCCAGATAACGCTGCACGGCTTCGAGCGCCGCGGCGCCGTCACCGCGGTCGATCGCCACGTTGCCCAACTGCAGCAAGGCCTCCGGCATATTGGGCCTGATCGCGAGCGCACGGTTGAAATAGCGATCCGCGTCGAGCAGGTTGCCGGTGCTGCGCATGCAGACGCCGGCATTGACGATCGCCACTTCGGGAGTCTGATAGAGCGGATTGTGCGCCACGTCGAGGAATAACTTTTCACCCGCGGCCGCTTTGCCGGTTCGGCAGAGAAAACCGGCATAGTTGTTCTGGATGTTCGGGTCGCGCGCGCCGAGACGCGCGGCGCTCGCATAGGCTTTTTCCGCCTTCGCCATTTCGTCGAGCCGCTCGTAGACGAGACCGGCCGTCAGTTGCACGTTGGCGTTGCCGGGATCCTCGCCGAGCGCGCGTTCGATGACCTCGCGCGACGAGGCCAGCTTGCCGAGTTTCATGTACTCGATTGCCAGCTGTACGTTGGTGGCCGCCTGCTGCGCCGGAGTCGCTTTGTGTCCGAACGCCTCGTGGTGCGAGCAGGCGCCGAGAACCGAGCCGAGCATCGCGGCCACTACTGCGAGCGAGGTGCTGATCTTCATCAAATCCCCGCGGAAGAGCGCGCAACGGTGGTGAGGCGCGTTCCCAAGCGCACCAGGGTACGATCGGTCACCTGCCCGGCGAGTTGCCCGCACGCGGCATCGATGTCGTCGCCGCGCGTCCGCCTGATCGTCGCAATTACGCCATGGTCGTTCAGGATGTCGCGGAAATGCAAAATCGCCGCGGGCGGCGAGCGCCGGTAACGCGTGCCGGGAAACACGTTGAACGGTATGAGATTCAGTTTCGCGGGGCGCCCGCGCAGCAATCGCGCCAGCTGCCGTGCATGCTCCGGCTTATCGTTGATTCCGTCGAGCATCACATACTCGAACGTCACGCTGCGCCCATTCTGCTTGTCGATGTAGTGCCAGCATGCCGCCAGCAGTTCGTCGATGGGGTGCTTGCGGTTGATGGGGACGAGTTCGTTACGCAGCGCATCGTTGGGGGCATGCAGCGACACCGCGAGCGCAACGTTGCACTCCTCGGCCAGCTTGTACATTTGCGGCACCAATCCCGAGGTGCTCAAGGTCACCCGCCGGCGCGACAGGTCGTACCCCAAGTCGTCGGTGAATACCCGCAGGGCCGGCACGACGTTGCGGTAGTTGGCGAGCGGTTCGCCCATGCCCATGAGCACGATGTTGGTGATGGCTCTGCCCGGGAGACTTCCGTCCGCGCGCCGCTCGGTACCGCCGCAGGCGTCGAGTTCGCGGTGCGCCAGCCATACCTGACCCACGATTTCCGCGACGCTCAAGTTGCGGTTGAAGCCCTGCTGCGCAGTGGCGCAAAACGAGCAATCCATCGCGCAGCCCACTTGGCTGGAAATGCACAGAGTGCCGCGGTCCGGCTCCGGGATGTACACCGTCTCGATGCCTTGCACCGCATCCATGCGCAGCATCCACTTGCGCGTCCCATCCGCGGACTTCTGTTCCGTGACGATCTGCGGCACCGAGATCGCCGCCACGCCGGCCAGCTGCGCGCGAAAATCCTGCGCAAGATCGCTCATCGCCGCGAAGTCGCAGACGCCGCGCCGATATATCCACTTCATCAGCTGCCGCGCGCGAAACGGCTTCGCACCCAAGCGTTCGGCCACGAAGGCTTCCAGCTCGGCGCGCGGCAAGCCGAGGAGATTTACGCGATCGTCGGCCACCTTAGCGCGTCACTCCTGATCGATGCCGCGCATACGCTAGCGCGTACGCGGGCAGACCTCAATGTCACGGAAGAAGTACGAAATCTCGCGGGCCGCCGTGTCGGTCCCATCCGAACCGTGAACGATGTTCTCATCGATGCTCGTGGCAAGGTCGGCACGAATCGTCCCCTTGTCGGCTTTCTTCGGATCGGTGGCACCCATGACCTCGCGGTTCTTCGCAATCGCGTTCTCGCCCTCGAGCACCTGCACCATCACCGGCCCCGAGGTCATGAATCTCACCAGATCCTTGAAGAACGGTCGCTCGCGGTGCACGGCGTAGAAGCCCTCGGCTTCCGCTTGGGACAAGTGCATCATGCGCGCCGCCACCACCCGCAAGCCCACCTGCTCGAACCGGCGATAGACTTCGCCGATCAGATTACGGCCGACGCCGTCCGGCTTGACGATGGAAAGAGTGCGCTCGATTGGCATGATGACCTCGGGTGAGTTGGCAAGGGGATCTGCCCCAAAAGGGGCCGACAAAGACTGCCAAGTGTACCGGAGCGGCCGCGCTCAAGCAATCTAGAGGCGACCGAAGTCACTGTATTGCTTGGAAAAATCGAGGGTCGAGCGAAGTGGCGGGGCGACGCTGCCCCGCTGGCCCATTAGACGTTGAAACTCTCCCCGCAGCCGCATTCGCCCTTGGCCTTGGGGTTTTGAAACTTGAAGGCCTCGTTCAAACCCTGCTTGACGAAGTCCACCAAGGTCCCATCGATCAGCGGCAGGCTGGCCGGATCGACCACGACTTTGACGCCGCGCGCCTCGAAAACGGCATCGCCGGGATGAATTTCGTCGGCGTAGTTCACGACATACGCAAATCCGGAACACCCGGTCTTCTTGATGCCCACACGCAAGCCCACGCCCGCGCCGCGCTTTTCCAAATGCGTGCGGACCCGGTCGGCCGCCGACTCCGTCAATAAAATCGCCATGTCCGCACCACCTCAGGCTACCTCGATCACAGGACTATACATAACACGCGCGCGACCCCTGCGCACGGAAGCGGTGCGCACTTTTGCATTTCCCGCTGCCGCCGGGCCGCGCGGCGCGCTGCACGAATCCCCTCGTCAGCCTGTATCTGGGGACGATACCGCCGCTCTCCAGGCATCCTCGATAATCAGGAGACGGCCCACCTTCTCGATCGGCACGTCGAATCGTGCCCGCAAGGATTTGACGCTGTCCGGCAGCTCCGATCCACGCTGGCGGCCCGCGGCCTGCCCTGCAATCCAGTCCGCCACGGCGATCACGTGCGGGCACCCATAGGCCAGGAATCGCACCGCCCGCAGCGGCTCGGCTCGATCGTCCGCATCGAATTGCACATCGAACTGCACCCACGTGCCCTGCGCACGGCTGCCGGCCGCGCCGCGGCGCGTGTGCGGGCCGCTCAGGAGGCCCGCATTCACCGCCCGCTCGAAATGATGGCGCGTTAAATCGTTGTAATGCATGCAGCCCCGGAAATTCCGCGCAGCCGCGTCACCGCCTGCACCACCGCAGCCGCGGCCGTGTCCACGTCCGCTTCCGTGGAAAAACGGCCCAAGCTGAATCTCAAGCTGCTTTCGGCCAGGCGTTCGTCGCGGCCCAGCGCGCGCAGCACATAGGAGGGCTCCTGTACCGCCGACGTACACGCCGAGCCGGTGGAGACGGCAATGGCCGGCCGTACGGCCGCCAAAAGGCTTTCTCCTTCGACATCCTCGAATGATACGTTGAGCAGGTGGGCCACCGAGCGCTCGGCGTCCCCGTTGCGCAGCACGCCCCCAAGCCCTTCGATGCCGTACCACAATCGATCGCGCAGCCGAGCGATGCGCACGATCTCGGCGTCGCGGGTGGCCGGTGACACAGCGAACGCCGCACCCATACCCACTACTTGGTGCGTGGCCACGGTACCCGAGCGCAAGTTGCGCTCCTGCCCCCCGCCGAAGTGCAGCGCCTGCAGCTGCACCCCCCGCTTGCGCGACACCACGAGTGCACCTACGCCCTTGGGCCCATAGGCCTTGTGCGCCGACAACGACATCAAGTCGAGACCCGCCCCGTCGAAGTCCAAGCCGGTTTTGCCGACGCTCTGCGCCGCATCCACGTGCAGACGAGCCGTGCCGTGTGCGGCGCACACGGCCGCGATCGCAGCGATGTCTTGAATGACGCCGATTTCATTGTTGACGTGCATGACCGACACCAGCGTCGTATCCGGCCGCAGCGCCGCCGCCACCTGTGCGGGATCCACGACGCCGCTGCGATCCGGGACCAGGTACGTTACGCGCCAGCCGCGGCGCTCGAGCTCACGGCAAGGATCGAGGACCGCCTTGTGCTCCGTGCGCACCGTCACCACATGCCGCCCCGTGTCGCGGTAGTAATTGGCGACTCCGAACAGCGCGAGGTTGTTGGCCTCGGTGGCGCCCGACGTCCAGACGATGTCCGCGGGCGCGGCGCCCACGGCGGCCGCCACTTGCGCCCGCGCCCTCTCGACCAAGTCGCTCGCCGCCTCGCCATAGTCGTGGCTCAACGACCCCGGGTTGCCGAACACGCCGGCCTGCGTGAGGCACGCCGACATGGCCGCCGCCACGCGTGGATCCACCGGCGTGGTGGCCGCGTAGTCGAGATAGACGGCGGCGCCGCGGCGTTGCCCCGCCGCGTGGCCGGAATCATGCGCTGCGCCCTCGCGCCCGGCGACTGCGATGCCTTGGTTCATGATTGCCGGCGTCGCGAGGACTGGCCGCGCCGTCCCTGCACGGCACTCAGGATGCCGCGCAGAATGTTCAGTTCGTTGCGGTCCAGCTGCGTCCGGTTGAACAGGCGCCGCAGCCGCTCCATCAAGTGCCCGGTGCGATCTTCGAAGTCGATCTCGTTCAGGACCTGGTGGAGGTGGTTGTAGAAGTGCTCGACATCGCCGGCCGCGGCGAGCGGCAGTTCCAACTGCACCTCGGACTGCGGCTGCTCGCGGGCCATGAAGATTTCATAGGTCACGAGCTGCACGGCCATCGCGAGATTCAGCGAGCAATACTCGGGGTTTGCGGGTATCCGCACCAAGACGTTGCAATACTGCAAATCGTCGGTACCCAGGCCGTACTTCTCCGAACCGAACAACAAGGCCGCGCGATTTTCCTCGGGCAAGCGGACGATACGGCCGGCGACATCGCGCGGCGTGGTGAACTCCCAGTAGTACGATCGGGGCCGTGAAGTCGTGCCTGCGATGAAGCCGCAGTCGGCGACCGCTTCCGACACCGTCGATACCACTCGCGCATTCGCGAGAATGTCGTCGGCGCCCGCGGCCAGCGCGTTCGACTCGGCGTGCGGGAAAGACCGCGGCCGCACCAGCACCAGATCCGTGATGGCCATGTTCTTCATGGCACGCGCCACCGAACCGATATTACCCGGATGGCTGGGGTCTATCAGGACGATGCGAACGAGAGCGGTCATGACTCTGCTATTCTACCGCGACATCATGCAACCACTGCTCAATATCGGCATGCGCGCCGCCCGGCGCGCCGGTGATCTGATCGTGCGCAGCCTGTCGCGTCTCGATTCGATCAAAATCGACACCAAGGGCCGCAACGACTTCGTCACCGACATCGACCGCAAAGCCGAAGCGGATATCATCGCCACCATTCGCCGCAGCCATCCGCAGCACGCCGTTCTGGGCGAGGAATCCGGCCGCAGCGGCGACAACGAATACGTGTGGATCATCGATCCGCTCGACGGCACCACGAATTTTCTGCACGGCTTCCCAACCTTTGCCGTCTCCATCGCGGTGGAGCACAAAGGCCGCTTGGAGCACGCGGTGGTCTACGATCCCATGCGTCAGGAATTCTTCACGGCATCGCGCGGCGACGGCGCCCAGCTCGAAGGCAAGAAGATTCGCGTCAGCACCCAGCGCGGCCTGGAAGGATCGCTGATCGGTACCGGCTTTCCTTATCGCATGGACGCCGGGCATGTCGACGATTATCTCGCCATGCTCAAGGTGGTCATGGCAACCGCCGCCGGTGTTCGCCGCCCGGGCGCGGCTTCGCTCGATCTCGCCTACGTGGCCGCGGGCCGGCTCGACGGTTTCTGGGAGTTCGGCCTCCAGCCGTGGGACACCGCCGCGGGGGTGCTGCTCATCCAAGAGGCCGGCGGCCGCGTCGGTACGCCGACGGGCGCCGACTATGCCCTGGGCCCGAACATCGTCGCCGGCAATCCCAAGGTCTACGAAGGCTTGCTCGAAGCCATCGGCCCTCTTACCCCGCCCGCCTTGCGCGCCTAGC
>JALYHU010000245.1 GCA_030776345.1 Pseudomonadota bacterium | reverse complement strand
CACGGGGCCTGCGGTACCATCGCCTGCGGCACCTGCGCGCGCCCTGCCGCCCACGCCCGCATCGCCGGCCGCGCCCGTGCACGCCGGGTCGCCGGACGTGCATGCCCAGGCCGTGCCGAAATCACGGTCATCTCGAGCCGTATCCGCCGGCACGGAAGTTTCGGGATTGGCGGTTTCCGAGGACGTGCGTCAAGCGATGCTGTCGAGCTTCGCGCATGCGCAACTGCCCGAAATCAATACGCCGCAGCGGCGTATCCCGTTTGCCGCGTGGCTGTCCATCGCCCTCCTGCTCGCCGGCCTATTGGCGGTGCAGATCGTACGTTCCAACGCCGATTGGCTCGCGGCTCATTCGCATTTGCTCGGCGGCCCGGCGAGCCTGGCCGCCACGCTGTCGGCATATCAATTGCGCCAATGGGGAGTGACCGGAGATCCCGCCGCCAAAGGAACGCTGCGGGTTCGCGCGAGCATCATGAACACGGCCGCGCAATTGCAACCGTACCCCTTGCTGCGAGTTTCGCTTGCGAATCGCTTTGGCGCCCGGGTGGGCGAACGTGAGTTCGAACCGGCGGAGTATCTTGGCAAGGCCCCCGCGCGCATGCTCGCGCCGGGCGAGCGAATCGATGCGACCTTGGACATCGTCGATCCCGGCAATGATGCCGAAGGCTTCGAAATCGACGTCTGCGTCCGCGGCTCCGACAAAAAAATATTGTGCGCGGGTGACGCTGCGACGCAGGCCCGCTGATGTCGGCGACGATCGCATCCGTCAGAATCGGCCCCCACGTATTGTCTTCCAATGTCGTTCTCGCGCCCATGGCCGGCGTCACGGACCGGCCTTTTCGATCGTTGTGCCGGCGCTTCGGCGCCGGCTTGGCTGCGTCGGAGATGCTGACCGCCGATGTGCGTCTGTGGAATACTCCCAAGTCACGGCGCCGCATGGATCACACGGGCGAACCGAGCCCGCGCGTGGTGCAAATCGCCGGCTTCGATCCGCAGATGATGGCGGACGCCGCGCGCCGCAATGTGGAGGCAGGCGCCGAAATCATCGATATCAACATGGGATGCCCCGCCAAGAAGGTGTGCAACCGGCTCGCGGGCTCCGCTCTGATGCAAGACGAAGCGCTGGTTGCACGCATTTTGTACACCGTAGTACGCGCGGTATCCGTGCCGGTGATGTTGAAGACGCGCACCGGTTGGGACCGCAGCAACAAGAACGGCACGAGGATTGCAGCGATCGCCGAAGACTGCGGTATTCAAGCGCTTGCGATACACGGCCGCACGCGCGCCGACATGTATCAGGGAGATGCCGAATACGAGACCGTGGCGGCGATCAAGGCGGCCACCAAGCTTCCCGTCTTTGCGAACGGCGACATCGACTCACCGCAGAGGGCGCGCGAGGTGTTGGCGCACACCGGATGCGACGGCGTCATGATCGGCAGGGCGGCGCAAGGCCGGCCATGGATCTTCGACGAAGTCAATTTTTTCCTCGCGGAAGGCGAATTGCGTAGAGTGCTAGCGCTGGAAAAAGTCCGTGATATTATGCGCGCCCACCTTGAAGACCTGTACGCCCTCTACGGCGATGAGACGGGTGTTCGAGTGGCACGTAAACACTTGAGTTGGTATTTTCGGCAGCATCCTGGGCAAGAGGCTTTGCGCAACCGTCTCGTCACCATCGAGACGCCAAGCGAGCAGCTGGCCACTCTGCTGGAACATTTCGACACGAGTGTGCATCGCGCAGCGTAAGCGTACATAGTTGAATAAAAAGAACGATGTCAAGAATTTGGATGGGCTATGGTCGCAAAGAAGAAATCCAGGTCACGCAAAGAGGCAGCACCGCCGTTCAACGGGCGTGACCTCAAGGTCAACGGCAAGGGCGTTCCGTTGCGATCGCAAGCCGAAGAGGCCTTGCAATGCTATTTCGAGACTCTCAACGGCCACAAGCCCGCGCACTTGTATGATCTCGTGATGCGCGAGGTCGAAGAGCCGCTGTTCAAGGTCGTGATGGGCCACGTGCAGGGAAATCAGAGCCGCGCGGCCATCATTCTCGGCATCAATCGCGGCACTTTGCGAAAAAAGCTAAAAGAGTTCGGCATCGGCGAGTAGTACCCGTTGCGAAACTTAGTACGCCGCGCCCTGCTCAGCGTTTCCGATAAAACTGGAATCGTCGAGTTCGCGCGCGAATTGAAGGAGCGGGGCATCGAATTGCTCTCCACCGGCGGTACCGCCGAGCTGCTGATGCGCCACGGCGTCGCCGTCAAAGAGGTTGCCGAACACACGGGCTTCCCCGAAATCATGGGTGGACGCGTGAAGACGCTGCATCCGAAGATTCATGGCGGATTGCTGGGACGGCGCGGCATCGACGAAGAGACCATGCGCAACCATGGCATCGAACCCATCGACCTGCTGGCCGTCAATCTATACCCATTCGCGGCAACCGTGGCGCGGGCCGATTGCAGCTACGAGGACGCCGTGGAAAACATCGACATCGGCGGGCCCGCCATGGTGCGGGCCGCCGCGAAGAACCACGCATCGGTTACCGTCGTCGTCGATCCGAGCGACTACCGCAGCCTGCTGGATGAACTCGCGGCGAATCAGAGTTCGACCTCCGTGGGGATGCGGCAAAAACTCGCCGCGAAAGCGTTCGCGCATACCGCACGATACGACGCGATGGTATCGGCCTATTTCACCGGCGTGATCGGCGGCGGCAACGTCACGTTCCCGGACGATCTGAACCTGTCGTTTCGCAGGCACAGCGATTTGCGCTACGGCGAGAACCCGCATCAGCAGGCGGCCTTCTACCAGGATCCGCACGCCATCGGCGCCTCGATCGCGCAGGCGCAGCAGGTGCAAGGCAAAGAGCTTTCTTACAACAACATCGCCGATAGCGATACGGCGCTCGAATGCGTGCGGCAATTCGAGCAGCCCGCATGCGTCATCGTGAAGCACGCCAACCCGTGCGGTGTCGCGCTGGCCGGTAACATCACCGACGCGTACGCTCTCGCCTATCGCACCGATCCCACCTCGGCGTTCGGCGGCATCATCGCCTTCAATCGCGAACTCGACGCGGCCGCGGCGGGCGCGATCCTGGAACGCCAGTTCGTCGAGGTCATTCTCGCGCCCACGGTCACCCGGGACGCGCGTGCGTTGCTGGCATCGAAGGACAACGTCCGCGTCCTCGAAGTCGGCGAGATCGCCAAACCCATCGCGCAGTCGCTGGAATACAAAAGCGTGGCGGGCGGCTTGCTCGTTCAGACGCGCGACACCGGCGTGGTGCACGCACACGAACTGCGCGTGGTCACCCAGCGCCGCCCCAGCCCCGAAGAGCTCGACGATTTGCTGTTTGCATGGCGCATTGCGAAATACGTGAAGTCGAACGCCATCGTCTGCGTCAAGCACGGAGCCACTCTCGGGATCGGCGCCGGCCAGATGAGCCGGGTCGTCAGCAGCAAGATTGCCGCCATGAAGGCCAAGGACGTGGGCTTGTCGATGGAGTCGGCAGCGATGGCATCGGACGCGTTCTTCCCCTTCCGCGACGGGCTCGATGTCGCCGCCGAGTTCGGGATCAAGTCGGTGATCCAGCCCGGCGGTTCGAAGCGCGATGCGGACGTCATCGCCGCCGCCGACGAGCACGGCATCGCCATGGTATTTACCGGGATGCGGCATTTTCGTCACTGAGGGAATGGCTGGTCGCCCATGAAGATCTTGATTGTCGGCGGCGGCGGTCGCGAACACGCCCTTGCATGGAAGTGCGCACGATCACCGCGGGTCGATCATGTGTTCGTGGCGCCAGGCAACGCGGGCACCGCGCTCGAACCCAAAGTCGGCAATGTCGATATTGCCGCGGACGACATCCCGGCGCTGCTCGACTTCGCAGAGCGCGAGGATATCCCCCTCACCATCGTCGGTCCCGAAGGGCCCTTGGTGGCTGGGATCGTCGACCGCTTTACCGCCGCGAACCGGCGCTGTTTCGGACCCACCCGTGCGGCGGCGCGCTTGGAAGGATCCAAGGCCTTCACCAAGGATTTCCTGCGGCGCTACGCCATACCCACCGCGAGCTACGCCACGTTCACGGCCGCCGACTTCGATGCCGACTACGTGCGCGCGCAGCGCTTACCGCTGGTCGTCAAGGCCGACGGGCTCGCCGCCGGCAAGGGCGTGGTGATCTGCGAGACGCACGAGTCGGCGATTGCCACCGCCACGGCGATGCTCGGGGGCAGCTTCGGCGCCGCCGGCAC
>JALYHU010000244.1 GCA_030776345.1 Pseudomonadota bacterium | reverse complement strand
GCGGGCGCGCTTGGCGGCGGCCGCGTTGCGCGCGTCGCCGCGGCTGCTTCCGGCCGGCCATCCCTCGGCGGAGGCCACCACGAATTTGGTGAACTCATAGGAGCGGCCGCGCCGCACGCGTCCCGTGACCTCGAGTGCAACGCTGCCGGCCTCGTTGGTTACGGGAGGCAGTGTCGTGAAGCCGGCGGGGAGCGCAACCGCTGCGCCCAATGCGACGCGGCGACCGCGGATGGCCTTGCCCTCCATCCAAAGAGTGTTCGATTTCGCATCGCTGCCCTTCGAGGTCACGTCGATCTGGCCGGCGTACCAGATGGCGTCTCTCTTTCCACCTGCTGCGAGATCCGGGCGATCCGTTGCGGTCGCGGCCGCGTTGAATTGCTCTGCGCTCATCTCGGCGAGCGGCAGTCGCTGCGGCGCAGGCGGGGACCGCAGGGTGAATCGCAGCCGGATGTCGCCGTTGAAGCGGGGCGTCAGTTGCAAACTGACGGCAGCCAAATGTACGTCGCTTTGACTCACGAAACTGGTCACCGACACGTCGGTGGCGCGCGCGCGGCTGCGCCACCGGTACTGGGTACCAAGGATTGCCCCGTGCATGTCCAGCGTCTGACGGTAGCGCGTGTGTGACTGCGCGGTCACGGGGCCGGCGTTGAGCCACTCGGTGCCGTCGAAGTAGTCGATTTCGTTCCAGCTCGGAATGGCCGCGGGCCGCGAGACGTCGCCCGCGGTGTAGTCCATGACCCCCACCATGTGCGCCTGTGTGGGGGCGGTCCCGAGCAGGGAGCTCGCCATGGACCAGTGGCCATTGGCGAGATAGGTGGGGTAGTAATTCTCGAAATTGCCGGCCGTGGCGGTCAGCGTGAACGTAGCGGCTGCCGGGGCCTCGGCCGGCGCCGCGCGCCCGCCTTGGACCAGCAGGATCGACAGCGAGCCCGCCGCCAAGACTCGATTCATGCAACTCTCCGCGGGGCCGCGGACGCCGGCCGGCGAGCGCGACCCCGACTTGGGCGGACAGCTATTAAAACTTATAGCGCAATTGCAGGTTCACTTCGCGCCCGAAAATCGGCCGCGCCATCTCGAAGTTGTTGGCGATGCCGGAGCCCGACCCCACCGCAATACGGGCGTTCCCCTCGGTCAGCCCGAGTTCGTTGGTGAGATTGGAGCCCTGCAGACGCATCTCGAAGTGCTGTCCGACCTCTGCGACCACACCCGCATCCAGGGTGAAGTACGCGGGTAGGATCTGCTGGTTGGCGATGTCCTCGTAGCGCAGACCCGCGTGGGTATAGGTCATGAAGAAGCGCAGGCTGCCGAAGTCCATGGGCACATCGTATGCCGGCGTCAGGCGAAACTGAAGACGAGGCTGGCGCTGTATGTAGTTGCCCGTGTAGCTCACCCCGGTCGCTCCGGCGGAACTGTAATCGCTGTACAAGGCGCGCTGCCAATCGCCGCTCAGATCCAGGCTGAGGTGCGGAAGGGGTTTCCACACCGCCTCGAAATCGGCACCTGAGGATTTCGCGCCGTAGGTCGCGGTGACCGTGGTACCGGCGGCGGTGAACTGCGAGAACGGGACGCCGGTGAAGACGCGATGCCAGGCACTGACGACGGCATAGAGCGTCCCGGTCTGCACGCGATAGCCGGCTTCATAGTTCTTGATGCTCTGATGTTGCGGCTGACCGTTGCGCAGGTCGTCGAAGCCGGGAAAGTGGTTGCCCTGGTTGATGCGTCCGTAGAGCGACATGTGCGGGGTGATCTCATAGTTCGCGCCCACGCTCCACGAGCCGAACGTGTGGTTGTATTCGGTGCATTCCTTTCCGCCCGAGGTGTCGCAATCGACGCCTTGATTGAACGTACCGTTGGGAACGCTCACCCCTTTGTCGTAGAGATTCCGCGGATCGGCATCCAGATCCACGGACGACACATTTTCGATGGACCCGTGGTCGACCTGCTGTTCGACGCGATAGCCGGCATCGAGCAGCCATGGCCCGAACTGCCACTGGTCGGAGGCGAACAGCGCCGTGTTGCGGCCGCTCCAATTTTCATTCAGGGTGAAGAAAGATGCGCCAAGCTGGCCGGCCGGATTGGTGACCTTGACGCCATTGTTGAGCGTGAGGTCGATCAATTGCGCATTCTGGGTGCCGGTGATGAGCTCGTTGTTGCCGAGCCACCAATGGTCGTCGGATGAATACGTGGCCAGGTAGCCGCCGACCGTCAGCTTGTCGCCGAAACCCAGATCGAAGGTGAAGCGCAGGTCGTCGGTGAAGGACTGGATCTGCTTTTGCACGATCCAGAAACCCATCGAGGCCACATAGGACGTGGGAGCGACGGTGGCGCCCGTGCTGACCAAGGTGGCCGTGCCGCTGCTCGCGGGTCCCGCCACGCTGGTGATGGCCGTGTTGCCATTCACCTTCGAGATTTCGGAGCCGATGAAAGAGCTCAAGGTCTGGGGCGCCAGATTGTTGAACAGGCAGTAGCAATCCACTTCGCCGGCCGAGTACATCAGCTTGTTGGACAGGGCGATCGAATCGCTGAGCTGCAGATCGAGGTCGCTGCCGAACATATGCAGGTTGGCGCCGCGGCCTTTCGCCAGGTCGGCGGTCAGCGGAGCGCCGGTGGGTGTCTCCTGCACGGAAATGCTGCGCAGACCGCTGCCGGCGAAGGTTCCGGTGTTGGGATTGAATCCCGGAAAGGCCGAGACGCTTTCACTGCTGCCCGTGCCGGTGACGGTTACCGGAATGTCCGTGATGAACAGATTCTTGTCGTTGAGATCCCGGGCGAAAAACATGATGGCTCCGCTGTCCAGCGTATGCGTGAGGGTGGCCGTGAGCTGCCCGCCGTCATCGGCCGGATACTGGGAATTGCGCACGCCGTTGGAGTTGCGATAGAAGCCGCCGACGCTGGCGAACCAGTCCTGGGCGACCGGTCCGCTGTAGAAGCCGTCGACTCGGTACATGCCTTCGAAGCCATAGGTGATGCCGAGATCGCCATGCGGAGTCGCGGTGCCCTGACGCAGAATGAAATTGGCGGTGGCGCCCAGCTGGCCGTTCGACAGCACCACACCGGGGCCGCCCTGCAGCACTTCGGCGCGCTCGACGCTTTCATCGAGGCGAAACTGCGAGGAATTGTCCATGAAGGACAGCGTCGGTGCCGGAAAGAGGGGCGAACCATTCAGTTGGTAGGTGATATAGGGCGCATCGCCGCCCCCCGGAAAGCCGGCCAACTCGATATTGGCGCCCGCGGCGCCGGCACTGGACTCGGCCCAGATACCCGGCACAATTTTGAGAAGATCCGCTGAGCTCGATGGATTGACGTCGCGGATCTCCTCCAGACTCGCCGTCGTGATCGAGAAGCTGGCATCGAGCTTCCTGATGCCTTTGGATTCAGCGGATCCGGTTACCACGATCTCATCCAGACTGCTGGTGTTGGCGGCGCTGGCGTCGGCCGCAGCTTGACCCGCGGACGGCTGAGCGGCCGCTTCCTGGGCGCCGGCATGGCCGCCGGCCAGCAAGGCACCGCTGAGCGCAAACAGACCCGCAGCGCGTGTAAAGAACCCTCGATGATTCATATTGATCTCCCCTTTGCCCTGTATTTCATGACCGGCCGGCTCTGCGGCCGCCTCCGCGCCACTCGTTGGCGGATCCTGGGAATTGGCCGCGGTGCGTGCGGCGCCCACCGCAATCGTCGAGACACTCAGCTGATTGAAGGACAGGCCCGTGCCCACCAGCAATTTCCGAAGTCCATCGGCGACGGTGAAGTCGCCGTAGAGGGCGGCGGTTTGGTATTTGGCCACCAGCGTCGAGGAGAACAGCAGTGTGATGTCCGCCTGCCGCGCGAATTCGTTGAGTGCCGATGCGGCGGCTTGCGACTGGATGTCGAAGTGGCTCAGCGCTCCATCGGCGTGCGCTTGCGCGCCGGCCAAGGCCAGCAGCAAATAGTCGATTAGCAGCAGCGCGCGCATCACACTCCCCCGTCGTTCCCTGCTCCGTCGCCAGTCCCTTCCGAACGGGGAAGGCTGGGCGGGATGGGCTTTGTAATGACTAGACGGTTGAGCGGGAAAAAACCGCTACGGATCCGGGGAAATAAGGAAGGGCGCCGTGCCTCACGCGCTCAATGCCGTGGATCCAGGTACACCACGCCGTCCGCCGTGCGGCGAATGGATACGGGTAAGGCGGCCTGCAAGGCGTCAAAGAATTCCTGTACGTCACCGGTGCGGAATCGACCGCCCACCCGCAGCGCCGCCACCTGCGGATCGCTGATGACGATGCGGGCATCCGTGTAGCGTTCGATTTCGTTGATCGCGTCGGCAAGGCGCGTGCCCTCGAAGACGACCGCGCCGTCGCGCCAGGCCAGCGCGCTCGATAGCTGCTGCGTGCTGACGGGAATCACCGTGTAGTCGTTGCTGGTGGGAGAGAGCTGTTGGCCGGCGCTCAAGGCATGGACCACCGTGTGCGCCGCTGCGCGAATGGGGCTGCCCGAACCGCCGCCGTTGGCGCGGTCCGGGACCGTCGACTGAACTTCCACGCGGCCCTCGTTGACGACGACATCCACATGGTGATCGCCGCGCACTCTCACTTCGAATTGAGTGCCCACGGCCCGCACCACGGCATCGCCGGCGTGCACGAGGAAAGGTCGGGAGCGGTCGTGCGCGACCTGGAAATGAGCTTCGCCTTTGCGAAGGTAAATTTCGCGCGAGCCGCGCCGCAGATTCGTTTCGACGATGGTGTTGGTGTTGAGCGCAACGATGGAGCCATCGGCAAGGATGACCTTGCGCTGCTGACCGACGGCAGTTGCCAGCGTTTGCAATTCGCTGCCTTTCGGGATCCAAGCGGGAACGGCAACAGCGACGGTGAGCACGACCGCCGCCGCGGCCGCCCAGCCCATTCGACGATTGCGCGCCGCCGGCCCGACGGCCGCGAAAGTGGCCATTTTCTCTTCGTGCTTCGCTTCCGCGAGTCCATCCAAAGCGATCCACACCTTGGCCAGCTCCGCAGAGGCGTGCCGGTGCCGCGGATCCCGGCGCAACCAAGAAGCGAAGGCCTTCCGGTCCGCGGCGCTGACCGTGTCGGAGTCCATGCGCCACGCCCAGATCGCCGCCTGTTCGTCGATTTCGGTCCGAGTACGCAACCTGACAATGTCGCTCATTCGCTTTGCCCGCCGTCTCGCACCGGAGCCGGTGCCGCTTGATTGTTCGGCTCGCTCATGTCCAACGATCCAGTTGCCCGCATATAGTCCCTGCAGCGCAGCAAGCCCTTGGCCACGTGTTTCTCGATGGTGCTGTGGGATACACCGAGTACTTCTGCAATCTCATCATGGGATAGTCGGTATACCTTGCGCAGCACGAAAACGCGGCGGCACAACGGCGGCAGGCGATCGACCGCCGCACAGAACGATTCGAATCGCCGTCGCGCGTCGATCTGTTCTTCCGCGGGGGCCTCTGAAGAGTAGACGTTCAGCAGCTCGAAATCCGCCACACTGTCCGTCGCCTGCGTGGTTAGCCGTCGCGCCCGCTCCACGGCCATGTTATGTGCGATTCGAAACAGCAGCGCGCGCGGTGAGTCGACTTTCCAAAAGTCTCGCAAGGCATACATGCGAACATAGGTCTCCTGTACCAGGTCCTCCACGTCCTCGGCTCCCGATGTGAAGCGGCGCAAATACCGGTGCAATGCCGCGCGATGTCGGAAGATTTGCTTCAGAAACCAATCATGTCGTTCGTCGGCCATGTCCCCAACACCTGCGGTTCCTAGGCGGTTCTGGTCGCAAGTCTACGCTTGGTGCGCCCGCACCTGGCGGCGTATAATCGAACATCCCCGGTCGCCGTGCCAGTATGAGCCCTCTCGAATCGTTTCATCCCGCCGTGGCCGCGTGGTTCACCCGGACTTTCAGTGCGCCCACGCAGGCGCAGGCACTGGCATGGCCCGCCATCCAGGCGGGACGGGACGTGCTGGTCGCGGCTCCCACCGGTTCAGGCAAAACGTTGGCCGCCTTCTTGGCGGCTATCGATCACCTCATCAAGGAGGGCGGGGACGGCGTGCTGCCGGATGAAACCCGAGTGCTCTACATATCGCCCTTGAAGGCGTTGTCGAACGACGTCCATCGCAATTTGGAAGCGCCCCTCGGCGGCATTCGCCGCGAGCTCGCGGCACTCAATCTGCCCGACGTGGACATACGAACGATCGTGCGCACGGGCGACACCTCCCCGTCGGAGCGCGCGCGCATGCGCCGCAAGCCGCCGCATATCGTGGTGACAACGCCGGAGTCGTTCTACGTTCTGTTGGGTTCGGAATCGGGCCGCGCCATGCTGTCCACTTGCCGTACCGTCATCGTCGATGAGATTCACGCGGTAGCGACCAACAAGCGCGGGGCCCACCTCGCGCTGTCGCTCGAGCGTCTGGAGGCGCTGACCGGACGCCGGCCGGTGCGCGTGGGATTGTCCGCGACCCAAACACCCATCGACGAAGTGGCGCGATTCTTGATCGGTGCGGACCGCAGTGCGGGCGGTTGCGCCATCATCGACAGCGGCCATGCGCGCAATCGTGATCTGGCCCTGGAATTGCCCCCCACACCGCTCGAAGCCGTGATGTCGGGCGAAGCCTGGACGACGGTCTACGATCGTCTCGCGGAACTCGTCCGGGAACACCGTACCACCATCATTTTCGTCAATACGCGACGGTTCGCCGAGCGCATCGCACGCCATCTATCAGAAAGAGTCGGCGAAGACTATGTGGCCGCTCATCACGGCAGCTTGGCCAAGGAGCGCCGCTTCAAGGCCGAACAACAGTTGAAGCGCGGCGATCTAAAAGCGCTGGTCGCCACCGCATCTTTGGAACTCGGCATCGACATCGGAGATGTCGACCTCGTCTGCCAGATCGGTTCGACGCGTTCCATCAATACGTTTCTGCAGCGGGTCGGACGCGCCGGGCACGCGGTCGGGGGCACGTCCAAGGGCAGACTATTTCCGCTGTCGCGTGACGAACTCGTGGAGTGCGCAGCGTTGCTCGATGCCGTGCGGCGCGGCGAGTTGGATCGCCTCATAGTCCCCTGCAACGCCTTGGACGTGTTGGCGCAGCAGATCACCGCGGAAGTCGCCGCGCGGGAATGGTCCGCGGACGGAATGTTCGATCTGATGCGCGGCGCTTACCCCTATCGCGCCCTCACGCGGCAGGATTTCGACGACTGCGTCGCCATGTTGGCGCAAGGGTTCAGTACCCGCCGCGGACGCCATGGCGCGCTCATTCATCATGATGCGGTCAATGGTTTGCTGCGCGCGCGCAAGGGCGCACGGCTCACCTCCATCACCTCGGGCGGCGCGATTCCCGACAACGCCGACTACAAGGTCATCCTCGAACCCGAAGGGTTTCCCGTGGGTACGGTCAACGAGGATTTTGCCGTCGAGAGTTTGCAGGGCGATATATTTCAGTTGGGCAACACCGCGTATCGGATACTGCGGGTGGAGCGCGGCACCGTGCGCGTGGAGGATGCTCATGGCCAGCCGCCGTCCATTCCTTTCTGGCTGGGGGAGGCGCCGGGCCGCAGCAACGAATTATCGGCGGCCGTCTCGCGCCTTCGAGCCGATATCGCGCTGCGGCTGGAAAGCGGCGCCGCCGCGGCGAAGGATTGGCTGACGCAGACGGTTGGCCTCGATGAGATCGCCGCCGCTCAACTCATAGACTATCTCAGCGCAGGTCGTGCGGCCTTGCTCGGCTTGCCGACGCTCGATACCGTCATTTTCGAGCGATTCTTCGACGAATCCGGCGGGATGCAGCTCGTCATTCATTCCTCGTTTGGCAGCCGCGTAAATCGCGCCTGGGGCCTGGCGCTGCGCAAGCGCTTCTGCCGCGCGTTCAACTTCGAGCTGCAGGCCGCCGCCACCGAGGATCACATCGTGCTGTCGCTTACGCATGCGCACAGTTTCGAGCTGGCCGATGCCGCGCGCTATCTACACCCGAATACCGTTCGCCAGGTGTTGGTGCAGGCGCTGTGCGCCGCACCGATGTTCGAAGTGCGTTGGCGCTGGGATGCGGGCATTGCGCTCGCACTGCCGCGATTTCGCGGCGGCAAGAAGATTCCGCCGCAGATCGCGCGCATGAACGCCGAGGATCTGCTCGCCTCGGTGTTTCCCGACCAAGTGGCCTGCGCGGAAAATGTCTCGGGCGAGCTGGAGATTCCCGATCATCCGTTGGTGCGGCAAACGGTTCGCGACTGTCTCGAGGACGCGATGGATATCGATACTTTCGAGGACATCTTGCGGCGCCTGGAAAGTGGCCGGATTCGGATCATCGCGCGCGATCTCACCGAACCCTCGCCGCTCGCGCTCGAAGCGCTCACCGCTCGGCCCTACGCCTACTTGGACGACGCACCGCTGGAAGAGCGGCGCACTCAGGCCGTGATGGCACGCCGCTGGATCGACCCTGCCTCTGCGGCCGATATCGGGCGGCTGGACCCGCAGGCCATCGCGAGGGTTCGCGAAGAGGCTTGGCCCGATGCCGGCACTGCCGACGAACTATGCGATGCGCTGTCGTGGTTGGTGCTTGTGACGGATCAGGAGGTGAGCGAGCACGGATGGCAGTACTTGGTCGACGAACTCGTTGCCCAGGGGCGAGTCGCCGCCATCATCGCGAGCGGACATCCCGTCTTGTGGGTGGCGGTCGAAAAACGCGGCTGGTTCGAGCCGCGGGTGCCGTCGTCGGATGAGGCGCTGGTGGAAATCGTTCGCGGGCGGCTGGAGGGTCTGGGGCCCGTCACTGTTTCGTCGGTGGCGCAGTCCTTGGGCCTGCCGCCGTCATCCGTGCGCGTCGCATTCGCCGCGCTCGAGGCGGAAGGGTTTGCGATGCGCGGCCGGTTCACAGCCGCCGCCGACGAAGCCGCCGACGAAGAAGAATGGTGCGAACGCCGCCTGCTCGCGCGCATCCATCGCTATACCGTGAAGCGGCTGCGCGCCGAGATAGAACCCGTGCAGGCGCGGGATTTTGTGCGCTTTTTGCTCGATTGGCAGCGGGTATTGCCGGAGGCGCGGATGCAGGGCTCGGACGCGGTGGCGGCGGTGCTCGCGCAGCTCGAGGGTTTCGAAGCGCCGGCGGGAGCATGGGAAAGCGACATCCTTCCGGCGCGAATCGTGGAATACGAGCCGCACTGGCTCGACGAGCATTGCCGCGCGGGCCGCTTCGTCTGGGCGCGGCTGGAGGCGCGGAAGGGCGGTCCGGACAAAGGTGCGGGGCCGATACGATCGACGCCGATCACGATGCTCGCCAGGCGGAATGTGAAGGCTTGGGTTCCTTTGACTCAATCGGCCGATCCGGCGCAACTCGGTTCTAGGCCACGGGCCGTCCTCGACTTCCTCCGAGAGCGCGGCGCTTCCTTTTTCGACGACATTGCCGATGGCGTGCGGATGCTGCCGGTCGAAGTAGAGGAGGCGCTTGCCGAACTCGTGGCGCTCGGCCTCGTGAACTCCGATAGCTTCGGCGGCCTGCGAGCCTTGCTCGTGCCCACCAGCCAACGTGCCAAGGCCGGGGCGGGGAGGCGCCGGGGGCGGCGCCTTGCAATGTTCGCGATGGCGGATGCAGGGCGATGGGCCAGCGTGCGGCGGGATGCAGTACAGAAGGGCGATGATGCCGTCGAACATGTGGTGCGGACGTTGCTGCGCCGTTGGGGCGTCATCTTTTGGAAGCTGCTGATCCGTGAGGCCGATTGGCTGCCGAGCTGGCGCGACGTATTGATGTGCTGCCGCCGCCTCGAGGCCAGAGGGGAAATACGCGGCGGGCGCTTCGTTGCCGGCTTCGCCGGCGAGCAATTTGCGAGCGTCGACGCCGTCGGGTTGTTGCGCGCAGTGCGCCGCCGGCCCCCCACGGGGCAGTACCTGTCGTTGTCGGGTGCCGATCCGCTCAATCTGCTCGGCATCATTACGCCGGGCGCGCGGCTTCCCTCCCTGACCGGCAATCGGCTGCTGTACCGGGACGGATTGCCCCTGGCCACGTTCGCGGCCGGCGAGGTAACTTTCCTCGAGACGCTCGATGCGGCGGAGCAGTGGCAGGCACAGAACGCGATTCTGCGCCGCCATGTGCCCGATGCCTTGGCGGGATGGGATAGCGAGGAGCGAGGAGCCTAAAGCTGCGCCGCGGTCCAGCCGCCCCCCAACGCTTCTATCAGCGCCACGCTCGCCTGCAGGCGGCTGGACAACACGCTCAGTGCCGTCTCCTCGCTGGTGAGACGCGTCGTTTGTGCGCTGATGACGCTGCTGTACGGGACGGTTCCTGCCTTGTATTGGTTGAGCGTGAGTCTTTCAGCCTCTCGCGCAGCGGCGACCGCCGCGTCTTCGACCACCGCCTGCTGTTCCAAAACACGCAAGGTAACGATCTCGTCCTCCACTTGCTCGAATCCCGACAGCACGGTTTGCCGATAGGAAGCGACGTTTGCGTCGTAGGTTGCACGCGCCTGGGCAAGCTGCGCGCGACGCAGTCCGCCGTCGAAGAGCGTCTCCGCCAGCTTCGGACCGAGCGCCCACACACGGTTCGATGCGTTCAGCAACCGGCTGAAGGTACCGTTGGAGTACTGGTCCGAGCCGGAGAGGGTGAGGCTCGGAAAATATGCCGCTTTGGTCACACCGATTTGCGCGTTGGACGCGGCCATCTTGCGCTCCGCTTCCGCCACGTCGGGGCGTCTTTCCAAGAGTGCCGAAGGAACTCCCGCGGGTACCGTCGGCACGTCCGCTCGCATCGCGGCCGGCGCCAGCGAAAAGGATGCGGGTGTTTGGCCGATCAGCACCGCGATGGCATGTTCGAGTATGCCGCGCTGAATCTTCGCGTTGATCTGTTGCGCTTGGCTGTTGAGGAGCTGCGTCTGTGCACTCACCACGTCGGCCTTGGCCGCGACACCGAAGCGATAGCGATTTTCGGCGATTTTGAGCGACTGCTGTTCGGCAACCACGATGTCATCCAATATGCGCTGCAGCTGATCCTGAACGCGCAGTTCGAAATAGTCGGTGGCGAGCGCTCCTTGTGCCGACAAAGTCGCCGCGGCGAGCGCGGCGGCGCTCGACTGTGCGGAGGCGCGATCGCTCTCGACGGTACGGCGGATCTGGCCCCAGATGTCCAGGGTCCAGCTGCCGGTCGCGGTTGCATCCACGGTCGTCCGCGCTGGGGCGGTGCCCGTCGCGCCTCGCTGCGCCCCGACGCTGGCGGACACGGTGGGCCAGAAGCCGGCGCGGGCCTGCGCGACCAGTGCGCGTGCTTCCTCGAACGCCGCCGCCGACGACTTGACGTTTTCGTTGGAGAGGGCCACCTTGGCCTCCAACTGTGCCAGTGCGTCGTCGTTGTAGATGTTCCACCAAGGCCCGCGGCTCATTGCATCGCTCGGTTCGCTCGGTTTCCAATCGGCTTGTTCCTTGTAATCTCCCGTCGTCTCGAATTCGGGGCGTTTGTAGTCGGGACCCACGGCGCATCCCGCCGACATCGCGATGAAGCAGACGCACGATAACCATTGCAATAGGCGGGTCACGTGGCCGGCTCCGCCGGACCGTACGGACCGCCCTGCATGCCGGAAGGATGCTGCCCCGCGCCGTCGCCGCCGGCGTGGGCCGGTCGATTGCGCTGTCGCGCCTTCGAAAGACGGTGCACATACAGGTACACCACCGGCGTGGTGTACAACGTAAGGAGCTGGCTGACGATCAAGCCGCCGACAATGGCAATGCCCAGCGGCCGACGCATTTCCGTCCCATCGCCGTAGGCAACTGCCAACGGCAGGGCCCCGGCAATGGCAGCGAACGTCGTCATCATGATCGGTCTGAAGCGCAACGAACAGGCGTGGGCGATGGCCGTCTGCGGTTCCATCCCGAGGCTTCGCTCCGCCTCGAGCGCGAAATCCACCATCATGATGGCGTTCTTCTTCACTATTCCGATCAGCAGCAGAATGCCGAGGAACGCTATGAGGCTGAACTCGGTGCCGGTGGCCATGAGGGCGAGCAGCGCCCCGACGCCGGCCGAGGGCAGCGTCGAGAGAATGGTGAGCGGCTGGCTATAGCTCTCGTAGAGAACACCCAATACGACGTAGATGGCGACCAGCGCCGCCACCAGCATCAGCGGCGTATTGCTGTTGTTCTGTTGAAACAGACGGGCGGTTCCGTAGGCGCCGCCGTGAATGCTTGCCGGGACGTGGATCTCGTTCATCTTTTTTTCGATGGCTTCCATCGCCGTACCTATCGATTCCTTTTCCGGGATATTGAAAGCTATGGCGGTGGAAACCGAGGTGCCCGTATGGTTTACGGTGACCGGTGTCGTGCCGGTCATGAAGCGGCTGAATGCCGCCAAAGGCACCACGGTTTCCGTCGCTACGCTGACCGCCGAACCGGTCGACGTGTTGCCGCGGCCGGCGTTGGCCAGCGAGTTCGATGCCAAGTTGCGCGCGGCATCCTGGGCGACGGCGGTCGCGCTGGAGGTCTTCGAGGAGCTGGTTTGTTGCGTTGTGCCGGCCACGGCTTGCGTGGCCTGCGTGCCGCTGACCGCGCCACCGGCCGTGCTGATGTAGAGCTCCTTCAGTACCTCCGGGTTCTGCCAGAACTGCGGCGCTACTTCCATGACTACGTGATATTGCTGCGGACTGAAGGGGTTGAAAATGGTCGATACCTGAGACTGCGCGAAGGCATCTCCCAGCGCATCATCGATCTGCTTCGCGGTGAGCCCGAGCCGCGAGGCGGTATCGCGGTCCACGATCAGGTCGGCTTCGAGTCCGCCCGGCTGCAGATCGGTATCGACGTCGGTAAGTTCGGGCATGTCCTGCAACGCGGTGCGCAATTTTTGCGACCACATCCGCAGCTCGCTGAGGTCGTCGCCGAGCAGCGTGTACTGGTATTGCGCGTTGGCGACACGGCCCCCGCCGCCGCCGAGGTCTTGTACGGCTTGCAGGAATGCCGCTACGCCTGCGACTCGATTGAGCTTGGGGCGCAAACGGGCGATCACGGCATCCGCCGAGACGTGCCGTTCGGCCAATGGTTTCAGGGCAATGGTGAGGTTGGCGCTGGCGCCGCCGCCGCCACCGCCACCGCCGAAGCCGCCTCCGCCGCCCACCGACCCCGTCACGGTCGCGACCGCGGGGTCTTGCTGAACGATGTTCGCGACGATCTGCAACTTGCGCCTCATCAGCTGGAACGAACTGGACGCATCGCCGCGGATGCCGCCCTGCAATTGGCCCGTGTCCTGCTGAGGGAAGAAACCTTTGGGGATGATGATGTAGAGATACACATTGAGCGCGATGGTCGCAAACAGGACGAGCATCATGATGCGTCGATGCCGCAGAGCCGAGGCCAGCGTTCGTTCGTAGCCGCGGCGCAGCCGCTCGAACCCGCGGTCAAAGGCCCGCGCGAACCGCGACGGATTGCGGTCGCCACTTCTCTCGAGCAGCAGCGAACACATCATCGGGGTGGTCGTCAGCGAGATCACCAACGAGATCAAGATCGCCACGGAAAGGGTCAGGGTGAACTCGCCGAAAATCTTGCCGACCATCCCGCCCGCAAACATGAACGGAATGAACACCGCAACCAGCGACAGGCTCATGGAGACCACCGTAAAGCCCACTTCGCGTGCGCCCAAGAGCGCAGCACTCAGCCGGCTCATGCCCGACTCGATGTGCCGGGTGGTGTTCTCCATGACGACTATGGCGTCATCCACGACGAAACCGGTCGCAACGGTCAGGGCCATCAGAGAGAAATTGTCGAGGGTGTAGCCCAATAGATACATGGCGCCGAAAGTGCCGATCAAGGAGACGGGCACTACCAGGGCCGGGATGAACGCGGCCCGGTAGCTGTGGAGGAAGATGTAAACCGCGAGAATGACCATGGCAACCGCCAACAACAAGGTCTCTTCGACCTGGCGCAGCGAGGCGCGTATGGTGACCGAACGGTCGAACGTGACCACCAGGTCTATTTTGGGATCGATGGAGGCTTTGAGATCCGGTAACGCCGCCTTGACGGCGTCGATCATTTCGATGACGTTGGCGCCGGGTTGCTGAAAGAGGGTCACGAACACGGCTGGTTTGCCGTTGTATATACCGTAGGTGCGCATGTTCTCCACGGCGCCGTCCTGCATGTCGAGGACTTGGGCGACATCGGCCAGCCGCACCACGGCGCCGTTGCGGCGGGCGATGATGAGATTGCGGAAGGGCCCCGCGTCGCGCGCGTTGTCGTTGGTATAGATCTGGTAGTGGAGCGCATCGGCCTCGATGGAGCCTTTGGGCGCGTTGGCATTGGCGTTGGAGATCGCGGCGCGGACGTCCTGCAGGCCTATGCCATATTTCGCGAGCGACTGGGGATTGATCTCCACGCGAACCGCCGGTAGGGCGCTGCCATTGACGTTGACGCCGCCGACGCCTTGAATCTGCGAAAGCCGCTGCGAAATGACCGCATCGGCCGCGTCGTAGATCTGTCCCTGCGTGAGTACGTCGGAGGTCATCGCAATGGCCATCACCGGGAACAACGCGCTATTCATCTTGCGGTACGAGGGATTGCGCGTCAGGGAGGACGGCAGATCGGCGCGCGCCGCGACGATGGCTGCCTGTACGTCGCGCGCAGCCCCGTCGAGATCGCGATCGATGCCGAACGTCAATTGGATATTCGACGTCCCGACGCCGCTGCTCGAAGTCATGTCGTCGACATCGGCAATGGCGCCCAAATGTCGTTCCAGTGGCGTCGCCACGGTGCTCGCCATGACTTCCGGGCTCGCTCCGGGCAGTTGTGCCGACACGAAGATGGCCGGGACCTCGATGCGCGGAAGCGGGGCGACCGGCAACAGCATGAAGGCGACCATACCGCACAGCGCCACACCGATGGTCAACAGCGTCGTAGCCACCGGCCTGCGGATGAATGGTGCCGATATGTTCATGTGGGGTTGTCCGCAAGGCCGCGGCTTTTTCGAGAATGTCGCCCGCGAAAGCGCGTGGCGATACGGTCGAACGCCAAGTAGATCACCGGTGTCGTGAACAACGTCAACACTTGGCTCACCAAAAGTCCACCCACGATGCTGATGCCGAGCGGATGGCGCAGCTCCGAGCCCGTTCCCGTGCCGAACATCAACGGCAGCGCGCCGAAAATAGCGGCCACGGTCGTCATCAAAATGGGCCGCAGGCGCAACAGGCAGGCCTGATAAATGGCCTCTCGAGGGGACAGACCCTCGTCGCGTTGCGCGACCACCGCGAAGTCGATCATGAGAATCGCATTCTTCTTCACGATGCCGATCAGCAAAATGATTCCAATGAGCGCGATGACGGTCAGGTCGTCGCCCGCCAGCATCAGTGCGAGCAACGCGCCGATTCCGGCCGACGGCAAGGTGGACAGGATCGTGATGGGATGGATGAAGCTCTCGTAGAGAACCCCGAGTACGATATACATCACGAGCACGGCGGCCACCAGCAGGAGAAGTTCGTTCTCGAGATTGCTGCGAAAGGCCAGCGCCGCACCTTGGAAAGTGGTGCGGATGCTGTTCGGAATTCCGAGGTTGCGTTCCGCGTTTTCGATGGCTGTGACGGCGCCGCCGAGAGATGCTTGGGGCGCCAGATTGAACGACACGGTCGTTGCGGGAAATTGCGCCAGATGATTGATGAGCAGCGGGCGCGTTTCCACGTTCACTTTGACGATTGCCGACAGCGGTACTTGGCCGCCGCTGGACGAGGGAACATAGATGGAGCCAAGCGAATCGACCGAGCGGTATGAATGCGGGTCCGCCTCCAAGATCACTCGATATTGATTGGATTGAGTAAAAATGGTCGAGACGATGCGTTGGCCGAAGGCGTCGTACAACGCGTTGTCCACGGTACCGACGCTGATGCCGAGGCGTGCCGCGCTGTCGCGGTCGATGGTCACATAGGCGGCCAACCCGTCATTTTCTTCGTTGCTGACGACGTCGGCGAGTTCGGGCTCGCGACGAAGCACCGAGAGCAGTTTTGGCGTCCAGGTAGACAAGGCCACCGAGTCCGCACTTTCCAGGGTGAGTTGATATTGAGTCCTGCTGACGGTGTTGTCGAGTGTAAGGTCCTGCACCGGCTGCATGTACAGAGTAATCCCCGAGACGTCGGCAGTTTCGGATCGCAGCCGGCGGATGACGTCGCCAAGGTTCGAGCTGCGCTCTGCGCGGGGCCTGAGGTTGATGAGGAAGCGGCCGCTGTTCAACGTTACGTTGTTGCCGTCCACGCCGATGAACGACGACAGACTGAGAACGTCCGCATCGCGGAGGATGGCGTTGGCCAGCGCCTGTTGACGATCGGCCATGGCGGAGTAGGAGATGGATTCGCCGGCTTCGGAAACGCCCTGAATCAGTCCCGTGTCTTGATCGGGGAAAAAGCCCTTTGGTATCAAAATGTATAGGATGACGGTCACCGCCACGGTCGCGGTGGCCACCCACAGGGTGAGAGTCTGATGGTCGAGCACCCACGTGAGGTTGCGGCCATACCACTCGACCACGGCCGCGAACCAGCGCCCCCCGTCCTGGGCGTCCGCGTACCTCGCCCTGGGCTTGAGGAGTTTCGCGCACATCATGGGCACGAGCGTCAGCGACACCAGCGCCGAGATCAAGATCGTGACCGCGAGCGTGATCGCAAACTCGCGAAACAAGCGTCCCACGACGTCCTGCATGAACAGCAAAGGAATCAGTACGGCGATCAGCGAGACGGTCAAGGAAATGATGGTGAAGCCTATCTGCCCGGCGCCCTCGAGCGCCGCTTCGAGCGGCGGCAGACCGCGTTCGATATAGCGAGCGATGTTTTCGATCATGACGATGGCATCGTCGACGACGAATCCCGTAGCGATGGTCAAGGCCATCAGCGACAAATTATTCAGACTGAAATTCGCCAGGTACATTACCGCGAAGGTGCCGATGAGCGACAGCGGAACGGATAGGCTCGGAATGATGGTGGCAGGCACGTTGCGCAAGAACACATAGATCACCAGCACGACCAGCACGACCGATAGAGCCAATTCGAACTGGACGTCGGCCACGGATGCCCTGATGGTGGTCGTGCGGTCCGTGAGAATGGCAACATCCACGCCGGCGGGCATGGCCCCCTGCAAAGAGGGCAGCAGCGCGCGGATTCGGTCGACCACGTCGACGACATTGGCTCCCGGCTGCCGCTGAACGTTGACGATCAAGGCGGGTGTGGAGTTCATCCAGCCGCCGAGCTTCGCGTTTTCTGCACCGGGAACCAGGGTGGCCACATCCTTGAGCCGTACCGGCGCCCCGTTCTTGTACGCGATCACGATCGTCCCATAGTCCGCGGCGTTGCGGATCTGATCGTTGGCATTGATGGTATAGGCGTTGCTCGGCCCGTCGAGTGTTCCTTTGGGGCCGTTCTGGTTGGCATTGCTGACGGTGGTGCGCAGATCGTCGATGTTCAATCCGTAAGCCGCCAACGCACGGGGGTTTGCCACGATGCGCACCGCGGGCCGCTGGCCGCCGCTGATGCTGACCACGCCGACGCCCTTGAGTTGCGAGATCTTCTGCGCGACCCGCGTGTCCGCCATGTCCTCCACTTCAGTGAGCGGCATCACCTTCGAGGTGATGCCGAGGGTGAGCACGGGGGCGTCGGCCGGATTGACCTTTGCATATATCGGCGGAGCGGGCAGGTCTTGCGGCAGCAGGTTTTGCGCGGCGCTGATCGCCGCTTGAACTTCCTGCTCCGCCACATCGATGGCGAGCGCCAGATTGAATTGCAGAGTGATGACCGAGGCACCGCCCGAACTCGTCGATGACATCTGGTTCAGGCCCGGCATCTGACCGAACTGCTTCTCGAGAGGCGCCGTGATGGCGGAGGTCACGACCTCCGGACTCGCGCCCGGATAGAAGGTCTGAACCTGGATGGTGGGATAGGCTACTTCGGGCAGCGCCGATAGCGGCAACGTCTTGTAGGCAATGGCGCCCACGATCAAAATGGCAACCATCAGGAGCGTGGTTGCCACCGGACGCAGTACGAATATGCGAGAGGGATTCACTGCGGAACGTTGGGAGGAGAACGGCGGCGCGTGCCACCAGGCGCCGCCCCGGGGGGGCGGGCGCCTCCCGTGCCGCCGGCGGTCGGCGGGACAGGCGCACCGCTCGGCCCCGCATCGGCATTCGCGGCGGGGAGCTGTACCTGGGCCCCATCCCGCAGCCGATCACCGCCTTCCGTGACGACCACGTCACCGGCCGCGAGGCCCGAGACCACCGCGACCCGTTCGCCGTCGACCGCGCCCAGCGTGACTGGCTCGACGGCCACGGTCTTGTCGGCCTTCACCAAATACACGAACGTCGTCACGACTCCGTTGGGTGCGCCGCGCCGTACCGCGGCGTTCGGCATGATGAGCTGGTTCTCCAATAGCTCCTGGAGCAATGACACATTGACGAATTGATTGGGGAACAACGACCCGTCCGCGTTGTCGAACTGCGCGCGCAACTTGACGGTGCCGGTCGTCGTATCGATTTCGTTGTCTACCGTCGACAGTTTTCCCACCGCCAGTTTCAGCGCGTTGGTGCGATCGTATGCTTCCACCTGCATGCTGGCGCCGCCGCTGATTTTTTTCATGAGCGACGGCACGTTGTCCTCGGGGATTGCAAACAGCACGCTGATGGGCTGCAGCTGGTTGACCACCACGATGCCATTGGTATCCCCCGGGGTGACGTAGTTGCCTTGGTCGACTTGCCGGATGCCCACGCGGCCCGCGACCGGTGATACGATTCGCGTATATAAAAGATTGACCTCGGCAGTCCTCACCGAGCCTTCATCCGATTCGCGGGTACCCGAGTATTGGTCCACCAGCGCGCGTTGCGTATCCAGCGTTTGCGCCGCGATGGAGTCCTCCTTCACCAGCCCTTCGTAGCGCTTCAGATCCAGTCGTGCGTCCGCCAACAACGCTTGATCGCGGCGCAGATTGCCCTTCGCCGTTTGTAACGCAGCCTCGTAGGGCCGGGGATCGATCTGGGCAAGGACCTCGCCCTGACGAACGAGCTGGCCTTCGGTGAAGAGAATTTTCTGCAAGGTCCCGCTGATCTGGGTACGCACCGTCACATTGGCCAGCGTCGTGACCGTGCCCAATGCGGGAATTCGAATCTGAATCTCGCCGGGGGTGACCGTCGCCACCGATACCGCAACCGGTCCATTCTGGCCGCCGCGATCGCCGCCGGGGCCAAGCGCAGCTGCTTGCGGCCGGTGCGGGAGGAATCGCACGAGGATTGCGATGAGGATCAGCAATACCGCCACGACGATCAATGCGGCCCGATGTTTTCTGATGAAAACCCGCGGCCCACGGGGCGGTGCGGACATACCACTTTCGCTATCGTTCATCACATGTGCACCAGGATCGAGTCCGACGAGAACTCGATATCATAAAGTAGAAGCGGGCAACTTTACGGTCTTCCAAGCGACATCACTACTAATCAGGACGAACTAGTGCGAATAAGTGTGAGGAAGCGTTAAGACCCTGCATCCCACGGGTTATGCTTCGCGCCGAAGGGCTGTACGCGGCTGCCGGAGCAGCGGCGGATAGAATTGCGTGCCGACGACGATTTCCGCAACGGCAAGATGGAGAAAGCTTTCATGCAAATACGTTTCCGAGTTGTGCGCGGCTGTTTCTGGTTGGCATTGGCCGTGAACTCCATGGCGCATGCAGCCACGGTCTGGACGGAAGGAAAACACTATTTCACGATCAATCCGCCCAGAGCCCCGTCGGCGGCGACCAATCAAGTGCAGGTGACGGAAGTCTTCTCATACGGCTGTCCGGCCTGCAACGTGTTCGTGCCGGTCGCGCACAAATTGCAACAGAGCTTACCTCCCAACGCAGTGCTCACTTACTTGCCGGCGTCGTTCAATCCGGGGGAGGACTGGCCGATGTTCCAGCTCGCATTCTGCACGGCGCAAGCGCTCGGGATCGCGGAGCAAACGCACGACGCCATGTTCGAGGCCGTGTGGAAGACCGGCGAATTGGCCGTCATCGATCCGGTCACCCAGCGTGTCAAGGGGCGTTTGCCGTCGTTGGAGGATGCCGCGCGCTTTTACAACGCCCGCACGGGTGTGCCGATCGAAAAGTTTCTCAACACGGCGAAGTCGTTCGCGGTCGACGTGAAGGTACGGAGCGACGAGGAGGCGATACGGGCGTATCGTGTGGACCGTACGCCCACCATCGTCGTCAATGGCAAGTATCGGCTCCATGTGGAGTCGGCCGGCGGCACGGACCAGCTGGTCGAATTGGTGAAATGGCTGGTGGCCAAAGAAAGCAAATGACGCTGGTCGTGCTGCGATGCCGAACGCGATGAAAAACCTGTTCCGCCACCATCCCAGGGTTTGGATCGCCTTCACCGTGGGCGTGTCGATTTCTTTGTTTCTGCCCTCGCACTGGTCGCTCATCAGCCGCATTCTCGTGTGCTGGAACTGCGGCGTCGTCTTGTTCCTGAGCTTGATTTATTCTTGGATGACGAAGTTGAGCGCGGAGCGCATCTGCACCAGATACATCGAGGAGGATGAATCCGCACGATTCATTCTGGCGGGAGTCGTCATCGCGGCACTCCTCAGCGTGGTCGCCATCGTCGAACCATTGGCCACGCTGAAGCAGGTAGCGGGCCTCGAGCGTATCGCGCACACCATGCTCGCGGCGCTGACTTTGGTGAATTCTTGGCTGCTGGTGCCCACGATGTTCACGACCCATTACGCCGACATGTTCTACAGCGCGGGCGAGCAGGATCGTCCCTTGAGCTTCCCCAATACGCCGAGGCCTGTGTTCTGGGACTTTGCTTATTTTTCGTTCACGATCGCGGCCGCCTGCCAAACCTCGGACGTGTCGACGACCAATAGGTCGATCCGCAAAGTGGTGATCGCGCACACGCTCGTCTCGTTCTTCTTCAATGCTTCCATTCTAGGCTTTGCCATCAACGTCACCGCCGGTCTGATCGGCGGTGGTTGAGTGTTGCGATCGCGGGTGAATCGCTAGTGGACGGGGCATCCCGGTCCATGTGTAAATTGCGTTATCCGTAGTTTCGCTCGAGGGTGCACGATCATGAGATCCAAGGTGGTGGCAATACTCGAAACGCGGACCGGCGCCCATTTGGGCGAATTGATCGCGCGCCGCGGCGCCATACCCATGCTCGCGCCGGCGCTCGAGGAAGTCCCGGATGTCGAGCCGCAAACCGTGGCCGCTCTCTTGGACACGTGGCGAGCCAATCCCTATCGGATGGTAATCTTCCAGACGGGTGTCGGCACGCGGGCGCTGTTCCAGGTGACCGATACGCTAGGTGCGACGCAGGAGTTGCTGCAATTATTGGCCGGCGCGGTCGTCGTCGTCCGAGGTCCCAAGCCCACCGGAGAGCTGAATTCCCGCCAGGTGCGTATCGACGTTCGGGCGCGCTCGCCTTTCACCACCGAAACCGTCTTGGAAGCCATCTCGAGCACGCCCCTCGATCAAGCTGCGGTCCTAGTGCAGCGCTACGGGGCCGCGAATCCGGTGCTACGCAATTCCCTGGAGGCGCGCGGTGCATTGGTGCACGAGATTGCCACCTATCGCTGGGCGTTGCCCGCCGACATTCAGCCGCTGGTCCGGCTACTCGATGCGCTGGCCGATTTGCGGGTCGACGCCGTGGTCTTTACCAGCGCCGTGCAAATCGAAAATTTGTACGCCGTCGCTCGGGCACAGGGCTGTGCGGAGTCTCTGGCCGGTTTGTTGAATGGTCTGGTCATCGCATCGATCGGTCCCGTCTGTTCTCGAGCTTTGATAGCACACGGAATCAAGCCGTCATTCGAGGCCAATCCGCCGAAACTGGGGCCGTTGGTGGCGGCGCTCGAGACGGCGCTGGAATAATCCTCGGTAGGCTCGCCCGCGCCGAAGGAGTAGGCCGATGGCTGACAGGCTCTGACGGTGTCGGCTGACGCCGGTGGCGCACATGCTCCCGCAAGGGACTTCCGAAGCGGGGTGTATAAAGCCCGTCTGCAAAACCCCTTAGAGGAGTACATTGATGGATAATCTGAATTCGAATTCCAAGCCGTTCTTGAGCGATGTAAAGACCCTGCGTGATCGCGCCCGCAAGAACTTAGGTGAGGGTGCCGTCACGGCGTCATATCAGGGCGACGTCAAGAAGACCATCGAGATCCTGCAAGCCGTTCTCGCCACAGAAATCGTCTGTGTACTTCGCTACACGATGCATGCGGTTGCGGCCACCGGCATTTCCAGCGAGGGCGCGAAGGCGGAGTTCGCGCAGCACGCCAAGGAGGAAGCCGAGCACGTCCAGGAAGTAGCTGAGCGCATCAATCAGCTCGGTGGCAAACCCGATTTCAACCCCACCGGCTTGGCATCGCGCGCGGCGTCGGAGTACGGTACCGCCGAGGACCTCGTCGACATGATCAGGGAAAATCTCATCGCCGAGCGCATCGCCATCGAACATTACCAGGAGTTGATCCGCTATTTCGGCAACGAAGATCCAGGTACCCGGGCCATGCTGGAAAGCATACTCCTCGTAGAAGAAGAGCACGCCAACGACATGCATGACCTACTGGTCGCCCACGAAGCCGAGGCGGCGCCCTAGCTGGTCCCGCCTACGGCGATCGGATCGCTGGCCGGAAACGTTTCCTCGAGCGCTTCGTCCAGCAGATCGTCCTGGTGCTGCCGTTCAGCGGCGTCCGGATGACGGCGCATGTAGGCAGCGGCATACGAACAGGCGGGATTGACCGTCCAGCCGCCAACGCGGGCGGCGTTCAATGCGGCACGCATGAGTTCGGCGGCGATGCCTCGGCCGCCGATTGCGGATGGGACCGCGGTGTGAGTGATGGTCATCACGGTATCCGCCAACTGGTACTCCAGCACCGCGCGCCGGCCGTCGACTTCGGTGGTGAAGCGATGCTCGCGTGCATCGTGATCGACGACGTTCATGGGTTTCTAGTCTCGGGGTGCGGCGCGCTGGGGCGGCCCTGGGGCGGCGGATTCGGGCGCTGCGCCTGCGGTGCGCTGGGCCGCTGTTCAACCGGCGGCGCTGACGGGCGCGGCTCCGGCGGACGCTGTTGGACCTCCGGGCGCGGCTGTTGCTGCACCTGGGGGCGTTGCTGTTGAACCTCGGGACGTTGTTGCTGCATCTGAGGCCGCTGCTGCTGTACCTCGGGCCGCTGCTGCTGCATCTCGGTCCGTGGCGCTCCGCGTTGCGCGTCCGGCATTTGCTGAGGCGCATTGTTCGGGCGCACCACGCTCACCGTACCGGCGTGCCGGGCGGGGACGACGTCGGGGCCGCTGAACGCGGCAGGCCTGCCCGTCGCGGCAATGGGTGGGCGGCCCTGGTTCTGGCCAACCCGCAGCGCGGGGTTACTGCGCGCCATGTCGATATGTTGCCGCTGGACGGGAGTTACATCGATATGCCGTTCATGAGCGGCGGTCATCTGGTCAGGCGTGGGGCGCGCCTGGATGCCGTTGCCGCCGTTGTAACTGACGCGGTTCACGGTGACGTTGTTGATGACCGTTCTGTTGTACACGTTGGTAACGTTCACGTTGTTGATGTTGTTGACGGAACGGTTGTAAAAGAGTCGGCCGCCCTGCCAGTAACCGCCCTCGTAGCCATTCCCTCCATATCCATATCCGTAGTTGACGCCGCCGTAGAATCCGACGTGGGGGCCCCAGTAGCCGGGATGCCATAGAAAGACGACGCCCTCCGCCCCCCAATATCCCGGGGTCCACAGGTAATCGGGTTGGGGCGCCGGTACCCACGTCCCCGGTACCCAATAATAGTCCTGGTCATCGTCGCTCCAGCCCCAGTACCCGGGCGTCCAGACGTAGCCGTCCGCAGGAATCGGGGGTTGGTCGTAAACCGGAAGCTCGGGAGGCGGTGTGTTGACCGAAACCTCTACGGAAATCTGCGCGGTGCCGAGCGCCGGCAGCAGCAGAGCGAGGAGTAGAGGCAAAAGCGAACGACTCCAAAATTTCATCATGATTTTCTCCAGGAAGAGCTGGGTTTTAAGGCGCCGGTCCCCCTGGAACGCCTGACCCATGTGTCGGTATGCTGCGCATAGCTTACAACGTTGCCCCGCACGCCTCGTCAGTGTCGACCATGCCGTCGTGTAGGAGGGCGCCGTCACTCGGGCAACGCCGAAAAGGCGCGGTTAACTTAACCGGCAGCTCGCTTTACATTAATCGGCGGCGCGGGCCGAGCGCCGCCCGTGTGAGGTCAGTTGGCCGCGGAATTGGCCTGGGGTGCTATGCTCGGACCATGAACGCAGGCCCTCGGGTTTGGCCGGGCAACAAGCCATCCCTCGCGGTGTGGGGGGCGACGGTCATGATTTGTATTTTGGGACCCGGGGCCCCATGGGCTGCCGGCACGGCGCCTACCGTGGCGCCTCCTTCGCCCGAGACGGGCGCGGCCGAAGATCTCGCCGAAATCATGGTCGAAGCCCCCGAGCCCCGCTTCGTCGCACCGACGCGGCGCGATCAGATCGGCCGCATCTGGGCGCCGGTGTTCATCAATGGGCACGGTCCCTTCAGGCTCGTTCTCGATACCGGCGCGAGCCATTCGGGAGTCACGGCCATGGTTGCATTGGCCTTGGGCATTCCCACCGATAAGTCGCCGCCGGTGATTCTGCGCGGAGTGACGGGGTACGCCACGGTGCCGACCATTCGTGTGGACACGCTCAGCGTGGGCGATGTCGCGGTTGATTCACCTATTTTGCCCATCGTGCCGGACGCCATGGGCGGCGCAGAAGGAGTCCTCGGTTCGGAGGGGCTCGCCAACAAGCGCATCTTCATCGATTTCCGGCATGACGAAATCACCATCGCCTATTCCCGCGGCGAAAAAACGGGCCGCGATTTCACTCGAATTCCGTTCCACTCGATTCATGGCCAGTTGATCGTCGTAGAAGCCATGGTGGGAGATGTGCGCACCAAGGCCATCATCGATACCGGCGGTCAAACCACCGTCGCGAATCTTGCGCTTCGCGATGCGTTGGCGCGCCATAACGCGGGGGGCAGGGGAAGACCCGACCAGATCGTCGGCGCGACCATGGAGGTAGAGGCGGGCGAGATCATTGCGACACCGGCCATCGGATTGGGGCCGATCAAGCTGGTCGATCCCGGGGTCACATTTGCCGATCTGTATATTTTCAGGCAATGGAAGCTCACCCGGGAGCCTGCGATCATGATCGGCATGGACGCGCTGGGAGTGCTCGATACCCTCATCATCGATTACCGTCAGCACGAATTGCAGATGCGTCTTCACAAGAACGGTTGAGGGCCAACCATGGCAGATGAATTTCTCGATAAACCCCAGATCAACAAACCCGTGGTGGGCGTAGCGGTGGCGGTGGTGATCGTGGCGGTGGGGGGTTGGTTGTATTGGCATGCCCATAATCCGCCGCCCCCGATGCCGGTGAGCACGGAACAGCCGGTTCCGGGTCCCGCGCCCGAGGATAGGGTCGAACATCCCTTGCCCGCGGCGCAGGACGGCGGGGTCAAGGGGCCGCTGCCTGACCTGGCGGACAGCGACCCGGCAATCAGTGCTGCACTCGGCGAGGCGGCCGGCGACGCGACGCTCAAGCCGTACTTGGTGCCGGACAGCATCATTCGGAACATGGTAGTGACCGTCGACAATTTACCGCGCCAGAAGGTCACCGTCGCGAAGCGTCCCGTCGCCCCCCCGGCGGGAACTTTCATGGCCGCCGGCGACGAACTGCATGCGACGCTCGACAGCCAGAACTTTCAACGGTACGAACCGATGGTGGCCCTGCTTCGCAAGGTCGACATGCAGCGCTTCGCCGCGGTGTACTTTCACTTCTATCCCCTGTTCCAAAAAGCCTATCAAGATCTGGGCTATCCCAACGGTTACTTCAACGACCGTTTGGTTCAAGCCATCGATGTATTGTTGGCGACTCCGCAAGTGACGGCGCCCGTCGAGTTGGCCCGGCCGAATGTCATGTATACCTTTGCCGATCCGAAGCTCGAGGCACGGCCGGCCGGTCAAAAGCTCTTGATTCGAATGGGGCCGGATAACGCGGCGGCGGTGAAGGCAAAGCTCGTGGAACTGCGCGCCATCATCACTGCGGCACCGCCGCGGCACTGACGCTCGAGAGGAAGTCCACGATTCAGTCATCGGAATATGCTAAACGTATCGCGATCGAACGACGAACGGCAAATAAGAAGGGGAGTGGTATGAACAGTGTGTCGGCGAAGAACGTACTCAACGACGATGTGGAACGCGTCGGCAATCAGTGGTTGGTGATCGGAGCCTCCTCGCTCGGTACGGTGTTCGAGTGGTATGACTTTTATCTGTACGGGTTGCTCGCCAGCATCCTTACCACGCAATTCTTCTCGGGCGTCAACGAAGTCACCGGCTTTATTTTCGCGCTGGCGGCGTTTGCCGCGGGCTTCGCGGTGAGACCCTTTGGTGCGCTGGTGTTCGGCCGGCTGGGGGATTTGGTCGGACGTAAACACACGTTCCTCATCACCATGAGCATCATGGGCGGGGCCACGTTTGCCGTCGGAATTTTGCCGAGCTATGCCTCCGTGGGAGTTGCCGCACCCATCGGGTTGCTGGCACTGCGGCTGCTGCAGGGATTGGCGCTGGGGGGCGAGTATGGCGGTGCCGCGACCTATGTAGCCGAACATGCACCGGCCGGAAAGCGCGGATTTTATACGAGCTGGATTCAGACGACGGCGACTTTGGGACTATTCACCGCCTTGCTGGTAGTCATCGGCACTCGCACCTGGCTCGGCGAGGATGCCTTCAAGGCCTGGGGCTGGCGCATTCCGTTCATCGTTTCCGTGGTCTTGCTGGCCGTTTCGTTGTGGATTCGGATGCAGCTTGCGGAAAGCCCCGTGTTCTTGAGAATGAAGAGTTCGGGAACGACATCCAAGGCCCCGCTCAAGGAAGCGTTCGGCCGATGGAGCAACCTCAAGATCGTGCTGGTGAGCCTCGGCGGTGCCGTCATGGGGCAGGCGGTGGTGTGGTACGCCGGTCAATTCTATGCATTGTTCTTTTTGGAAAGAACACTGCGTGTCGAGAGCGCGACGACCAATATTCTGACGGCCATTGCACTCGCGCTGGCGACGCCGGGGTTCGTGTTCTTCGGTTGGTTATCGGACAAGATCGGCAGGAAGCCGATCATCCTCACCGGCTGCTTGCTGGCGATGGCGACGTATTTCCCGTTGTTCGAAGCCCTCACTCGATACGCGAATCCCGCCTTGTTTGCCGCGCAATCCGCGGCGCCGGTGACCGTTACCGCCGATGCCGCGCAGTGCTCGTTCCAATTCGATCCGATAGGCAAGAATAAATTCGATTCGACGTCGTGCGACATTGCCAAGAGCTTCCTCGCAAAGGCCGGGGTCTCGTACAACCGCGTGGATGCGCCCGCCGGCTCGGTGGCGCAGATCAGCGCAGGCACGACGACGTTGACCGCGCCCGATCCGCGGACCGTGAGCGGCCCGGACCGCAAGGCGGCCATAGCAGCGTTTCAGACCAAGGCAAAGGCGGCACTGTCGGCCATAGGCTATCCGGACAAAGCGGACCCGGCGGCCATCGATAAACCCATGGTAGTGTTGATTCTTTTCGTGCTGGTGCTCTATGTGACGATGGTCTATGGCCCCATCGCGGCGCTCTTGGTCGAGTTGTTCCCGGCCCGAATTCGCTACAGTGCCATGTCGTTGCCGTATCACATCGGTAATGGCTGGTTCGGCGGCTTTCTGCCGACCACCGCGTTCGCCATGGTGGCGGCCACGGGCAACATTTATTACGGGTTGTGGTATCCCATCGTGGTAGCGGGTCTCACGGTAGTGATTGGCGTGCTGTTTCTACCGGAAACGTTCAGACGGCAAACCGACGCTTAGGAGCCGGTTCGTCGTCCTGCGACACAGCGGTTACAATGGCTTCACGTTGGTAATCCCATGACGAAGTACCGCGTTAAATGTTCTGCACAGCGTGGATCTCCCAGACTGCGTGGAACTGAAGGCGGGGGCTTGATGAAACAAACATTGAAAGAGTCGTGCGTTATCCATCGCGGGGTGATGGCGGCTTTGTCCGCGGCAACCCTGTTGAGCGGCTGCGTGGTGCAGGAACGCGTATACCGGCCGCCCCCGCCCCCGCCGCCGCCCCGGGTATACTCACCGCCCCCGCCGGTGTACGACGCACCCGCGCTGGAGGTGGAGGTGCGCGCCACCGAAGCGCCGCCGCCGTTGCCGGATTACGAGCAGCCGCCCTGTCCGGAAGAGGGCTATATCTGGACACCGGGCTATTGGCACTGGACCGGCAGCGACTACTACTGGGTGCCCGGCACGTGGGTGCAGCCGCCGCGCGTTGGCGTGCTCTGGACGCCGGGATATTGGGGCTTCGTTGGCGGCGTTTACGCTTGGCACGTCGGTTATTGGGGCCCCCACGTGGGTTTCTACGGCGGCGTCAACTACGGGTTCGGCTACGTGGGTGTCGGGTTCGCCGGCGGACGTTGGGATGGAGATCGGTTCGCCTACAACACCGCGGTGAACAACGTGAACACCACTGTCATCCACAACACCTACAACACGACGGTGATCAATAACGTCACCGTCAATAAGGTGAGCTACAACGGCGGCAGCGGAGGGGTGCCGGCGGCGCCGACGCAGCAAGAACGCATCGCCGCGCAGGAGCCGCATGTGCCGCCCACGCCGATGCAGCGACAACATGTGCAAGAGGCGGTGAGAAATCCCGTCTTGGCAGCGCGCGCCAACGGCGGACACCCCCCGATCGCCGCCACCCCTCGGCCCGCGGCGTTCAGCGCGCCGGGTGTCGTGGGCGCGCGAGGTGCCGCTATGCCGCCACGAGCC
>JALYHU010000243.1 GCA_030776345.1 Pseudomonadota bacterium | reverse complement strand
TGGAGGCTCAGGTCGGAATCGAACCGGCGTACACGGCTTTGCAGGCCGCTGCATGACCACTCTGCCACTGAGCCCCAAGGTCTAAAACAGCGAACCCCGGACCGGCCGGGGTTAGCCGGTTTAAGTTACTGGCCTACCTTGGAATTGTCAATTTTTTTGAAGCCCGCTCAGGCCGAGCGGGCACGCAGGTAATCCATCGTGCGCCCAGCTTCCTGACGTAGCTGCTCCTCCAACTGCGATATCCGGTCGGTGGCTCCGGCGCGCGCAGCATCTTCGAGTTCGCCGGCCACCGCGCTTGCGGATTGGGCGCGAATGCTCGCGCTCGCGCCCTTGAACGAGTGCGCCGCGCCGCTCACCGCTGCCAAGTCGCCGCGGCTCAGCGCTGCACTGATATCGCGCAATGCTGCATCGCCCGAATCGATGAACACGCGCACCAACTCCTGGGCAAACTTTCGATCGCCGTCCGCCGCCGTCATGAACTGGTCCCAGTCGACGGGTGCGTCGGTATCGACGCAGGGAACGCTCGAGCGCTCCCCGTCCGGCGCAAGTTTTGACGCGGCACCCGCGGCGGCGAAATGCCGATCGATAGTCTCGGCGAGCCGCGCGCGATCGAGCGGCTTGGTCAGGTAGTCATCCATTCCGGCGTTCCGGCATTGTTGTTCGGCTCCCTTCATCGCGTCGGCCGTGAGCGCGATGATTGGTATGTGGCTCTCGCCCCGCTCACGCTGGCGAATTTCCCGTGCCGCCTGGTACCCGTCCATCACCGGCATCTGGCAGTCCATCAGGATCATCTGATATCGCCCGCTCTGCCACGCAGCCAGGGCTTCGGCACCGTTGCTCACGATGTCGACCTGGTAGCCCATCTTCTCCAGCGTGCCGCGCGCAACTTTCTGGTTCACCAAATTATCTTCGGCCAGCAAGATGCGATGATGAGTGAGCGCATCCCGATTTTGCTCGGCTATCACAATCGGTTGCGTGCGTTCGTGCCACTGCGAGGCGTCCACCTTCATGACGCGCGTCAGGCAGTCGCGAAGATCGCGCTGCGAGACGGGTTTGAGCAGATAGGCTGCAAACCCCAACTGGGCGAAATCATCGGCGCCGCGAACTCCCCGGGCGGATGTGAGCAGCACCAGCCGGGTGGCCTTGAAGCGTTCATCTCCCGCGATTCTGCGGCCGAGCTCGAACCCGTCGCAGCCCGGCATCATGTAGTCGAGCACGGCCACATCAAAAGGCGGCCCGGCAGGCACATTGGCCTGAAGCGTCGCCAGTGCGGCAGCCGCGCTGTCGACGCAGATTGGGTTCATTCCGAGCTGGATCAGCTGCAAGCTCAGAACTTCGCGGTTCGTGGCATTGTCGTCGACTATCAAGACGCGCCGATCCCGGAGTATCTCGGCATCAAAGCTCGCGGCTTCGGGCTTGCTGGCCGAAGTCGCGAAGCGCGCCGTGAACCAGAACGAGGAGCCCAAATCCACGGCGCTCTCGACACCGGTTTCGCCGTCCATCAAGGCCACCAGACGGCGCACGATCGACAATCCGAGGCCCGTTCCGCCGTAATGCCGAGTCGTCGATGTATCGATCTGCGAAAAGGGCTGGAACAACGATTCGAGGCGCTCGGCCGGGATCCCGATACCGGTATCGCGCACTTCGCAGCGGATCGTGGCGCTCACGGCATCGCTGCTCATCAGCCGCACATCGATCGATACCTCGCCGCTGCGCGTAAACTTGATGGCGTTACTGCCGAGGTTGAGCAGCACCTGACGCACGCGGCCCGGATCGCCGATCAGCCGCTCGGGCAACCGCGGGTCGACGCTGGTGATGAGTTCCAATCCTTTCGCGTGCGCTTGAATCGCCAGCAAGTGCGCCACGTCATCGACGGTGGCGCACAAATCCATCTCGATCCGCTCGAGATCCAGCTTGCCCGCTTCGATTTTCGAGAAATCCAGGATGTCATTGATGATGGTCAGCAGACTCGCGGCACTGTCGCGGATGGTTTCCGTATGATCGCGCTGTATACGGTCCAGATGAGTGTCGAGCAGCAGATCCGCCATACCGAGGACGCCGTTCATCGGCGTGCGTATCTCGTGGCTCATGTTGGCGAGGAACTGAGACTTCGCCTGGGCGGCGAGCTCGGCGCGATCTTTGGCCTGAAGGAGTTCGGCATTGGCGAGTTCTAGATCCCGCGTGCGCAACGCCACTTGCTCGCTCAGCGCGCCGGCGAGATGCCTGAGGCGCCCCACCCGCAGGCGATACCAGGCGCCCGCGACGGCCACGACGGCGACGATACACAAGAGCGCGAACCAGAATGTCTGATAGAAGTGCGGCTCGAGGGTGAAGCGGAAACTCGCGCCCGTGTCGCTCCAGACTCCGTCATTGTTGCTGGCGTTTACACGAAACGTGTAGGTCCCCGGCGGCAAGCGCGTGTAATAGGCAGTCCTGCGGTTCCCGGCATCGATCCAACCTTTGTCGAAGCCCTCGAGTTGGTACCTGAAGAACGTGTGCTGCGGTACCAGGAGGCTGAGTGCGGTGTAGTGAAACTCCCACTGCTGGGGACCCGGTGCGACCTGCGTTCCGTCTTTCAGCGTGAGCGGCACCCCGTCGATGGCGACCTGTTCGATGTGTACGTGCGGCGGCAAGGTATTCGTTCGGATGTGGTTGGGATCGACCCTCACGATGCCGCGAATGTTTGGAAACCAAAGCAGACCGTCCCGCGCGCGAAAACCCGCGGACGTATTGCCGCCATCGAACTCCGCTGTGCGCAAGCCATCCGCGAGACCATAAATATGAAACTCGGGCGCGATATTTCGCCTGTCTGCCACGGCGTCCAGCTCATCGCGCGACACCGAAACCAGACCCTTATTGGTCGAAAACCACATCCGGTGCGCATCGTCCTCGAGGAGTTGCAGGATCATCTCGCGCAGCGGGCCGCCGGCATGCGCGAGCGAGATGAGCTTGCCGTTGCGCCACAGCGCGAGGCCGTCGGTCGTGCCCAGCCACAGGGTACCTCGGTCGTCCTCATGGATGGCTGTGACCCAATCGCTCGGCAGACCATCGGCCATGCCGAGATGACGTGTGCCGTGGGCGCCGATCACGAACAGACCCTGGGTCTCCGTGGCCACCCATACATTCCCACCCCGGTCTTCGTGAATGAGATGAACCGAGGTCGGGCCGGACGCCTGCAGCATCGATCGCATGGACTTGATCTTGCCCTGGTCGAAAACGTCGAGGCCCTCGTTCGTGCCGATCCAGATGCGGTTCTGCCGATCCTCGAGCAGGGCGGTTACCGTATCGCCGGACAAGCCGTTGTGCCGAGTGAACGAGGTCATGCCCTGCGGGTCCACTCGATAGGCGCCGGCGCCCTCGGTACCCACCCACAGGATATTGTGCCGATCTTCGACCACCGCACGCACAGGGATGCTTTCGTAGCCGGGCGGCCCGGCCACGTGCCTGAACCTGCCGTCCTCGTAGATGCTGAGTCCGCCGTCTGTCCCGATCCATAGGCCGCCTCTGCTGCGTGCCGCGATGGTCCAGGTCAGCGTTCCCTGCAATCCCTCCGGTTCGCCTGCCGAGGCGAATTTTCCGTCGCGCAACCGCAGTAGCCCGGCTCCGTGGCTGCCTACCCACAGGCTTCCCTCGTCATCTTCCAGCAATGAGTGCAGATCGCTCGCGGCGAACAAATTGGTCGCCAGCGTGCTGAAGATGCCGTTGCGCCACCTCACGAGTCCGCCGCCGTTCGTGCCTATCCACAAGTTGCCATCGTGATCCCGTGTGAGCACGCGGACTGCGGAGCCGAGGTGCCCCGGTTCGGCCACGGCCACGAAACGACCCCGGGTGCCTCGATACAGTGCGCCGGTGCCAGTTCCCATCCACAGCGTGCCGTCGGCGTCCTCGTGAATCGCCGTCACCGGCGTGTCCGCGTGCAGCGCGACCAGCGGCACCGCATCGAAGTGCGTACCCTCGAGGCGCAACAGACCCGATCCTGTCCCTATCCACAGCACGCCGTCGTGGTCTTCATGGAGCGCCCGGATGCGGCTATCCGCCAGCCCGCTCGACGCGTCGAAGGCGTTCGCGCGACCTAGCTCGAAGAGGCCGTTTTCAGTTCCCACCCACAACCGCCCCGTCCGGCCTTCGGTGATGGCGCGCACGTAGGCGTGCGCGAGTCCCGCAATTTCATTGAAGGGTTTGAACTGCCCGTTCTCGAAGACGGCGATGCCCGACCGCGTCCCGATCCACAGCCGCCCGGTACGGTCGACGAACAGGACGGTGATGTACCTGTTCGGAATGGCGGGCTCGTTGTTGGTGTCGAACACCGTGAACCGAAACCCGTCGAAGCGTGCCAACCCTTCCTGGGTGCCCACCCACAGATAACCATCCGCCGTTCGAGCGATGGCTTGCACGGAAGTCTGCGGCAGTCCCTCGGGAATCTGCCAGTTGTCGAGCACGTATTGGCTCGGCTCCAGGGACGGTTCGAGCGCAAGCGCGTGAGCACAGAAGGCCAGGAGCAAAATGGCGAGCAAGCCGCGCAAGCGATGCCGGATCGGGGGCCGAAGTCCTCGCGCCACACGCATATGATCGATCGTCATCCCTACTCCACGGCTATGGAGCGGCAGCATGTATCAGCGCGCTGTCCGAAGGTGTGCCCTAGTCGACAAGTGCGGCGCATAGCTCCGCCGGGTCCGCGGCGAAGCGGGCGCACCCGCCAATATGACATAATGCCAAACTTCCAGCCCTCGACGTCGAACCGTACTGCCCGGCGGGCCGCTGCGCTGGGTGGTCACCGCGGATCTCGTGGACGAGCCCTACGGTGAGTCATCCTTCTTAACCGTGAGGTCGCTGTGAACGGCCTCGGACGAGTCGCCCATCACCACCCGTATCTCGTGCGTACGTCCGTCATCGGCGAGTACGACATGACCTTCGCCGACCGGCACCTTCTTGCCATCCACTTCGATATGAGCGACGCCGCGGCTCACGCGATGCGGGT
>JALYHU010000242.1 GCA_030776345.1 Pseudomonadota bacterium | reverse complement strand
CTGCGATATCCACGGTCTCGGTCTGCGGATCAAAGAGGATTTGGGCATCGCCGCGCTCGAGCTGCCGGACCACGCGCGCAACTTTCTGATCGAGCGAGAATTCCCGTTCGCCGTAGTCGGTTCCCTCGCGTAGCACGAACGACTCGATCACCGACCGCAACAGCTGCGCATCGAGTTCCCGATGCGGGACCACCACGGGTGCATGTGACTCTTCGTCCATATCGACCTCCGCCGCTACTGCGCGCTGGCCGAATGATATACGGCTTTCGGTCAGCGGTTTCCCGCGTCGGCGTGGGCAATCGAAATGCGCATGGCAGCGTCGTCGCCTTCCCGCTGTTCGCGTTGCTCTGCCGCGTGCTGTTCTTCCTTGCGAAATCGATCTATCGCACGACCCAGCGACTCGGCCTCGATGCGCTTTTCGCTCCATTGCACCCGCCGCTTTTCGTACTCGACGCGCGCGCCGTCGAGTTTGATCGAGTGCTGGCGCAGGACTTCGCTCAAACGGTCGAGGAACGAACGATAGTTCTGCAATGTGACCGCGTTGACGGTGCCCCGATCTCCGGTCGAACTACGCACGTACTCGTCGCGGTAAGTCTTCAGCTGTTCGAGCTGACGCTCGAGATCGGCAACATGGCGGCCGGCCTCGCCCATCACACGGCTCAAATCCCGTGCGGAAGTGGAGGCGATCTCCTGAATTGGCTCGAACCGCTTGGATCTCATCATGGGCAGCGCACTATCGGACGGTTGCAGTGGGCGCCGCCGAGAACTGCGTCACGAGTTGCCGCAAGTCGGAGTAACTTCTCTCGATTCCGAGGGGTTCGTACATGTCCTGCCTGAGGAAATCGAGCATTTTGGGCCACTGCTCCACCGCCAAATCCACACGGGGATCGGTGCCGCGACGATAGGCGCCGACGGTGATCAAGTCGCGGTTCTGTTGGTAGGTCGAGTAGACCTGCTTGAAGCGAGTCGCCATGTCGAGCTGGTCGCGGGTGCTGATCTGGTGCATCGCGCGGCTGATGGACGCCTCGATGTCGATGGCCGGGTACAAGCCGCTTTCCGCAAGGCGGCGCGACAACACGATATGGCCGTCGAGGATGGCCCGCGCAGCATCGGCGATCGGATCGTTTTGATCGTCCCCTTCCGCGAGCACCGTATAGAACGCGGTGATCGAGCCGATGCCGCGGTCGCTATTGCCCGCGCGTTCGACCAACTGCGGCAGGCGCGCGAACACCGACGGCGGGTATCCCTTGGTCGCGGGCGGCTCGCCGATGGCCAAGGCGATTTCGCGCTGCGCCTGCGCGAACCTCGTCAATGAATCGAGCAGCAGCAGAACCTTCATGCCCCGATCGCGAAAATACTCGGCGATCGCGGTCGCGAGCCACGCCCCGTGCAGGCGCATGAGGGGGGTATTGTCGGCCGGTGTGGCCACGACCACCGCGCGGCGCATGCCGTCGGGGCCGAGGGTATTGCTGACGAAGTCCTGCACCTCACGGCCGCGCTCCCCGATGAGTCCGACAACCGTCACATCCGCTTTGGTATAGCGCGTCATCATACCGAGCAGCACCGATTTGCCCACGCCCGAGCCGGCGAACAAGCCGATCCGTTGGCCACCGCCTACGCTGAGAAGCGAATTGATCGAACGCACGCCCACGTCGAGCGGATCGCGGATGGCGCGCCGCATGAGCGGATTCAGCGGCTCTCCGGTGAGCGAAACTCGATCGGTACAGTGCAGCTCACCGAGCCCGTCCAAGGGCCGTCCGGCTCCATCCAGCACGCGGCCCAATAGAGCATCGCCGACGGCGACCTCGCTTACACTGCGGGTAGGAATCACGCGTGCGCCCGGCATGATGCCGCGAATATCGCCGGTGGGCATCAGAAACAGCTTGTCGCCCGAGAAGCCCACGACCTCAGCCTCCACCTGTTTGCCTTCGGCGGTATCGATCAGACAGCGGCCGCCCACCGCCGCTTCACAACCCACGGCCTCGAGGGTCATCCCGACCATTCGGCTCAAAGTCCCTTCGACGATGATTTCGCTGGCGTTCGCGATGCGCTCGCGCGCGCGTGCCAGCGAGGCCGCCCATTTGTCGGGGCGTGGGCGCATCGCAGCGGGGGCATTCATCAGCCGTTTCCGCCGCGGGTCTGCGAAGTGTCTCGCTCGGTTCCCATCAGCTCGCTCAGAATCGCGGCCAAGCGAGTCTCCAGCCGCGCATCGATGCGCGAAGTGGTGGTCTTGATTTGGCAGCCGCCGCGCGCCATCACGGGATCCTCGATGAGCGTCCACGCACGCTCGCTTTCGGTGGGCGCGAGATTCTGGCGCATCACGGCAGCGTCTTCGGGGTGCAGGTGTACGCGCACATCGCGCGCCGCGACCGGCAGCGCTGCGATCGCTTCACGTATGACGGCGATGATTTGCGTGGGATCGGTCTTCAGCTCGCGCCGGACGATCTGCCGAGCGAGCGCCATCGCGAGGGTCAAGAGCTCGCGCTCCACGTCGGCGTCCAGTACCTCGAAGGGCTTGGCGAGGTCGTAGAACATACCGGCCAATTTTTCAACCTGAGCGCGCACCTCGCCGCGGCCGGCCTCGCGTCCTTCGGTCAAACCCTGCTCGAACGCTTCCCGGTACGCTTCGGCCTGCAGGTCCGCGAGGCCGCTCACCGTCGGCAGCCTCGGTTGCGCGGCGGGGGCGCTCATGTCGGGAGCTGCCCACACCGCAGCGCCGGCGGACGCCGCCTTCGTGAATACGTTAGACAAACTCAGCCCCGCCCTTTCCGCCCAACGTTATGGTGCCTTCCTCGGCCAGACGCTGAGCGATGGTGATGATTTCCTTCTGCGCCACCTCGACGTCGGTGAGTTTCACCGGGCCGCGGGCTTCCATGTCGTCCTTGAGGATTTCCGCAGCTCGCTTCGACATGTTCCGTAGGATCTTGTCCTGCACTTCCGGCTCGGCACCGCGCAAGGCCACTGCCAGTACATCCGAGCCTACTTCGCGCAGCAGCGCCTGTATGCCGCGATCATCGACGTCCGCCAAGTTGTCGAAAATGAACAATAGATCTTTGATTTTGCCATGCATCTCACCGTCGGCTTGTTCGATTTTCCCGAGTTCCTCGCCGCTTCGTTCTTTTTCCATTGCGTTCAGAATGTTCGCCGCGGTGCGGGCACCGCCGATTCGCCGCAGCGGCACGGCCGGCGCGGCGTTCGCCTGCTTTTCGACCAATTGATCGAGTTCTGTCAGAGCCGATTGGGGCACTTCATTGAGGGAGGCAATGCGCATCAGCACCTCGGTGCGCATTGCATCCGACAACAACGGCAGTATGCTGGCCGCCTGCTCCGACTCGAGATGCGACAATACGATGGCTGCGATTTGCGGATGCTCTCCGCTGATGATCTGCGCGACGGCCTTGGCGTCCATCCATTTGAGAGCTTCGATGCCCTGGCCGGTTTGGCCGGTGGATACTCGATCGAGCAGAAGATCCGTCTTTTGCTTGCCCACCGCCTGTGTCAATACGCGCCTCACGTAGTCTTGGGATCCCGAGGCGATATCCGCTTTGCCGTCGACGACGCCGATGAAGTTATCGAGCACCGACGTCATCTGGTCCCGCGAAACCTCCTTCAGTTCCGCCATGGCGATGCCCAGTTTCTGCACTTCGCGCGCATCGAGCTGCTTCAATAGGTTGGCCGCGTCCTGCTCACCGAGGCTCATGAGCAAAATGGCCGCGCGCTGCGTACCGGCGAGCTCTTCCGGCTTGTTAGCCATCGGCGGCGACCCAATCCTTGACTACCTGTGCAGCACGCTTCGGATCCTGGCCGACCAAGGTTCGGGCCGCCGCGATCTGCTGCTCAAAACTCGGAGCCAGTTTGATCGCGGGACCGTGCTTGTTCGAGAGACTTACGCGATCACCTGGAAGATCGGATGCTTCACCGCCACTCGAGATCAAACGCGCCGGTGCTTTGGTGAGCGATTTCATCAGCGGCCGCAGCACCAGGAACGCGACCATGAGCACCAGCAGGGCACCCACGATTTGCTTTGCCAGCTGCGTGACCCACGGCGTCTGCCAAAGCGGGACTCCGTCGATCGGCGGTAACGGACCGTTGGTCTTGAACGCCTGGTTGAGCACATCGAGTTTGTCGCCTCGCTCATCCTTGAGCCCGATGGATTCGCGCACCAGCTGCGTGAATCGCTTGATGTCGTTATCGCTCATCGGGGTGGTCGAAATTTTGCCGTCGGCCGCCACCTTCTGCCAGTCGTCGAGGACCACTCCGACGCTCAGGCGCTTCAAGCTGCCGATGGGCTGCTTCACGTAGGACAGCTTCCGGTCCACTTCGAAGTTGCGGGTGCTGCGCTCTGCATTCGAGGACGGCCCCCCGGCAGCCGTGGTCTGAGCGGCCGGCGAACCCGGCGTGGCGGCGGCTCCGGGGATGATGGGCGCGCCCGAGGTGCCCGGCGGTTGGTTGCTGAGCGCCCCGGGAATGCCCTCGGCACCGTCGCCGCCCCGGCGCTGCTCCTTGCTGGTCTGTTCGCTGCGCACCGCTGTTTTTTGCGGATCGTAGTTTTCGTGCGTTTCCTCGGTGATCGTGAAATCCAAGTCCGCCGTCACCGTAGCCCGTACGCGGCCGGCGCCGATCATCGGCTCGAGCAGCTCGACGATTCTGCGCTGATAGCCTTCTTCGAGCTTGCGCGTATATTCCAGCTGCCGCGTGCTCGCCGCAGCCTCGGCGTTTTCATCGGGAGAATTGAGCAAGGAACCGGCCTGATCGACGAGGGTCACATCGCTTGCGCCCAATTCAGGCACGCTCGAAGCCACCAGATGCACGATGGCCGCCACTTGCCCGGGCTCCAGGCGCCGGCCCGGGTAGAGTTGCAGCATGACCGAGGCGGTGGCTTTGCGTGCGTCGCGCAGAAAAACCGACGGTTTGGGCAGCGCCAAATGCACGCGCGCACCTTGCACTCCCTGAACTTTGATGATGGTGCGCGCCAATTCGGTTTCCAGGACCGATTGATAGCGGGCGGTTTCCATCATCGAACTCGTGCCGAGTGCGGACTCCTTTTGAATCATCTCGATGCCCATGGAATCGCTCTGCGGCAGGCCCTGGCTTGCCAAGCGGATGCGCGCCTCCTGCACCTTCGCTTCGGGTACCGAGACTGCACCTGATGGATTGAGCTTGAATTCGATACCGGCGGCCGTCAAAGCGTCCATGACTTGTCCGCTTTCACGCTCCGAGAGTTGCCCGTAGAGGACCGTGTAATTCTGGCCCTGCGACCAAAGAACCAGCCAGATCGCCGCGGCGACCGCGGCAGCGACGCCGGCGAGTAAACCAACCTGCTTCAGCCCGGGTATGGTCTCCAGTAAGCTGCGGGGAGCAGCAGGTACGATGTCAGCCATGGATTAAGCCTCGTTCCGTCAAACCGACATATTCATTACTTGAGTGTATGCATCGACCAGCTTGTTGCGGACTTCGGTCATGGCATGGAAGGCCAACCCAGCCTTCTGCACTTCGAGCATGACTTTGGTGATGTCGACGTCCTTGTCGCCGGCCTCGTACGCGTTCGCGAGCGCCGTGGCCTGGTTTTGCATGCTCGCGACCTGATCGATCGAATTCTTCATCAGGTTCGCGAAATCCGACGGCTGGGCAGCGGGCATCGATATGTTGGGGGCGATACCACCGGAGGCGCGCGCTTGGAGGGCACGCATTTCCGAGAGTACTTGCTGAATTTGTATGGTGCTCATGGATCAGGCAGTCGCGAAGTGGGCGTCGTGCAGGCGCGGAACACTGACACCGGCCGCTTTCAGTTGCTGCAGCTTGTGGCGCAAGGTTCGCGGACTGATTCCCAAGCGTTCGGCGGCCAGCTTGCGGCTTCCGCCGGTGACTCGCAGGGTAGCCAGGATCAGTTCCCGCTCGCGCTCTTTCAGGTCGTGGTCCAAACCGATCTCGTGCGGATTCGGCGCAGCGGCGGGGGCTTCCGCCGGCGCCCCGGGCGCGCCGATATCGACGTCGACGGCATTGATCTGGCCGCCGCCGGCGAGCCATGCCGCGCGCTGCACGATATTCGTGAGCTCACGCGCATTGCCCGGCCAGTCGTACTGCAGCAATTTGCGCTCGGCGTCGGGCGACAAGGTCAAGGAAGCCTGATTGGCGCGCGCGCAGGCTTGAACCGCGCGGCGCGCCAGCGGCAGAATGTCGCCGCGCCGCTCGCGAAGTGCCGGTAACTTGAGAGACATCACGTTGAGCCGGTAGAAGAGATCGGCGCGAAAGCGCCCCGCACGGGCTTCTTCGGGGAGATCTCGGTTCGAGGTGGCGATCAGCCGCACGTCCAAGCTGATCGTGCGGGCGCTGCCGAGGCGTTCCACTTCCCTCTCCTGCAGTACCCGCAGAATTTTGGCCTGCAGCCCGAGATCCATTTCGGAGATCTCGTCGAGCAGCAGGGTACCGCCCTGAGCCTGTTCGAATTTGCCGGCGTGTGCGCCGAGCGCACCGGTGAAGGCGCCTTTTTCGTAACCGAACAAGGTTGCCTCCAACATGTTTTCCGGAATGGCAGCGCAATTGATGGCGACGAAGGGCTTGTCGGCCCGAGCGGAATGATCGCGTATGAATCGCGCGTACACCTCCTTGCCGGTCCCGCTTTCTCCCGTGATGAGCACCGTGGCGTCCGTTTCCGCGATTTTGCGCGCCAGTGACACCAGACGCTTCGATTCCGGATCGACGGCCACGATCTCGCTGGAGATGACGCGCGCAGCAAGCTGACGCGTAGCAATGTCGATCAGGGCCTGGGCATCGAACGGTTTCACGATGTAATCGGTCGCGCCTTCGCGCATGGCCGACACCGCCTGCGCCACGGTGCCGTAGGCCGTCATCAATATGACGGGCAAATCCGGCCTCCGTCGTCTGATGCAGGTCAGGAGCTGATAGCCGTCGATCCCCGGCATCTGCACGTCGGAAATGACGAACGCGACGTCCTCCGTCTCGAGCAGGCGCAGCGCTTGGGCGGCATCCGCCGCGGCGAGGACGGCCAATCCCGCCGCGCGCAGAGTGTCGACCAATGCTTCGCGCAGCGGTGCATCGTCTTCGACGACGAGAACCGATTCATTCAGTTTGCTCATGCAGTTTCCTCTGCTGGTAAATCTATGACGAACGTTGCGCCGATGGGAGACTCGGCCAGATGCACGCTGCCTCGATGCGCTTCGACGACGGACTTCACGATGGATAGGCCGATACCGTTGCCGCGCGCGCGCGTGGTAAAAAAAGGTTCGAAAATGCGTTCGCGAATGCGAACCGGGATTCCCGGCCCGTTGTCGCTGACGACGATTTGCGCCCGGCCCGGATCCGTATCCGAACGGCGCGCCAGCAATTCCAGATCGAGGTCCGCGGCGGCGGCCTGCAGGGCATTCGTCGCGAGGTTCAATATCGCCGAGACCAGAGAGGGCGCGTTGACGCGCACGGTCAAATCCGGCGCCTGCGTGCGAATGGTCAGACAGATGCCCCGCCGCAAGGCCGGGCGCAGCCACTGGGCGACCTGTTCGAGAAGCGCGCTCACGCTCACGAGTTCGCGCGCTGCGCCGCCGTGCGCGAATGCCAGCATGTCGTTGACGAGTCGATCGAGCAGCTTCAGGCTGCCGATGGTCTTTTCGCCGCAGCGGCTCAAATCCTCCCGGGTGCGGTGAGGCAGAGTCATCTGCGATGCGTACAGCAAGGCGGTGGCCAGAGGCGTGCGGATCTGATGCGCCAGAGCGGCTGCCAGCTCGCCCATGGTCAGCAACCTCTGCTGGCGCGTCAAAAATACCTGCATGAGGTGCGACTCGGTAATGTCGGTCAACAGCACCACCTCGCCGCCGGCAAGTTCACGGCGCGAAATGTTGACGAAGCGGCCGCTGCGCAGCTCCGTGTGATCGGCAGCGGCGCCGCCGGCGAGCACGGCCCGGTCGAGTACCGTCGAAAACGACTGCCCGACCAGAGGTTCGTGCAGCAATTCGAGGGCGGCCGGGTTGGTCTCGAGTATGTTGCCGGCGGTATCGAGCACCAGCACACCGCCGGGCAACCCGTTGATCAGCGCCGACAGGCGCGCCGCAAGGTGCTCATTGCCGGCGTGCGCCGCAGACAAATCGCGTTGCAACTGCGCCACTTGGCCGCGCAAGGCGTCGAAGGCCCCGGACAGTTGCTCGGATACCGAGCCGAATGCACGGAACGCCGCCTGCAGCTCGGTGTGCTCATGATCGACTTTGAGTTTTGTCGCGCCCATACGGAGGGTAGAAAGCAACTTCCATGCCTTCCCGGTATTTGCTCTGTGGATCAACCGGTTACGTCGAGTGTGCGGCCGCGCTCCCGCGGGGCGTCAAAAAACTGTCAGGCGCTCAACCGGTACTTGCGCAGCTTCTCGACGAGTGTGGTACGCCGTATGTTGAGAAGTCGCGCGGCCCCCGCCACCGTGCCGTCCGCCTCGCGAAGCGCTTTGCGAATGAGGCCAATTTCGATGGCGGACATATGATTCTTCAGGTCGATCCCGCCGCGGGGCAGCGTCGCGTCGGCCGCATCCTGCGTGTCGACGCCCGGCGCAGCGACGTCCGGCGTGGCGACGCCCGGCGCACCGCTGTCTTCGGCGCCGACCATTTCCAATATCTCCGTCATGCTGAGTGCGTCGTGCGTGTCTTCCGCCAGAGCCGCCGGGGTGGCCTCGGCAGCAGGTTCGGCCGCCGCCACGGCGGCCAGTGATGGAAAGACTCTCACGCCGCTGCCGGCCCACCCCGCGACCCCACGATTGCGGTAACGCTCCGGCAAATCATCCGGGGAGACGGTTTGCTCGGGGAACAGGACGGCCAGACGCTCGAGTAGATTCGAAAGTTCGCGCACGTTGCCGGGCCACGGGTTCCGCGCCAGGCAATTCATGGCTTGTTTATCCAGCCTGATGTGCCGTCCTGCCATCTGGGTTTGACGCTGCACGAGGTGTTCGATCAGCACCGGTAGATCTTCCAGCCGCTCGCGCAGCGGCGGCATTTGGATGGGGAACACGTTCAAGCGATAGAACAGGTCCTCTCGGAAACGGCCGCTCCCGATGGCGGAATCCAGATCGCGATGGGTGGCCGCAATGATGCGCACGTTGCAGCGCATCGTGCGATTGCTGCCCACGCGCTCGAAGGTGCGTTCTTGCAGTACACGCAGCAGTTTTACTTGCATCTGCAAAGACATGTCGCCGATTTCATCGAGGAACAGCGTGCCGCCTTCGGCGAATTCGAAGCGACCCAGCCGAGTCGAGAGCGCGCCGGTGAAGGCGCCCTTTTCATGACCGAACAATTCGCTTTCCAGAAGATCGGCTGGAATCGCGCCGCAGTTTACCGGCACGAAGGGATGGCCGGCACGGTGGGATAGTTCATGGATGTGGCGGGCTACCATTTCCTTCCCCGTGCCCGACTCGCCGAGGATGAGCACATTGGTGTCGTGCGGAGCCACTTGCTCGATCAAGCGATGCACTGCGCGCATCGCGCGCGAGGTACCACTGGGGCGAAAGCGATGCGTGCCCGGTTGCGTGGGATGGCCCTTGCGGATATTTTGCGCCTGATCGAGGACGGCGGACAGGCGCCGCTGCTTGACCGGAAAGTCCAGATGAAACCAGGCCAGATCGCCGCTGCTCTCCGCGATCTTCGGCAACCCGTCGGCACTCAAGTAGATCAACGCCAACGGCAGCGCCATGGCGCGCAGCTCCGCAACCAGCTCCCGGCCCTGTTCGGCGATGGTGTCCTTGCCGACGATGAGCGCCAGCCAATCGTGCGATTCTGTCTTTTGGTACTGCCGGAACTCCGCCAAGTTGTGGACGTGGACCGGTTGCAGATCCAAGAACCTCAGCAGGGTCTCCAAATTCCGCGCTTGAGAATCCGAGGGTTCGATCACAATTACTTTGGCGTCAGGCACAGTCCGGGGCTCCTTCCGGGTGAGAAAGTGTGACGGAGTCGACAAATCTCGCGTTCCGTCTCAAACATGATCTGTAACTCATTGACATTGTTCATTCAAAGTCACGACAGAGAGTCATACTAACTGAAGAAAGTCAGCGAGAAGCAGGTGGGGCAACCCCGCAATAAACGTAGGGGATAGTCGCAAGAACCTATGCAGGTTTTGCTGAGTCGCTAGTTCGGAGCGAGGCGCGACCCGGCCACCGAGCGGCGGTGATGTCGGAAAATCAGCTTCTCGAGAAGATCGACCACGGCATCGCTCAAACCGCTGAACCGCAATTGGGCCACACGTTGACCGTCTACGGTTCGCTCGCCGATCACGGTGCAGGGAACCTGAAACGGTTGCGGCAGCGCGGGATTGATGTAGGCGGATACAACCCCCGTGATGCCGGCCGGCGGCGCGTGTTCGCCAAACCACTCCAACCCGCACGAAGAAACACGAAGTCGTTGCGGTGCCGGCAAACTGCTGTTGCGCACCGCCAGATCGGCCACCAGACGCAGCAGAAGATTCAGCTTGTATTCGAGCCGCTGCAGCTCATGCACCAGAGCGGTGGATTCGTCCTTGAGCGCCTCGTGTACACGGACCTCGTCCAAAGACGCTTCCGCAACCAAAAGTTGGTGATTGTCGACGTTCATCCGCGCCAACGCGGTACCCTCGAGGAGCGGCCCCGGAGCCCACGCGAGCGGCAATAGTTCTTCGAATATCAGCCCGTCGCCGAGGAAAGCGTCCGGGATGGTTTTGATCGTAACGGTGCCCGTAACGCCTACCGCGTGAGCCCGGTGGCCGAATACGCGACCAGGGCCCGTCGACCGGTTGCGGCCATATCCATCTCGCGCTCGATGCGGCGACGGCGATGCTCTAGAAAACCGATCGCCTGGTCGTTCAAAGTGTTTATTTCTTGCAGCACTTGGCGCTCGCTCGCACTCATGTTTCGGGAGTTCGTGCGCTGCGAGTTTAACAGCCGCCGCCGCTCAGCGTCGAGCGCCGCCACGGCGCGCGCATCACCGCGTTCGGCTACACCGATCATCTCCCGCGATAGTTCCAAAGCGCGCGTCAGCGTCCCGTTACCGTCCTCACCGCCGCTGAGGCCGGCGCCCCCCGTGCCGTTGCCCTCGTTCATTGCGCGTCCGTCACGATACCGTCCCAGCCAGTCTTGATGTCGCGCACCAGGGCGGACACCTCGGCCACGATGCGGCTGTCATTGTTGGCGTTGGCGAGCGTCAACCTCACCAGCATGTACTCGTACAGCGAGCGCAGTTTCTCGGCGATCTGGCCGCCGCGCTCCATGTCGAGCGTGGCGTTCAGCTGGCCGATCAGTTGAATCGCCTTGCGCATGGCCGCGAGCTTGACGGTGACTTCGCTGAAAGGGAGATTATCGTTGATGCGTCCCATGCACCCCTGCGCCGTCGCGAGATTGGCCAGAATGTGCTCGAACATGATCTGCACCAGCCGAGTGGGGCTGGCATCGGCCACGAGGCCGTGGCTGCGCACGGCACGATATTGGGCAGCGCCCTTGTTTGATTGCATCATGATTTAAGTTCCTTAGCCGCCGGTGCTGACGGTGCCGCTGCCCAAGCTGGTGCTGCTCGAGGTGCTACCCGAGCTCGAACTCGACCCGGAGTTGAATTCTTGGGTGAGGTAGGTTTGCGTTTGTTTCAAAAGCGCCACTGCCGTGTCCATGGCATTGTATTCGGCGGTGAGCGTCGCTGAATAAACCGCCATGCGCGCATTCAGACTCGTGAGTTCCTTGGCATTGTCGCTCAAACTCGTCTTGAGGCCCGTGCTGATGGTATCCAACAACCCACCCGCCTGGGTGTATTGCGTGACCAACGTATTGAGCTGCGTGGCGATGCCGTTCGTACCGCCGAGCAGCTTGCTCACGGAACTCAAATTGCCGGTGAGCGCATTGCCCAGGGTGGTCGAATTGCTGCTGTACGTGCCCTGCGAATTGGCGCCGATGCCGATCGCGGCGAGCGAATTCGGTCCGCTGCTGATGCTCGAGTTGACCTGGCCCAGAATCTTGTTCAACTGGGTTTCGAACGACTGTATGGTCGCGTTGCCGAGCAAGGGGCCTGCGGTTTTGGTCGCGGTATCGTAGCTCGAGAGACTCTTGATGCTGCTCAGTAGACCGTTGAGCGCGGTCACGAACGTGCCGATTGAGGTCTGCGCACCCGTCGTGTCGTTGCCGATGGTCAAGGTCGTCGGCGTATAGGTCGTCGTCGTCGTACCGTTGGTCGTAGTACTCGTACTGGCCGAGGCCTTGGCGAGATTCAGCGTGACGCCGCTGATGACCGACGTCACTTGATTATTGGCACTCGTCGCGGCATAGCCGTTGACGGTGAAACTCGCATCCTGGGGTGCCTGTGTCTGAGTGAGCGTCGTCAGGTTGTGGGCGGGATCGTAAACCAGTGCGGACAACCCGCCGTCACCGCCCGATTGCGTGACCAGAATGCCGTTCGCAGCGCCGGTCTTGGTGCCCGTCAACACCAGCCGAGCGCCGGCGGAGGTGGTGAGGATGCTGGCGCTGACGCCGGGGTTTCCGGCCGAGCTATTGATCGCCGCCGCGATGCCTTGGAGCGTGTTGTTCGTGCTGTCGATGGGGATGGAGTCCAAAACTCCACCCGCCGAAATCTGCAATGTTCCGGTACCGACGACCGCGCCGGCTCCGGCCGTGTAAGGTTGCGAGCTCAAACTCGCCGCCGCGGCCAAATTCTGCACGGCTATCGAATATTGACCGGGAACCGCACTGGACGTGGCGGTGGCGGTGCCGATGGTGGTGTCGCCGAGTGTTGCGGTGCGGCCCGCCAATTGCGTCGGATCCTGCAGCACAGTCAACGTTGCCTGAAACGTGGACAATGCGCTGTTGAAGGTACCGAAAGCCGATACCTGCGCGTTCAGCGCCGCGTTGCTGCGGTTGATCGCATTCGTCTCCGGCGCCGCCTTGGAAGTGGTCAGCGACGAGACGATGCTCGCTATATCGAGGCCGGACCCTACGCCCTGCGAGGATACGACGGTACTGGCGGACGCGGTAGTCGAGGTAGACGACGAGATCGATGTGCTCATTGAGAATCCTAGGTCCGAAATCGGCTCGAGCAAATTATCGGCGACGAACGGAACAACTTGAGTAAAACTGGCACCGGGATGCCGAACTCAGCGGGCCTTCCAAGGCTGCGGGACGCGCCTACGCATGAGCGTCGACGAGGAGGCCGGAAATCCCGAGTTCCTGCGCCAGCGCCTTGAATTCGCTCGCGGGCATTTCGCCGATCACCTGGTCGGTATCCGGGTTGATCTCCTGAATCACTTTACGGCCCGACGACGAATCCAGTCGGTATTGATTCGGGCGACCCGAATCTTGCAGATGCTTGTTCAGTTGGGCCACGATGGCGTGTAAATCCGGTGGGGGCCTCGCGGGCGGGAGCGGTTGAAGGGCCGCCTGGCCGGCCACGTTCGTGGCGTTTGCCGGCAGGGGTTGGCCGCTCGAGGGATGGGCAGCTACCGCCGTCGGCTTGCTTCCCTGTGCGGGCGGGAGAGGAGCCGCTGATGGTTTGACCAGTATTCCGTCGCTCGCCATGATTGCACCTATCGCGCTAACTGTTTCGGAAATACTCCTCGCTTCATTGCGACCAAAACCCGGGCGCTTTCGCGCCCGGGCCAGGACTTCAAATCACTCTAACTTCAGATCACTCTCAAGTTGATATCGGCTATTACTGTAAAAGCTTGAGAATCAACTGCGGCTGCTGGTTGGCCTGCGCCAACACCGAGATACCTGCCTGTTGCAACACGTTTGACTGGGTCAACTTGGCCGTTTCGGCCGCGAAGTCCGCGTCTTGGATGGTGCTGCGCGAGGCCGTCAGGTTCTGCACCGTCGACTGCAGGTTCTGCACCGTCGAGGTGAAGCGGTTCTGAATGGCGCCCAATTGGCTTTGCAGCTGGCTGACCGACGCCAGCGCCGAGTCCACCGCCTGGATGGTCGAGTTGGCGCCCGAAACCGTCAACACATTGGCGTTGGCCAGGGTGGCCGCACCGAGCGAGATCGTTCCAACGGTCTGCCCGATGGCAGTCACGTCCGTCCCGGAGACCTGTATGTTGGAGTTCGACTCCAGCGTTACTTTACCGTAGTCGGTTTGGCCCACACCGGCGGCAAACGTGCCCGCCGCAGCCGCTCCGAGCGTGCCTGCGATGCTGGTGTCGACACCGGTGCCTGAGCCGCCAGCCGCGCTCACCAAGTTCTGCTGCACTTTGATGTCGCTACCGTCGGCGGCCGTCAGAGTCAGCTTGCCGCTGGTGACCGACGCCGTCACGTTACCATCGAGCGACGAGTACAGGTTGATCTGTGCCGCGACTTGGGCCGCCGTCAGGGTGGTGCCGGTAGCAACGTTGCCCGTACCGCCGTAGATGGATTGGCCGTTGATCGACAGATCGTACGTAGACGCCGCCGCGCTACCAGAAACAATGTTCGAAAACGCGGTTCCTTCAGTGGCCGTCGTACTCGCGCTGGCAGTCAAACCGGCGATTCCCGACGCGTTGATCGCCTGCGCTTTGGAGTAGGCCGAGTCCGCATTTTGTCCGGCTTGCGTGCCGGCGACGCTCGAGCCGACGGTCACCGAGGTTCCCGTGCCGACGGAAATGCTGAGATTGCCCGTCAAGGCGTTCGAGGTCGCGGTTCCGCTGGAGATGGCAACCTGACCGATTTGATCGGCCCGCACGCCCTGGGTGAGGTTGATCGAAATCGTGCTGCCGACGTTGGCGCCGACCTGGTAGTTCGTCACACCCGCGCTGCCATCGAGAACGCGTGCGCCGTTGAAGTTGGTCTGCGCGGCAATTCGCGTGATTTCCGAGATTCGCTGCTGCACCTGTTGGTCCAGCGCGGCGCGATCCGCCGAACTGTTCGAGCCGTTGGCGGCTTCCACCGCCAGAGTGCGGATGCTCTCCAGGTTGGCACTCAAGGTGGTCAAGGCACCGCCGGCGGTCTGAGCTTCCGAGACGGCGTCATTGGCGTTGTTCACGGCCTGGTTGGTGCCGTTGATCTGCGTGGTGAAGTCCGTCGCGATCGCGAGGCCGGCGGCATCGTCCGCGGCGCTGTTGATCTTCAAACCCGAGGACAAACGCTGCAGCGCCTGGGACAAGGTCGACTTCGAAGTCGTCAAGTTGCGCTGCGCATTCAGCGAGTCGATGTTCGTATTTAACGTTAAAGGCATTGTAAAGCTCCTAATTTGTTGATTCACCGGCCCGTCTTAGGCCTTACATGTCGTTGTGTTCACTTCACCCGCCAAGCGGGCGGACCGGTGAGCACACTCAAAGGGTTTATCGGATACCCCCGCCTTTTCTTGAGGAGCCATCAGGCGGTCCTTTCGAGAATTTGCGGGATCTAGTCACACTTGGCGAGGTTGGCACTCGACTTGCAACTTCGGCGAGCAGCGCGTGTGACGGTTTAACGGCGGCTTGCTGCCGAATTGGAGGAACGACTTGGTTTTGCAATCCGACGTGGCAACACCGGCCGAGACATGCGGCCGTGCGATGAACTTGCAGGTCGCCGGTCACTTGGACCGCGCGGCCCAATTGTATCGCGAGGTTTTGAAAGTCGAGCCCAGCCATGCCCTGGCCAACCATTGTCTGGGAATGCTGAGCGTGCAATTGCGACGCCCCGCTGACGGCCTTCCCTTCCTGCTGGCCGCGCTCAACGAACATCCGGAAAATTCCGACTATTGGCTCGGCTATCTCGAGGGTCTGTTTCAGGCCGGCGAGCTCGACGCGGCGCAGGAGGCACTGGCTCTCGGGCGGCAGCACGGTCTTTCGGGCCAAGCGCTGGAGCGGTTCACCGCACGCCTTCTCGCCGCGACGCGCGCCCGACGTGAGCAGGCCGACGCCTTGCAGCGAATGATCGAGCACGAGCGCTTTGCCGACGGCTTGATCCTGGCGCGTGCCATGACCGAACGCTACCCCACGGACGGACTGAGCTGGAAGAGGCTGGGCGCTTTGTCGTGGTGGCAGGGCTTTTCCGACGAGGCCTTTACGGCCATGCAAAACTCGGTGCGGTTTCTGCAGCGAGACGCGGAAGCGAACAGCAATTTCGGAATGGCACTGCTGCGCCGCAAGCGCTACGACCAAGCGATGCGCTATCTGGAGCGCGCGATCGAAATCGATCCGCGCTTTGCGGCGGCACATTACCATCTCGGATTGGCACAACTCCACGAGCACCGCTTCGCGGAATCGGAGGCGAGTCTGCGCCTCGCCGTGACCTTGCGGCCCGACTATCTCACTGCCGAAGTCGAGCCCGTGCATTCCGACTTGCTGTTCGTGACTAGCCACAATCCCGCTGTCGACGCGGATACGCTGTTCGCCGAGCACCGTCGTTTCGGAAAGTTGCTGGAGACTCCAACGGGCGAACTGCGGCATCGGCGCCCCCACGCAGCCGAATCGAAATGCCCACTGCGGATCGGATTCGTATCCGGCGACCTGCGCGATCACTCGGTGGCCTTGTTTCTGGAGCCCGTCCTCAGGTTCCTGCGACACCGTCCCGATCTGGAATTGCATGCCTATAGCACTCGGGCCTCCGAAGATGCGGTCACCCAGCGCCTGCGCGCGATTTTCCACCATTGGCACCCGATTTGCGCTCTCACGGACGCCGCTGCGGCGAAGAAAATCAGCGGCGATGGCATCGATATCCTGATCGACCTGTCGGGACATACCGCGGGCAACCGGCTGCGCGCTTTCGCCCGCAAGCCCGCACCCGTCCAGGCCAGCTGGCTCGGTTACCCCGGTACCACGGGCCTTCGCGCCATGGATTACTACTTCGCTGACCGCCGCTGGCTACCGCCCGGTCAGTTCGATCGGCTGTTCACCGAGAAGCTGGTGTACCTCCCGGATCGCTGGGCGTTCGACCCCCCGGCCAACGCTCCGGAAGTCGGCGCGTTGCCGGCGCTCGGCGCAGGTCATCTGACGTTCGGAAGTTTCCACCGAATGAGCAAGCTGAGCACCGCCACCATTCGCTCGTGGTCGCAGCTGTTGCTTGCCCTGCCGCAAGCTACGCTGTTGTTGGCGGGCATCGACGTCGACCATCAGAGAATTTTGGCCGAGCGATTCGCGGCGCACGGCGTGCAATCGGGGCGACTGATGTTCCACGGCAACTGCAGGATGGATCGCTATCTCGCGCTCCATCGGCAAGTGGATATCGCGTTGGACGCGTATCCCTATGGCGGGGGCACCACCACCATGTACTCGCTGTTCATGGGCGTGCCCACGCTCACCCTTGCGGGCGCAACCTCGGCGTCGCGGGCCGGCGCAGGAATCCTCGAACAGAGGGGCCTCGACGGGTTCGTCGCCGCGAACCCCGCCGAGTTCGTCGCTAAAGGCCGTTACTGGGCTGCGCATTTGAGCGAACTTGCGCAGTTACGCGCCGGGCTGCGTGTCCGCTTGAGCCGAGCGCCTGGCGGACAGCCCGGCCTCATCGCGGCCCATCTTGCGCGCGCTCTGCGGCACATATGGCGGCGTTGGTGCGCTGGGCTGCCGGCAGAATCCTTTCACAGCTCCCTGCGGAGCGGCGCACCCGACGATGCCGCGCTGCTGGCGCTCGTCGCGCAGCACCGCTTCGCGGAGGCACTCGAGCAGGCGCGCATCATGACCGAAGACTTTCCGGAGCGCGGACTCGGCTGGAAAATCTTGGGCGCCTTGCTGTGGGCCGAAGGGCGGTCCGATGAAGCTCTGATCGCCATGCAGGCGTCCACCCGGTTGCTGCCGCATGACCCCGAAGTGCACAGCAATCTTGGCATCTCGTTCGCGGCGCTGCAGCGCTTCGATGAAGCTGAAACATGGCTGCGCAAGGCACTGGCGATAGATCCTGGCTTTGGGCCGGCCCATTACCGTCTCGGCATGTACTACGAACTGCAGTCTCGCTATGAGGAGGCCGAAGCCAGCCTACGCACCGCCACGTCGTTGCGCACTGGCCCGTTGACCACGGACGACGAGCAGGGCTATTCGAACCTGATGTATGTCATCAGCCACAACGCCAGCATCGATGCGCAGGCCTTGTTCGCGGAGCATTGCAGGGTGGGCGGGCTCTTCGAAGCCGACGTGCGGGCGATATGGCCGCGGCACTCGAATGCGCGCGATCCGGGCCGTCGTCTACGTATCGGGTTCGTATCGGCGGATTTTCGAGATCATTCGGTGGCGACCTTTCTGGAACCCGTGCTGAGGCGGTTGATTCATAGTCCGCGCCTGGAATTGCATGCGTACTCCAACCATGCAGCCGAAGACCGGGTGACCGGGCGTCTGCGCAGGTGCTTTGCACACTGGCACGCCATTTCCGCTCTCACGGACATTGATCTCGCGCGCCGAATCGCGGCGGACGGCATCGATATTCTGATCGATCTCGGGGGTCACACCGCGCACAACCGGTTGCGCACATTTGCGCGCAAGCCTGCGCCCATTCAGGCCAGTTGGCTCGGCTATCCCGGCACGACCGGATTACATGCGATGGATTACTACATCGCCGATTCCTGCTGGTTGCCGCCCGGCGAGTTCGACTGGTCCTTCACCGAGAAGCTTGCCTATCTTCCGGATAGATGGGCTTTCGAGCCGCATGCGGATGCGCCGGCCGTGAATGCCTTGCCGGCGCTCGACCGGGGGTATCTGACCTTCGGCAGTTTCCATCGGCCGGGCAAGGTCAATGCCTTCACCATGCGCCTGTGGTCGAAGCTTTTGCTTGACTTGCCGCAAGCCAAGTTGCTGATCGCCGGCATCTCGCTGCCCGCGCAAGAATCTGTGTTGCTCCAAGGGTTCGGCGTGCACGGGGTCTCACCCGAGCGGTTGAGATTCCACGGCCGCTGCACCATGGACGCGTACCTGGCACTTCATCATCAAGTAGACATTGCTCTGGACACCCTGCCGTTCTCGGGAGCCACCACAACCATGCATTCGCTCTCGATGGGCGTTCCGACCCTGACCGTGGCGGGATCGACCTCGTGGGCGCGAGCCTGCGCCGGCATCATGAAACACGTGGCGCTCGACGGGTTCATCGCGACGAATGCCGCCGACTTCGCCGCGCGGGCCGCGTACTGGTCCGTGCATTTGAACGAGCTTGCCGAGGTGCGCGCCGGGTTGCGCGCGCGTTTGAGCGGATCACCGGGCGGCCAGCCCGACCTCATCGCGGCACATCTCGAGAAGGCGCTGCGCCACATGTGGCAGCGCTGGTGCGCCGGATTGCCGGCGGAGCGCTTTCACTCGACGGCCGTGGTCGACGCAGCCCGGGTTCACGACGCGTCCATGGTCCAGTAGATCATGGATGCGCTGTTCTCCGGGTTCTGACCGAAGAGCTCCGGGGTGTGCGCCTCGATCCGCAAAATCCCCTCTTCCTGGAGCTGGTTCAGCAGCGACCAGAGGTTGCGGTTGTAGTCATGTTGCTCGGCGTAGCGATGCGATGATCCCACGCAGCGCTCGCCGTCCATTTGCCAGCCGGCCGGCTCGAAGTGCATGCCATCGACGCGATCCGCCAGCTTGCGCAAGGCAAGATAGACAGCGGCCGACAAGTGCGGAATCTGGTCGATGCTGAAGCAAGTGTAAACGAACACGCGCCCCGAGAACCGCCCTAGAGAAGCGAGGTCGACGGCGTGGTAGTCGAAGGGCAACGTGGTAATGGCGAGATCGGGTTGCAGAGCCGCAAGCCGCTCCGTACAGCTGCGGCCGGCTTCGGTGTATTCGAGGGCGAAATAGCGCGCACCGCGCGGGCCGCCGTACAGCCAAAGATTGAAGAGATTGAAACCCCACCCGCTCCCGAGTTCGATGATGGCATCCGCTCCGTCGGCGAGTGCCAGGAGCTTCTCCGCCATCCACCCCACCCCCCCATGCAGCGCAAACGGCCCCGGCAATCGCAGTGCGCGACCGGCCACGACGAACTCTCGTTCCTTTTCTTCCGCCAGGCCGGATTCCCAGCGTTTGACACGATTGACCACCCGTGAGAGGTCGGTTTCGCCCGCGCAAAGGTCGGCTTCGATCCGCGACAGCACCGCCGGCCACTTCTCTCGACCATATTCGCGGGCGATCCACTCCGAGTTCCGCGTTACCGACGTGGGTGATGTCATGGTCCAGTGCCTCAATCCGGGTGTCCTGCCTGCGAGCGGGCCTAGGCGGGTGGTGGCGGAAGTATGCCGTAGGCGGCGACGCCTTGCCGACGGCGTTGACGCTGGCGCTGCGGCTGACGAAAACCCCGCCGTGGGGGTTGGCATGTTCTTTGCATACTTTGGCTTATGCTCAACGACAAAGTCATCCTCATCACCGGCGGCACGGGCTCGTTCGGCAAACAATTCGTCAAGACGCTTTTGACGCGCCATCGACCGAAGAAAGTCATCATTTATTCACGCGACGAACTGAAACAGTTCGAAATGGCGCAAACCTTCAGCACGCCGCAGATGCGCTACTTCATCGGCGACGTGCGCGACCAGCCGCGCCTGATTCAGGCGATGGACGGCGTCGACTTCGTCATCCATGCGGCCGCACTCAAACAGGTACCGGTTGCCGAATACAACCCAATGGAATGCATCAAGACGAATATCTACGGCGCCGAGAACGTGATCCAGGCGTCGTTGGCCGCCAACGTCGACAAGGTCATTGCACTGTCGACCGATAAGGCGGCGAACCCCATCAACCTTTACGGCGCCACGAAACTCGCTTCCGACAAACTGTTCGTCGCGGCCAACAACATGGTCGGCGACCGCCGGACCCGTTTTTCGGTGGTGCGCTATGGAAACGTGGTCGGTTCCCGCGGGTCGGTGATCCCGTTCTTCAAGAAACTACTGGACCAAGGCGTGCGCGAACTGCCGGTCACGGATGAACGCATGACGCGGTTCTGGATAACTCTCCAGGACGGAGTCGACTTCGTCATCAAGAACTTCGAACGGATGCAGGGGGGAGAGATTTTCGTGCCAAAAATCCCATCGGCCACCGTGCTTGCACTCGCCAAAACCATGGCGCCTGATCTGCCGCCGAAGATCGTGGGTATCCGACCCGGCGAGAAACTGCACGAAATCATGTGTCCTTCCGATGACTGCCACCTGACGCTCGAATTCCACGATCATTTCGTCATCAAACCGTCGGTCGTTCTGACCAATCGCACCGACTATGCGGTAAATTCCATCGGCGAGGCCGGCCTGCCGGTCACCGACGGCTTCGAGTACAACTCCGGCACCAATCCGAACATGCTGGACGCGGAGGGATTGCGCGCTCTGGTGGCGGTCGGGGCCGCGTGCAACGGATGACGACGGCGATCGGAACCGGCATGAACGTAGCCATCATTCCCGCCCGTGGCGGGAGCAAACGCATCCCACGCAAGAATGTCCGCGCGTTCGCCGGTCGGCCTTTGATTGCCTATTCGATCATGGCTGCCGCGCAAAGCGCACTATTCGACCAAATCGTCGTCAGCACCGACGATCCCGAGATTGCGGCAATCGCCCGGCAATACGGCGCCGTGACCCCGTTCGTACGGCCCGCGGAGCTTGCCAACGACCATGCCACCACCGTGCCGGTCATCAAGCACGCGGTCAGCTGGGTTCGGGAGCACTGGGCTGCGCCGCAAAACGTGTGCTGCATCTACGCCACGGCTCCGTTCATCCAAGTCGACGCACTACGCGCGGCGCATGCCATGCTGACCCGAGAATCGGTGACCGGCTATGTGTTCAGCGCAACTACGTTCCCGTTCCCGATTCAGCGCGCATTCAGAGTCAAGCCGGATGGTCGCGTCGAAATGTTCGAACCCGCGCACTACAACACCCGGTCCCAAGACCTGGAAGAGGCGTACCAGGATGCGGGCCAGTTCTATTGGGGATCGGCGGCGGCCTATATGAGCGAAAAGATTTTCTTTGCGCCCGACTCCATGGCGTACTTGTTGCCGCGCCATCTGGTGCAGGATATCGATACGCCCGAGGACTGGAAGCGTGCCGAGTTGATGTACGCCGCATTGAAAGCCAGCGGAGACCTTGCATGAGCGCGCCGCACGCCATCCATCCTGCGCCTCGTCCCGCCTGAGCATGACGCGCATACTCGTTACCGGCGCGACCGGAATGCTCGGGGCCTCGGTGATACCGTGGTTGAAGCATTGCGGTCATACGGTGCTGCGGCACGGCTTTCGAGGCGGCGCGGACTACCAGGCCGACTTGCGCGACCATGCCTCCACCGCCGCGCTGTTGGACCAGACGCGACCGGAGTGCGTCATTAATTTGGCGGCTCTCACCGACGTCGATCTCTGCGAACGGCACCCGGACGCAGCGTATCGGCTGAATGTCGCCTGCGTGGACCATCTATGCCGCTGGATTCGCAACAACGGCACCAACACCCATCTGGTGCAAATTTCAACCGACCAGGTGTACGACGGCATGGGTCCGCATCGAGAATCGGCGGTAACCGTGTCGAACACATATGCGTTCTCTAAAATCGCAGCCGAGCCGCTGGCGGTCAACGTACTCGGCACGGTCCTGCGAACCAATTTCTTCGGCCGCAGCCGCTGTCCCGGCCGCAGCAGTTTCAGCGACTGGGTTTACGAATCCATCAGAAGCGAGCAGCCCCTTGCGTTGTTCGAAGACGTGCTGTTTTCGCCGCTGTCGCTCGCGACCGTGAGTGACATGGTCGAGCGTGTGGTGCGGCAGAGGCCACACGGCATATTCAATCTGGGGGCCGCCGATGGCTTGAGCAAGGCGGACTTCGCCCACGCTTTCGCCGAGACTCTCGCTTTACCGACCGCGCAGCTGCGCCGCGTTCGGTCCGATGGTGCGGGTCTGTCAGCGTATCGTCCCAAGGACATGCGCATGAACAGCAGCCTGTTCGAACGCAGTTTGGGAGTGCGCCTGCCGGCCGTCAGGGACGAGCTTCTGGCGATCCGGAGTGACTATGCCCAACTCCCCTGAGCGTATTTTGAGCATCGGGGGCAAGACCATTGGCGACGGCTACCCCACTTATTTCATTGCCGACATCGCCGCCAACCATGATGGCGATCTCGGCAGAGCCAAGGAGTTGATTCATCTGGCTGCGGCCGCGGGCGCCGACGCAGCCAAATTTCAGCATTTCAAGGCGCACACCATAGTCAGCCATGCAGGCTTCAGGGCGCTTGGCCCACGGCAGTCACACCAAGCTGGGTGGCGGAAGAGCGTCATGGACGTTTATCGCGACGCCAGTGTGCCGGAACTCTGGACGCCAATTTTGAAGGAAACTTGCGACGCGGCCGGTGTTTGCTTCTTCACCAGTCCTTACGATCTGGCGCTGGTCGATCACATCGACCCTTACGTGCCCGCCTTCAAGATCGGTTCCGGCGACATCACCTGGCTGGAAATCATTGAACATATCGCCGCCAAGCAAAAGCCTTACATCATCGCCACCGGCGCCTCCAGCATGGACGACGTGGATCGAGCCGTGCAGGTGGCATTGGCCATCAATCCGCGGATTGCACTGATGCAATGCAATACCAACTACACGGCCCAACTCGAGAACTTCAAGCATATCCAGCTGAACGTACTGAAGAGTTATCGTGCGATGTATCCGGAGATGGTGCTGGGCTTGAGCGACCATACGCTCGGATTTGCAACGGTGCTCGGCGCGGTGGCGTTGGGGGCGCGCGTGATAGAAAAGCATTTCACCGACGATACCGGCCGGGAAGGCCCCGATCACGGCTTCTCGATGAATCCGCAGGCTTGGCGCGACATGGTCGAGGCCACCCGCGAACTCGATCTGGCGCTGGGCAACGGCATCAAGCGAGTCGAAGCCAACGAACTGCAGACCGCGGTGCTGCAGCGGCGTGCGCTGCGGCTGGCTCGCGACCTGCCGGCGGGCAGCGTACTGGCGCGCGAGCATCTGTGCGTGCTGCGTCCATGCCCGGCCGACGCGATTTCTCCTATGCACCTCAATCACCTGCCGGGGCAAGTACTCGCGCGGGACAAGAAATCGGGGGACCATCTGCGATGGAGCGATCTCGCATAGCCATCATCGTCCCCGCCCTCAACGAAGCCGCGACCATCGCTGCGGTGGTGGCGCGCATCGGCGAACATGGCATGCCCATCGTGGTCGACGACGGTTCGACCGATGCGACGGCAACGTTGGCGCGCGCGGCCGGCGCGGACGTCGTGACGCACGCTGCGACCCAGGGCTATGACGGTGCCCTCAACTCAGGTTTCGCGCGCGCCGCGCAGCTCGGTTGCGCTTACCTCATCACCATGGATGCGGATGGCCAGCATGATCCGGCTCAATTGCCGGAAATGATCGGCTATCTGGATGCGGGCTATGAGATGGTGCTCGGCAGACGCGACCGCTTGCAGCGGCTGGGCGAATGGTTGTTCGCGCGTTGCGCCAGCCGGCTCTGGTCGATGTCCGACCCGCTGTGCGGCATGAAAGGCTATACCATCGAGGTGTACCGACGGGCCGGCTGCTTCGACGTACTGCGGTCTATCGGCAGCGAATTGGCCGTGCGCTCCAAGCGGGACGGGGTACGCACCATCGAAATGCCGATCCTGACCCGGCGGCGTGCCGGTGCTCCGCGATTTGGGCACAGTCTTGCGGCCAACTACAAAATCATTCGGGCGCTGGTCATGCTCGCGAGAGTTTACGGCGCGCGGAAAAGGCAGGAGTGAGTTGCAGGAACAGCGAGCCGTCAATGTGGCCATCATCGGCTGCGGACTGATCGGAGCGCGGTGGGATGCGCCTCCGCCCTCCCGGGCCTCATCCTTGAGCCACGCGGCCGCCTTCAGCCGGCACGAGCGCGCCTCGCTGGTGGCGGTTTGCGACCCGGATTCGGCCAAGGCAGAGCACGCGGCGCAGCGTTGGGGTGGCCGGCCCTATTTTGATGCGACCCGGATGTTCGCCGAAAACAGGGTGGAGCTGGCAGTGGTAGCCACTTCGAGCACGGTGCGCTGGCAGGTCATCGAACCCGCGCTGGCCGCGGGCGTCAAGGTGCTGGTGATCGAAAAACCGCTCGCGGCGACCTTCGCCGAGAGCCGCATGCTGGCTGCGGCCATCGACGCCGCTCACGTCAAATCGGTGGTGAATTTCTCGCGCCGTTGGGATCCGCGCATGCACGAACTGCGCGTTGCGATCGGCAGCGGCGAGCTCGGTGCCCTCCAGCGGCTGATCGGTCTCTATGGAAAAGGGATCACGAACAACGGTTCCCACATGATCGATCTGGTCGGATTCCTGTGCGAAGCACGGCCGTTGCGGGCGCGCGCCTTGGGGAGTCCCCTCGATCCCCGCGAAGCAGCTTGGTCGGGCGGCGCTGACCCGGCTTTGGATGCGCAGGTGGTGTATGAAAACCCCGCCGGCTCGCAATTCCACCTGACCATGCTCGGCACCGACCAAAATTCCTTCACCTGTTTCGAACTCCGTGTCATCGGGCAGGCGGCGCTGTGCGACATCTCGCGGGGCGGTCGCGACTTGCGGCTGACATCCATCGAGGGCGACCCGGACTACGCCGGCTACCGCATTCCCGGGATGGCACGGGCTTTGCCGGCCGGTGCATTGACGGCGATGGAGCACATGGCCGACGAGGCGCTGCAACTTGCACTGGGTACGTTGCAGCATCCGCGTTGCGACGTGCACTCGGCTCTGCGAACCGCGATGACGGTGGAAGCCATCAAGCGCTCCGCCGGCGCTGCCGGCGCGTGGGTCGATATTTCGAGCATTGTCGACTGATTCTCATCAACCACGTATTTTCGAGGAACATCGTGACAGCACTGGCAATACACGGGGGCGAGGCCACCCGCAAAGACGCGTTCCCGATGCGCCGTACCATGGGCGACAGCGAGAAGCGCGCGGTGATGGCGGTGATGGAGAGCGGTCACTTGTCGGGATTTTTCGGCAGCCCCGGCCCGCAGTGGCTGGGCGGCCCGAAGGTGCTCGAGTTCGAGCGCAAGTGGGCCGACCTGTACGGCTTTCAGCACGCCATCTCCGTCAACTCCTGGACCACCGGCCTGATGACCGCGGTCGGCGCCATCGGCTTGGGTCCCGGCGACGAAGTCATCGTATCGCCCTACACCATGTCGGCAAGCGCGACCGCAATCCTGTTCTACGGCGGGATTCCAATGTTCGCGGACATCGACCCCGACACGTTCAACATCACCGCCGGCAGCATCGAGCGCTGTTTGACTCCGCGCACCAAGGCCATCATGGTGGTACACCTCTTTGGCCAAGCTGCCGACATGGATCCCATCATGCAGTTGGCGCGGCGCTACAACCTCAAGGTGATCGAAGACGCGGCTCAGGCTCCCGGCGTGAGTTACAAAGGACGGCCGGTGGGAGCGATCGGCGACATCGGCGGCTTCAGCTTGAATTACCACAAGCATATCCATACCGGCGAAGGCGGCATGCTGGTCACGAACGATGCGCAGCTGGCGCTGCGCTGCCAGATGATCCGCAACCACGGCGAGAATCTGGTCGAAGCGCAGCAGCTAGAGGACCTGACGAATATGGTGGGATCGAATTATCGGCTCACCGAATTGCAAGCCGCGATCGGGACGGCCCAGCTGGACAGGCTCGAAGGCCATCTCGAGACGCGGCGTGGCTTGGCGGAACACTTTGGAGTGCGGCTGCGGCAATTTCCCGGGCTGACCCCCGCGGCCATCGCCGAGGGTGCCGAGCACGCGTACTACCTCTATCCGGTGAGATTCGATGCCAAGGTCATCGGCATGTCGCGGGCGCTGTTCGTGCGGGCGGTCAACGCCGAACTGCCGCAGCCCGCTATCTGGGAACAGACAGGATGGGTCGAGGGCTATGTCAAGCCGCTGTATCTGTCGCCGCTGTACCAAAAGAAAATAGCGATCGGGGCGCACGGCTTTCCTTGGACCATGCACCCGTCGGTGGATTACGCATATGCGAGGGGGCTGTGTCCCGTGGCCGAGCACATGCACGAGTCTGAGCTGATCTACACGCCGCTGATGCGCGAACCCTTGGTGGAAAGCGACGTCGACGACTTCGTCGCGGCGATCGGAAAGGTATTGCGGTATAAAGACGCGCTCCGGGCGCCAGCCCCTTGATCACCGCCAACGACGTTCCCGCCGCGCGCCCCCAGGGGACACTCGCGATCGTGGCGCACGACGCGGGCGGTGCCGAAATACTCAGCAGCTACGTACGGCGCGAAAAGCTCCACTGCCGGCTGGCGCTGCAAGGGCCGGCGAAGGCGATATTCGAGCGCAAGCTGGGGGCGGCGGTTCACAATCTGTCGGTCGAGGCCGCGCTCCAAGGCAGCGACCGGTTGCTCTGCGGCACCAGTTGGCAGTCCGACCTGGAACTCCATGCCATCGGATTGGCGCGTGCCGCAGGCACACCCTCGGTGGCTTGGCTCGATCATTGGGTGCAGTACCGCGAACGCTTCATGCGGTCCGGCGTGCTGTGCCTGCCGGATGAGATCTGGGTGAGCGACGCGAATGCATGGACGCTGGCGCGCCGGCACCTGCCCGAGCTTCCCGTGTACCTCACTGAAAATCCCTACTTCGCCGATGTCAGGACCGAACTCGCCGGCGCGGCGTCCGTCTATCCCGCCCTGCCACACGAATTGACCATACTTTACGTATGCGAGCCGGTGCGCGAAGCGGCGTTGCGGCAGTTCGGCAATCCGCTGCACTGGGGATACTCTGAGGAACAAGCATTGCGATATTTCCTGGACAACTTACGCGCACTCGGCCCGGTGGGACGTGTAGTGATACGGCCGCATCCGTCGGAACCCGCCGGGAAATACCATGACATCGTGAACGAATACGCGTTGCCGATCAGGTTCAGCGAAGGCCATCGCTTGAGCAGCGAGGTGGCCTCCAGCGATAGCGTGGTCGGGTGCGGCAGCATGGCCATGGTCATTGGATTGATCGCCGGGAAGCGCGTACTGAGTTCGATTCCGCCGGCGGGGGCACCCTGTCCCTTGCCGCATGCGGAGATTGAAATGCTGCGGGACGTAGTACGCGGCTCAAAAGAAGGTGCGTAACGCGCGCGCGCGCTGGAATTTCGCGAGGTAGGCTTGAAACTGGGACGCTGCGAAGGCATACAGCGTCAGCGGGTCCGACCGGAAGGCCTCCAAGCGCTCCAAGGTGGCTTCCACACTTTCCGTGACGATCACCTCGGGGTGCGCAATCGCGAGGAATGCCGTGGTTGGAACGCTGGTAACCGGGTTGAGGATGGCGACGGCAGTGCGAAGAAAGTGGAGTGCTGCCGTAGTCGGCATGTCGTACATCAGACACAGGTCGCAGCCGCGCACATGGTCTTCCATGCTTTCGGCGACGTTCCGCGCGAGCGTGTCAGGGTCGACGCCGAGGTAGGCGCTCAGCACTCTGACCACCGCGTGCCCCGGTCTGCAGCGGATCTTGACGTTGATCCCGTGGTCGCGGCACCACGTAACGATACGCTTGATTCCGTCGAGATAAACGTCCGTGGCAACATAGGGAACACCATTCAATGACGGGGCGTTGAGCATGAGCGAGACCGTGCGCATTCCATGGCCCACGGCGCTGGTGCCCGTGAAGCGCTCCGGGTAGAGGACGGCTCGATACGGCACGCGCCGGCGCACGCCGTCGTGTATCGGTTGCCCTTGCAGCGGATGACAGAGCACCACGATGTTCTCGTAGGTGAACTCTATGTCGCCGCTCACTTTGCTATGGGGCAACAAGACCACCGGTAGCGAGCGCTGCTCTGCGAACGCGATGAGCGGCCCGTGGAAGCCGGCGTCATGTTCGGACAACACCAATTTTGCCGGTGCGGCATTGCCGAAGTAGCGTTGCAGCTCGAAGTAGAGGAGCAACTGCGAGCGATACAGCTGAACGATATGGTCGACCTGGCGAGCGCGATAGTCAGGCAGGTCGATGTGCGGCGCCAGCCGCAGATCCAAGGCGTGGTACAGCTCTCGAGCGAGGACGGCGACTTCTTCCCGCTGCGCGGGCGCGAGACGGGCGAGTACGCGCTCGGGATCGGTCAACCCGATCTGTCGGTCGGTGGCGGTCGGCACGTTCCAGAGTTTGGCCTCGAGGTTGATCGTGCTCTTACCCGCCGCTCGCAACTCGTCGCAATAGAAATCGATGTCATAGAAACATGTGGGCAGATGCGTGAGTACTCGACCCGAGACGTCAGCAGCCGCGATGCCGGGGAAATCCGGAATCGGATAGGCGGGAGTGCCTTTCGCCCCATGGCGGTAAGCAATGAATTCGATTCCGTGCTTTTGGAGGTAACTCATGAGCAACACGGCCGGCAAAAAAGATTCGAAATAGTATTCGGCCGGACGGTCGTTGATGAATAGATGCACGCGGCGAGGGCCCGCTTTTTTCAATTCGGTCCGTTCCCACAATGCGCCGTACCACTCCAGCGTCATGAACGAGTAGTAAAGATTGAGGTGTTGCCAACCGACAATGGACATTTCGCGGTGCCGGCGCCGCAGCGTGTCCAGGTGTGTCTCCAAATCAAGCGCCAACGAGTGCGCCTGCCGGTCCATGGCGTGGAACGACGGGCCGCCGAGCGTCGTGAACAGTTCCACGTTGCGCAAGCCCGAAGCGGCCGCGGGATCGGCGAGTCCCGCATCGAACAGGTAAACCTCGTAGTCCTCGAGCTCCGCGCTGATGTGCCGGGCGATCGGGAGATCTGCGATGGTCAAGATCACCAGGATGTCTTTCATAGCCAGGGATGGTGTGCAATACACATGCCAGTGGCACGGGAATTGCACCTCTCTTGCCTGAAGATCGGTGGGAATCCGGAAAAGGCGGTAGCAATGGCGTTCAGGACCGAGCAGGAAAACTTCTGGGCAGGAGAGTTTGGAGATGACTATATAGCGAGGAACCAAGGCGAACAGATCATCCTCTCCAACGTGGTCTTGTTCGCGCGCATCTTGAGGGCCGCCCCGCAGGTGAAGTCCATCGTCGAGCTCGGCTGCAATATCGGCTTGAATCTCCAGGCACTGCGCCGCATCAACGCCGAGTTCGAACTTTGCGGCTACGAGATCAACGATCGGGCGGCGCAGATAGCCCGGGCGGCCAGAGTGGCTGACATCGTCGGCGGAACCATATTGAACGACTTGGCGACCAACAGGACCTTTGACTTGGCCTTCATGAAGACTGTCTTGATCCATATCCATCCAGGCGAATTGGACCAGGTCTACGGCAATCTTTATAACCTGTCGAATCGCTACATCCTGGTGTGCGAATACTACAATCCAACCCCCGTGTCGGTGAGCTATCGCGGCAACGATGAAAGATTGTTCAAGAGGGATTTCGCCGGCGAGCTCATTGACCGGTTCCACCTCCGTCTCATCGACTATGGCTTCGTCTACCATCGCGACAACTATTTTCCGCAGGACGATGTGACTTGGTTTCTGCTGGAAAAATAGCGGCAACAGGTCGCCGGTACGCGGCACGCGACTGCCTCGGTTCGGCCGCGCGAGCCTTGCACCCTCCTTCCGGCAGAGCCGGTACACGCCATATACGAGGCTTGGAATGACATGGATCAAACCCCCGCGCACGAGCAGCACAATCCCGATCTACTTTCCTTGATCCCACCCCATGCAGGCACCGTCGTCGAAGTGGGGTGCAGTTCGGGCGCGTTGGCCCGGGAGTACAAGAAGATCAATCCGAACTGCCGCTATATCGGCATCGAAGTGATGCCGCAGTACGTTCCGCTGGCACGGCGCCATTGCGACACGGTTTTCGACTTGGATATCGAATGCGCCGACGAAGAGTACATCCGTGCATCGCTGCCCGGCGATTGCTGGGTTTTTGGAGACTCGCTGGAACATCTGAGAGACCCGTGGGCCGTGCTGGGGAAAGTGCGACGGACCATGACGGCGCTAGGCAGCGTCGTTGCGTGCATTCCGAACGCGCAGCATTGGAGCGTACAGGCACGGCTCAACTGCGGCGCGTTTCGCTACGAAGACTCGGGCCTTCTCGATCGCACCCATTTGCGTTGGTTCACGCGAATTACCATGATTGAAATGTTCCTTCATGCCGGTTTCCGAATCGATGCGGCGTTCCCGCGAATATTCAACCATCCGGACACGGACAAGGTCCTGCCGAGCATCAAGCAGATGGCTCGGGACATCGGCGCCGATCCCGAACAGGCGGCCATCGACGCATTGCCGCTGCAATACGTGCTGCGCGCGCGTCCCGGCTGACGCGCAAGGAAGAGTCATATGGGTGTAACGATCCGAATCGTGTGTGCGACCCGGGAAAATTCCGCGGATTTCGCCACCAAGACCGCGCTCGGTCGATCGCTCGCGCTGTATCGCTGGCCGTTCATAGAATTGCGCCTGTTCCCGAACAATACGGCCGGATTGCCTGAAGTCTACAACACGGTGCTGCGTGAATCGGTGGGCAGGCCCGCGATCCTGCTGTTCATCCATGACGACATTCACTTGCTGGACTTTTTCTGGCCGGAGCGGCTCGTCGGCGGCCTCAATAATTTCGACATCATCGGGCTGGCGGGCAACAAGCGCCGGGTGCCGCGTCAGCCCAGCTGGATGTTTCTGGACGACAAATTTACGCGCGATGCTGCGGAAAATCTCAGCGGCGTCGTCTCGCATGGCAGGAACTGGCCCGCCCTGGGGATCAACTACTACGGAGCGCCGGGAGTGGAGGTGAAGATCATGGATGGGCTGCTATTGGCGGCCCACAGTGAGACACTGCTGTCCCGCGACGTACGTTTCGATGAAAATTTCGATTTCCATTTTTACGACCTGGATTTTTGCCGGCGGGCCGAGTTCCGAAAGCTGCGAATGGGCACCTGGCCCATTCAAGTCATGCACGAGAGCGACGGCGCGTTCGGCACTCCCGGCTGGCATCGAGGCTACGAAAAGTACCTCGCCAAGTGGAAGATGTGAGCTCTGGCGAGTTCGATTACAACCGGGCGAGATCCCCGCTGACCCTTTGAATCACGTCCTCCCAATCGCCGGGACGGGCCTGCCGGTAGAGCCTCGCGGTGGGATACCAGTGAGTGTGGGGTCTTTCCTGCAGCCAGCGCCAGCATGTGTCGAAGCGATTCAGAATCCACACCGGCTTGCCCAGTGCGCCAGCCAGGTGAGCGGTCGATGTGTCGACGGAAATAATGAGGTCTAGCTGCTCGATGAGAGCGGCCGTGTCGGCAAAGTCCTCGAGATGTTCGGTCAAGTCGATGATGGGCGAACCCCGCCAATTTTTTGACGGCAGATCCTCGAGTTCCGCTCGGGCCGGCTCCCCTTTTTGTAAACTGAAGAATTGCACATCGGCATGTCCGAGCGGCTCGAGCCGGGCCAGCGGGATATTCCTTCTGCTGTTGACGGTCCACAATTCCGGCTGGTCGGCGCGAAATCCTCCGGACCATACGAGGCCCACCCGTCGCTTGGAGTGAGGGCCCAGCTTGACTCTCCAAAACTCAGCCTTGTCGGCGCCGGCGGCAAGGTACGGCACCTGGGCGGGAATGGCCGGCAAGTAGCCACGGAGCGCCAGCGGGAGACTCAACAACGGGCAATGATGGTCGAACGCCGGCAGGGGATCGCCTGGAGCCAGCAATTGAGCGACGCCCTCCAGTCCCCGCAGCAAACCAAGAAGGGGACGTTGCACTTGGAGAATGACTCGTGCGCCTAGATCGGACACGGGTTTCGCATAGCGGCAAAACTGTAGGGTGTCCCCCAAGCCCTGTTCGCACCACAGCAGAATGGTCTTGCCGGAGAGTGATTCCGTGCCCAGCCACGGCGAGCGGTCGCGAAATCCTTCTCCCCCGTCCGCAGCCGCGCGGGGCCGGGTTTTCCAACGCCACTCATACTCGGACCAGCCGCGGGCGAAGTCGCCGACCATCAACAGCGCCATCGATCGATTGAAGCGAGCTTCAGCGAAGTCCGGCCTGAGCGCGATGGCCCGGTCAAAGCTGGCAAGGGCCGCGTCGATCCGCCCAAGTTCTTGCAGCACGATTCCCCGGTTGCAAAAGGCCTCCGGGTAGTCACCCTTGATCGCGATGGCCCGATCGTAGCTCGCAAGCGCCGCCTGGGGCTGATTGAGTTCTTTCAGCACGATGCCGCGGTTGAGGTGCGCCTCGGCCAGTCCGGGCTGGACGGCAATGGCCCGGTCAAGCCCGGCCAGCGCCTCTTCCCATCGTCCGAGACAGCGCAGCAGATTACCCCGATTCGAATGGGCGGCTGCCAGATCCGGCTGCGCCTCGATGGCGCGCCCATAACTCGCGAGCGCATCCTGCGGACGGCCCAGCTCCTTGAGCGCATTGCCTCGGTTGCAATGGGCCGCGGCATAGTCCGCCATGAGCATGATCGCGCGCTCGAAACTCTCGAGCGCACCAGGCCACCGTCCCAGTTCAGCAAGGACTGCGCCGCGGTTGGCATGAGCGGCGGCATGGGTAGGCTCGAGCATGACCGCCTGACCGAACAGCTCGGCAGCGGCCTCGAGCTCCCCCATCTGTGCCGCGCTCAATGCGCGCTGAAACAGTGTGGTGAATACATCGCGATGGGCGTCCAACATGTGCCGAGCTTATAGGGAAAATGCGGCCATTCTGCAGATGCCGGTCACAGTACTGGCGTGCTCGGGCGCGTAGCATCGAATCCAATGAATACCCGCATGATTCCTCGACGCGACGGCCAACTGGCGGCGGCCATTGCGCATCACGCGGCCGGCCGGTTGGATGATGCGGAGCGGATTTACCAGCAGCTGTATGCGGTGAATCGAGACGATGACGAGGTGGCATACCTCCTGGGCCTGCTGTGCTGCGATCTCGGACTGTTCGAAGCCGCTTGCACGTTCTTGGTGGAAGCGCTCCGCATCTCGCCCGCGTTTTCGGAAGCGCGCGCGCAGCTGGCACGGGCGCGAATTGGACTTGCGGATCTCAGGATGTCATCGGGACACAACGCGGACGCGCAACGATTGCTGCAACACGCGTTCGAGGCGACGCCCGCCGATGGAGCGTGTCTGAAAGGTCTGGGTCGCCTTGCATTGGCGCGGGATGATGCCGCGGCCGCCGCGGCGTGGCTGGAAAAAGCGCTGGCCGAGGCCGCGAACGATGCCGAAACGCTCAACTGGCTCGGCCTTGCCCGGCTGCAGCTCGGTGAACATGCCGCCGCAGAAGGTGCTCTGCGGCAGGCGCTGCGGCTGATGCCGAATCTCGTTCAGGCACGCAACAACCTAGGTCTGGCATTGCACCACCAAGGACGGCTCGGCGAGGCTCAGGCTTGTTTCGAGCGGACGCTGATTGACGATCCCCTCTATCGGAACGCGCGGATCAATCTGGCGAACACGCTGCGCATTCTCGGCCGGCATTCCCTGGCGCAGCACGAACTGGAAACCGTCCTCGCGGTCCGGCCGGATGCGGCGGATGCGGCGGATGCGTTGAACAATCTGGGCGCGGTACTTCAAGACCAAGGCCAGGCGGAATCTGCTCACCGCTGCCTGACGCGTGCAATGGAACTCTCGCCCGCTTGCCCGGAAATTCGCTGGAATCTCGCGCTGACTCAGCTGCAATTTGGCGATTTCCAAAACGGGTGGAGCAATTTCGAGTCACGCTGGGAGGGCTGCGATCATTTGCGCGGAAGCTATGCGATGCCCATTGAGCGCGCGTGGCGCGGGGAATCCGTCGATGGCAAACGCCTCCTCTTGTGGGCCGAGCAGGGATTCGGCGACACACTGCAGTTCATCCGCTTCGCGCAGGATCTCGCCCGGCAGGGGGCCATCATTACTGTCATGGCGCCGCCGGCAGTCCTGTCGCTCGTGCGCACCGCGCCGGGGGTCAGCTCCGTACTGCCGCAGGACCAACCGCCTCCGCCCTACGATTTTCACAGCCCGCTGATGAGTCTGCCGTACCGGCTGCGCATACCGCTCGATGCGGCCCGGCTGCACGGTGCCGAGCCGTATTTGTCGGCGGCGCAAGACCGCACGGAACACTGGCGGCATCTGCTGTCCGCTGCACCGGGAATCAAGGTAGGTTTGGTATGGGCCGGCAACTCCCGCCTGTCGAGCGCACAACTCGCCGCCGTCGATTCACGTCGCAGCATGTCGCTGCGGCAGCTCGAGCCCATCCTGGCGGTACCGGGCTGCCGCTTCTTCAGCCTGCAGAAGGGACCGGCGGCGGCAGAATTGCACATGGGCGTCGCCACCGTTGGAACAATCCAGGATTTTTCCGATCACTGGAAGGATTTCTCCGACACCGCGGCGTTCGTCGCCAATCTCGATCTCGTCATCAGTGTGGACACGGCGGTGGCGCATCTTGCCGGTGCGCTGGGCAAGCCCGTGTGGCTGCTGAACCGCTTCGACACGTGTTGGCGCTGGCTGCTCGCTCGCAACGATTCGCCTTGGTACGGGACTTTGCGCCAGTTTCGGCAGACCCGTCCCGGGGACTGGGAGTCGCCGATCGCAGCGGCGGCGGTTGCTCTTGCCCAAACCGCAGCCGTACCGCAGCGCGGCATCCCGAAAGCGCCCGGCTGAACGGCCGCCGGTCGGGTCAGCGGAGCGGTTTGGGTGGCGCGTCTTTTTCGGGTAAAATGGCCGGCTACCGCCGAGGTCCATCACTCCATTGAAAACCGCAGTTCGTAAGAGCCCCAAGGTAGGGTTCGTCAGTCTGGGCTGTCCCAAGGCGCTGGTGGATTCCGAGCGCATTCTCACGCGCTTGCGCGCCGAAGGCTATGAGGTGGCGCCAAGCTACGGCAAAGCGGACCTCGTGATCGTGAACACCTGCGGCTTCATCGACGCCGCGGTGGACGAATCCTTGGACGCCATCGGCGAAGCGCTCGCCGAGAACGGCAAGGTCATCGTGACCGGTTGCCTGGGGGCGCAGCCGCAGAAAATCCTCGACCGGCATCCGCAAGTCCTGAAAATCACGGGGCCGCAACGCTACGAGGAGGTGGTGGCGTCGGTGCACGAGCACTTGCCGCCGCAGCACGAGCCATTCCTGGATCTGATGCCGGCCCAGGGCGTGAAGCTCACGCCGCGCCATTACGCCTATTTGAAGATTTCCGAGGGCTGCAATCACCGATGCAGCTTCTGCATCATTCCTTCGATGCGCGGCGACCTCGTCAGCCGGCCGATCGGCGAAGTGCTGCGCGAGGCCGAACAGCTGGTGCGTGCGGGAGTCAAAGAGCTCTTGGTGATTTCCCAGGACACGAGCGCGTACGGCGTCGACCTCAAGTACGCCGCGCAACCCTGGCGCGGCGTGGAACGCCGCACTCGATTTTTCGATCTGGCCGCGGCGCTCGGCGAACTCGGCGCTTGGGTCAGATTGCACTATGTCTATCCGTATCCGCACGTCGATCAAGTCATCGGCCTCATGGCCGAAGGCAAGGTTCTGCCCTACCTGGATATTCCATTTCAGCACGCGAGCGCACGAATCCTCAAGCTCATGAAGCGACCGGCCGCCGCTGAAAATACGCTGGATCGCATCGCCGCCTGGCGCCGCACGGTTCCCGACATGACCATCCGCAGCACCTTCATCGTCGGATTCCCCGGCGAGACCGAGGCGGAATTTGCGGAACTTTTGGATTGGCTGCGCGTCGCACAGTTGGATCGCGTCGGCTGCTTCGAGTATTCGCCCGTCGAAGGGGCTACTGCCAACTCATTGCGGCAGACGCCAGTGCCGCCCGAAATCAAGCAGGAGCGGCGCGCGCGTTTCATGGAACTCGCCGCGGAGATCAGTGCTGCCCGCCTTGCCCAGAAAGTCGGCCGCACCATGCAAGTCTTGGTCGATCGGCTCGACGGCGGCACGGCCGTTGCGCGCTCCAGCGGCGACGCTCCGGAAATCGACGGGGTTGTGCGGATTCGCGGTGCCAAGAGGCTGGCCGTGGGAGAGTGGGCGCAGGTGCGGATCACCGCGGCCGGGGCCTACGATCTCGAGGCGCAGTTACTTTCCTAGTTGTGTAAGCTTGAGCATTCAACCCAAACCCAGGACCCGTGGAGAAATCAGTCGTGGAAATCACCGCAGACCGAGTGGTCACCATTCATTACACGCTCAAAGACGACGGCGGCACCGTACTCGACAGTTCAGCCGGCGGCGAACCCCTGGCCTACATCCAAGGACACGGCAACCTGGTCTCCGGGTTGGAGAAGGCGCTCGAAGGCAAACAGGACGGCAACACCTTGGCGGTGGTGGTTACGCCCGCCGAGGGGTACGGCGAGCGGGATGAATCCCTGGTCCAGCGAGTGCCCAAGCGCACCCTGCAGGGAGCCGGCCAGATCAAAAAAGGAATGCAGTTCCAGGCGCGAACCGACGATGGCATGCGCTTGTTCACGGTGACCGCCGTGGTCGGCGATATGGTTACGCTGGACGGCAACCATCCCCTCGCCGATCAAACGCTGCATTTCGATGTCGAGGTAGTCGGCGTTCGCGAAGCGACCACGGAAGAACTCGAGCATGGACACGTGCACGGCGCCGGCGGTCATCATCATTGAGGCGCCGGCGCGCAGCGCCCACTATAAGAACTTGAACAGCGAGAGGCCCTTGGTGAGCGTGTAGGCCTGCATGGCAGCGCTCAATGTGACGTTCTGTTGGTCCAGCTTCGTGACCGCGCTCGCGTAGTCGAGGCTTTGCAGATTCGAAATCGAGCTCTTCAACTGAATCTGCTGGCTGCTCGATGCCGACAACTGCGCTGTGATCGCATTCAAACGCCCGCCGATATCGGACCTTACGTTGGCGCTGTGGTTCAGCGCCTGATCGATGTTGTTGATCGCGACATTCACGGCGTTGCCGAGCTTGGTGCTCGATCCGCTCGTGGCGGCGCTCGTTTGCAGCGCCGTGACCAGATTCTGCACGGTCGTAAACAGGCTCTGATTGGAGCTCGCAGCCACCTGGAACGTGTCGCCGGTGGCCGGTTGTCCGGTGAGCGTCACTTGTACGCCGCGGAATGCAATCGACTGTCCGTCGGTATAAGTTCCCGACGTCACCAAGACGTTGCTGGAATCGCGTACTTCGTATGTATTCGCGGCGGTGAAGTTGATGGCGTACGTACCGCCGTCATAGGCTGAAGCGTTGGTGACCGTGCTCGCGCCCACCAATCCTCCGCCGGTGTTGGCGCCGCCGGCCGTGGCGGTAAAGGTACCGTTTCCGGTCTTGATTTGGTTGAACACCGCAGCGCCGTTGTCGCCATCGGCAAGGGATTGACCGGCCGAGATTTGCACCTGGCGCTGGCCTTGATCGCCGCTATAAGTGGCTCCGGTGGCACTCAAGGCAAAGGGTTTGGTTTGCGTGGCATAGCCGCTGAAGATGTACTCACCGTTCCCGTCTTGGGTATTGCCCAATGCCACCAGTGTCCCTTGGATTTGCGTCGCTTGAGTGGCGAGTGCGCTGCGGCCTTGGGCCGACAGCGTGCCCGAGTTGGCCTCCAGGGCAAGGGTGCGCAGGCTCTGCAGCGCACTCTGCACCTGCGACATGGCGGTATCCTCGATCCCCAAACGCGTTTGAGCGCTGTTGGCGTTGGTGTCGTATTGCTGACTCTGAGCCAGGGCTTGATCGTAATTATTGACGGCGCCGGCGGCCACCGGATTCTGCGAAGCTGTGGTGAAAGACAGGTTCGTGGAGATCTGGTTCTGGGTCTGCGAGAGGTTCGACTCCAGCGTATTCAACGAGGCGACGAACTGGAGTTGATTCAAATTCTGAGTTACACGCATCGTTGCATTCCTCGTTATGCGGCTTGCACGGCCGTCAACAAACTTGCGAACAGGCTGCTGCCGATCTGCAGCGCCTTCGCCGAGGCCTGATAGGCTTGCTGCCACTGCAGCAGTTTGGCGGCTTCTTCATCGAGATTGACGCCGGAGATCGATTGTTGGTTGCTCACGGCTTGGTTATTGACGGCTTTTTGCGCGGTCTGCGCCGTATTGATCTGTTGCGCCTGGCTGCCGACGCCGGTGATGAGTGCGCTCACGGCACCGGTGATACTGATGGTGCCGTTTCCCAGCACCGCAACGGATTGCTGATTGGCGCTCAAGACGGCGTTGCGATTGTCGCCGGTCCCTCCCGCATTGCTTCGTACGGTGAAGCTATCGCCCGTGGCCGGCGTGCCGCTGATCTGCACCTGCCAGCCGTTCTGGGCGATGTTGCCGCCGGCGGTGTACGCGAAACTGCCGGCGCCGTTGATGGAATACGTCGTCGGCGACGTGAACTGTAGAGTCGTCGTCGCGAGCAGACTGGGGTTCGCCGCATTCAGCACCGTGCCGCTGCTGATCGTCGCCGTTCCCGTGTTGCTGCCGCCGGCGGTGGCCTGCACCGGGCCGGCGGCGGCAATCTGCGAGGGACTGGTGAGTGCAACGCTGATGCCCCCCGCCGCCTGAACCGTCGGCTGAATGAGGAACTGGTCGCCCGATGCCGGCGTCGTCGACAGCACGATCGACAATCCGTCGGCCGTCAGGGGGCTTCCGGACGTGCCGTTACCGGTGAGAGGCACGGCGCCGCCGGTCGCCGCGTTGGTCAGCGAATAGGCGCCGCCCTGGTACGACAGCACGTAGTCATTCGCGGTGAGTGCTCCCACCGAGGCCACGGCGACGGTCGCTGTCGCGGCTCCGGTGTTCTTCGAGGAGGACGTCGCCAGCGGTGCACCGACCGAAAACAGATTCGCTCCGAGCTGTCCATTGAGGTCGAGGCCGGCGTTTTGCTGCGAATTCGCCGTCTGAGTGAATGCGACGGCGAGCTGACCGAGTTGATTCTTGGTGGGATCGACCACCTGACTGCGCGCGGCCAGCAGGCCGCCCAAATCCCCCGAGGTGATCGAGCCGCTGATGACGTTGCCGCTGGAGGTGGAGCTGGAAATTTCCAATTGTGAGGCATCGAACGGGTTCGCCACCGTCGTCAATGTGGTGGTGTTTCCTTGAAGGACCAGCGGCTGTCCGTTGCCTACGAAGACGTTCAATGCCCCGTTGGCATCGGTGGTCGTCGATATGCTGGTCAAAGTCGAGAGGTTCGATACCAGTTGATCGCGCTGGCTGACCAGCTCATTGGGCACCTGTCCGCCGGATTGCGCAGTGGTGGTGACGATCTGAGCGTTCAGTTTTGAAATCGATGCCGCCAGCGTATTGATCTGCTGTACATCGGAGGTAATCCGCGAATTGATGTCGCCGTTCAAGGCATTGAGCTGGGAACTGGCGCTCTTGAAGCTGCTGACGACGCCCTGCGCTTTGCCCAGCAGCGCCTGACGTGTCGCCGTCGAGGCGGGACTGTTCGCCACATCCGACCACGCGCTGTAATAGCTTTGCAGTGCGGTGCTCACGCCGCCTGCGGTCGTGCCGACCAGATTGTCGATCTGGGTTGAATAGGTCTGCAAGGCGTTCAATTGTCCCAAACTGCTCTGCGAGGCGTTCAACTGGTTGGCCGTGGCCTGGCTGAACGCCCGGGTGACCCCGTCGACCGCCACACCCGAACCCACGGCCGCCCTGCCGTTTGACTGCGGCGGGGCTGCGGATAGATCCAGGGACTCGCGGGCGTAGCCCGGCGTATTTGCGTTGGCGATATTGTTGCTGGTGACCTGAATCGCCGATTGAAACGCTTGCAGCGCCGACACACTGATTGCAAATACGTCTGACAAGATACTTTCTCCGCGCCGCTTCGGCGATTGAATCTCACCCTATCCAGGCAATATCGGCGGCCGCCTCGATTTCTATAGTTTGGTTCCGCTGATTGCGGCGCGCATCGTGCTGCTCTGCAATATTTCGGTCAGCTTATCGGTGTATTCCGGATCCGTGGCGTAGCCCGAGCGTCCGATACCGGCGATATATGCCTGCGCGTCCGCGCCCGCTCCGGCTACCTCGCGGTAGCGAGGGGAATTCTTCAGCAGATTCGCGAAGTCCGTGACGCTTTCCTCGATGGAGCCGTAGGCTCGAAAGGCGGCATGCCGCTGCGTGGCCACGCCGCCGGAGTATTCGATCGTGTTCGACGTGGCACGCGCGCCGGTCCACGCCTCGTCCGCCTTGACGCCGAAGAGATTCCTACTGGAGCTTCCATCGGCGGTGCGAGCCATTCGCTTTCCCCAACCGGTTTCCAGCGCGGCTTGGGCGAGCAGCGCCAACGGGTTCAAGCCCAAGGCCTGCGCCGCGGCGCGGATGGCGGGAAACACTTGACCGACGAAGTCGCTCGCATTTTGCGCCATCGCCGCCGATGCGCCCGAGTCAGGGGACCCGCCGGAGACGGGCTGCGCCGCGCCCCCGCCTGGTGGCGCGCCCGGGCGGGCCTGCGTTTGCGCCGCTGCGCTTCCGGCTGCCGAGCTGGTTGCACCCAGCTGACGGGTCAAGAGGCCTCCCAACCCCAGCCCCTGATGTTGACTCATGGTGAGCGCAATCTGTTTGTCGAACATGTCCTGATACATGCCCATTTCGTTGCTCTCCGACCCGCCGGCGGCCGCGCTGGCATCGCGCATGCTCTTCAACATCATCTGCAGGAACAGAGCGTCCACCTGCTGCGCCACCGCGCGCAGCGCTTGCGGCGAATTGGGGTCCTTCTTCAGGGATGCGAGGCCGTTGAGATCGCTGTAGGTATTTGCATTCGCCGTGGTCGCCGACGTCGTGGCGGTCGACGCAAGGGTTTTGATGGGAGTGGTCATCTAGATCACGATCAGCTCGGCCTGGAGTGCGCCGGCCTCCCTGAGAGCCTCCAGAATGGCCACGAGATCGCCGGGCGCAGCGCCCACTTCGTTCACCGCGCGTACGATCTGCTCCAATTCCACGCCCGGCTTGAAGAGGAACATACGGCTGGAGCCTTGATCCACTTTGATCGTTGAATTGCTCACTACATTGGTCTCGCCCAAGGTGGAGAAGGGGGCAGGCTGACTGACGCTCTGCTCCTCCTTGATGGTTACCGACAACGAGCCATGCGACACGGCGGCAGGACTGACAGTGACGTTGCTGCTGATGACCACGGTGCCGGTGCGCGAATTGATAATCACACGCGCCGCGGCACTGGCCGGTTCGATTTGCAGGTTCTCGACCGTCGACAGGAAGGCCATCCGCTGCGTCGCGTCCGTCGGTGCCATCACCCGCACCGAGCCCCCGTCGATGATGGTGGCGACACCCTCGCCTACGCCCTTGTTCACGCTTTGCACGAGTCGCGTCGCAGTCGTGAAGTCGGGATCATTGAGATTCAATGTGATCGAATCGCCCGTGTTGATCTGCGACGGGACCGAGCGTTCGACGGTGGCGCCGTTCGGAATCCGGCCGGAACTCGGCACGTTGACCGTCAGCTTCGAGCCATCCGAGCCCTCGACGCCGAATCCGCTGACGATGAGATTGCCCTGGGCAATTGCATAGATCTGTCCGTCCAGTCCGTGCAAGGGCGTCACCAGCAATGAACCGCCGCGCAGACTCTTGGCGTTCGCGATGGAGTTGACGGTGATATCGATGGTCTGGCCTGGCTTGACGAACGCCGGCATGACGGCGTGCACGGAAACTGCCGCCACGTTCTTCAACTGCGGATTGACGTTCGGCGGCACCGTAACGCCCAGCTGCGCGAGCATGTTCTTCAGGGACTGCACCGTGAACGGCGCCTGACTGGTCTGGTCGCCGCTCCCGTCCAAGCCGACCACGAGACCGTAACCGATGAGCTGGTTCGTGCGCACTCCCTGTACGTGCGCCATGTCTTTGATGCGTTCTGCCTGGGCGAATGGGGCCGCAAGCAGCAGGACGGACAGGGTGAGGAGGCGCATGTACATGGATCGGCCTTGGGCTCAGAACGGAGCGAATGGCGAGTTGAAGAACCGTGCCAGCCAGCCCACGCGATTCGTGCTGTCGACGACGCCCTTGCCGGAGTAGCTGATGTGCGCGTCCGCGATCTTGTCGGAGGTAACGGTGTTATCCGTGGCGATGTCTGCCGTGCGAACCACCCCGGCGATGTGTACGTACTCGTCCCCTTGATTGAGGTGCAAAGCCTTGTCGCCTTGCACTACCAGATTGCCGTTGGCTTGAACGTCGGTCACGGTCACGGTGAGGCTTCCGGCCAAGCTGTTGCTTTGGGTTACCGCTCCTGCACCGTCGAACGAGTCGGAGCCGGTCATCGACGTGTTCAGAATGGGAATGCCCTTGGTCGTGATGGTCTTGCCGAATATCGTGGGCCCGGTATTCGCAACACCGGTGGCTTTGGACGTCTTGGTCTCGGCTTTCTTGCTGGCGGCCGTGGATTCATTCAGCTTGATGGTCAAGATGTCGCCGACCCGGCGTGCCTTGAGGTCGGAAAAGAGTTCCATTTGCTGTCCAGCCTGATAAATCGCACCGTCGGTACGCGGTGTCGGCGGCGGTAGAACACGCGCCACCACCGGTTCCGGCTTGTGATCCCTGGGCGGCAGCATTCCGCAGCCGGACGACAAGAGGCCGCCGATGACGGCACCGAGCGCGAGCCCTGCATTTGTCGACACGAGAGTCTTGAGGTTCATCATATGTTCTGGGTCAGGTACTGCAGCATTTGGTCGGTCGTGGTGATCGCCTTCGAGTTCATCTCGTAGGCACGCTGGCATTGAATCATGTTGACCAGCTCCGTAACTGTGTTCACGTTCGACGTTTCGAGTGAGCCTGAATTCAATGTTCCCAAGCCGCTGGTACCCGGCGTGCCCACCTGCGGCGCGCCGCTCGACGCGGACTCGGTCAACAGATTGTTGCCGGTGGGCTGGAGGCCCTGCACGTTGATGAAGCTTGCGAGTTGAATCTGTCCCACCGTGGTGGGCTTGGTGGATCCGGCGGTCGTCACCGACACCGTCCCATCGGCACCCACGGTCACCGACTGCGCGTTGACCGGAATGGTAATCGCAGGGGACAGCGGATAACCGCTGGCGGTCACGACGTTGCCTTGGGAATCCATGGAGAAGGATCCGTCGCGGGTGTAGGAAGTCGTGCCGTCCGGCATCGTGATTTGAAAGAATCCCAAGCCGGAGATCGACATGTCCAAATTGCCGCCCGTCTGCAATACGCTGCCCTGCGTGTAATTCTTCTCGGTCGCGGCAATCCGCACGCCGGTACCCAAGGAAAGACCGGTCGAATATTGGGTGTTCTGCGTGCTCTGCGCGCCGACCTGCTGCACGTTCTGGTACATGAGATCCTGGAACGCGGCACGATCGGATTTGAAGCCCGTGGTATTGGTGTTCGCGAGGTTGTTCGCGATCACCGACATCTGGGTATTTTGAGCGTCGAGACCGGTCTTCGCGGCCCATAATGCGAGATTCATCTTGAGTTTCCTTTGAGTCTTACGCCGCAGTCATCATGCGCTGCGCGCTCTGTTCGTTTTGATCGGTCGAATTGATGCTCTTGATCTGCAACTCGTACAAGCGCTGCAGTTCGATCATGTTGACCAGCGACTGCGCGGCGTTGACGTTGCTCGATTCCAACTCGCCGGAGGCGACGGTGACGGTTGGGTCGGGCTTGGCCTTGCCTCCGCTCTTGAGACGCAGTAGCCCGTCCGGGCCTTTCTGCAGATCTTTGGTGGGGGGGTTCACCAGCTTGATGCGGTCGACCTGGGACTGCGCAGCCGCCGACAGGCCCAGCGGTACCACCGACACGGTGCCGTCGGTTCCGATGGTCACTTTGTTCGACGGCGGCACGGTCAATGGACCGGATTCCGACAACACCTGGAAGCCCGTCGCCGTAATGACAGCCCCCGACACCGTCACCTGCAGGTCGCCTGCCCGCGTGTAAGCCTCCGTACCGTCTGCACCCCGCACCGCGATGAACCCCTTGCCGTTGACGGCGATGTCGAGCGGGCGGCTCGTGTTCATCATGACGCCGCTGGAGAAGTCCGTGCCGGCATCCCCGGCCACCGCATTGACGCGAGTGGCGTACCCCGGGCCGTATACCGGTTCGCTGGTGAACGCCACGCCATCGGCGCGAAAGCCCGTGGTACTCGAGTTCGCGATGTTGTGGTTGTTGACGGCCTGCGCTTGCATGATTTGCTTCGCGCCGGTCATCGCCACGTACAGACCTCTATCCATGATTCACATCCCTCAGTTGCTGGCCGCCGACGCGGGCGCCGATTAATGGCCGATGTTGATGATGGTCTGAGATTCTTGGTTGGCCGTGGTGATAACCTGCGCGTTGGCTTGGAACGAGCGTTGCGCGGTGATCATCTTGACCAATTGGGTCGTCAGGTCGACGTTCGAGGCTTCCAAGGCGCCCGACTGAATACTGCCGAAGCCGGCCGATCCCGCCACACCCTGAACCACCGTGCCGGACGTGAACGTTTCCGACCAATTGGTGTCCCCCAATTGCTTCAAGCCCTGCGGGTTCGGAAAATTCGCCATCGCCAGCTGGCCCAACTGCGTCGATCGGCCGTTGGTATAGACCGCCGATACGATGCCGGTGGGATCGATGGCCACCGTGCTCAGCTGACCCGTTGCATAGCCGTTCTGGACGATGGAGGTGACGCCGAATTGGCCGCCGTACTGCGTGGTTTGGCCGAAATTGAAGGCCAACGTCATCGGCTGCGCGCCGTCCGTGGGCGTGAATCCGTTGAAATTCAGCCCGCCGCCCACCGGAGCCGTCACCTGGCCGGAGCTGCCGAACGTCAACGTCTGCGCCGGCCCGGCCGAGGTACCATTGACCGTCATGTTGACGGACCAGGTGTTGGGGGGTGCCGCCTGTTGCGAGAAATACAGCGTCGCAGGATACGACGTGCCAAGCGAGTCGTACACGGTGGTGGACGTCGACTGGTTGTAGGTGAGCGAGTTCGCCGGATTGAACGGTGCCACCGTGGGCGGCGTCGTGTTCGCCGGAAGATTCAGGATCACCGTCCCGGTGGTGGTCGCCAGCGGTGCGCTCTGAGCGGTCTGCAAGTTCAGGTTGGACAGCGTCCCGGTGTTGAAGCCGCCGTTGACCAACGGCGGATACACCTGCAGCGCCTTGCCGGTGGAGCTGATGACATTGCCGGACTTGTCCTCGCCGAACTGCCCGTTGCGGGAATAGACCAGGCCATTGGCGCTCTTCAGGGTGTAGAAGCCGTCGCCGCTGATCGCCAGATCCAGATTCGACGACGAGGTGGAAATATTGCCTTGCGTGAACTGCTGCGCGGTGCTCGATAGACGTACACCCTGCCCGATCACCGAGTTGTTGAGGTTCACGGCGCCGGCGGCGTATACGTCGGCGAACTGCGCGCGCGCTTCCTTGAAGCCAATGGTGTTCGAGTTGGCGATGTTGTTCGCAGTGACGTCCAAATCCGAGCTGGCGGCCGTCAATCCTGAGAGTGCTGTGCTGAATGCCATGGATATATCCTCTTAAGGGTTAATCAATTTGAAATTTGTTGAACGTTGCTGAAGGGCACGCTGCCCAGACCGCTGACGTTCAAGGTAAGTCCGGTCGTTCCGGCGCCCATCGTGACGCTCTGCACGGTGCCGTTCACGTAGGTGGTGGCCGCGGTACCGCCGGAGGTCGCACCGGCATATTGCGCGCTCAGCTTGTAGTTGCCGGCAGGCGCTTGCGTACCGTCCGCGAGCTTGCCGTCCCACGAGAAATTGGCCAATCCCGTCGATTGCGCGCCCAGATCGATCTGCCGCACCAGAGCACCGCTGCTGTCGGAAATATTGAGCACGGCTTGCGAGGTGCTTTGCGGAATCTTGACGGCACCGGTCACCGTGCCGTTCGCCGGCAGGGCGGCCGTCGTGCTGCTCACCAGGGCCTGGTGTCCGAGCAGCGAGGACGCTTGCAGCGCTTGAGTGGACACCAGCGAACTCGACAGAGAAGCGAACGAGGTGTTGAGCTGCGTGATTCCCTGCACCGTGCTCAGCGAGGCGAGCTGGTTCAAGAATTGATTGCTGTCCACCGGACTGGTCGGATCCTGGTTCTTGAGTTGCGCCAGCATCAGCGTCAGGAAATTCGTACCTCCCAGCGTCGCACTGCTCGCTGACGATGCGGTACTGCCGGTGCCCGATGTCGACGTGGAACTCGAGCCGGCGACGTAGTTCGGGTTGGGAAATAGTGGGGAGGTGGTGGTCATAAATGATTCCTAGTGTTTTTCAATGTCCCATCGAAATGGTTTTCAGGAGCAGGTCGCGCGCCGTATTGATGGCCTCGACGTTGGTGGCGAACGAGCGATTGGCGGAGATCATGTTGGTCATTTCCTCGATCGAGTTGACGTTCGACATGAACACATATCCGTCCTTGTTCGCCACCGGGTTATCCGGTTGATAGCGCATGGACGCCGGCGCTTTGCTCTCCACCACGCCGAGCACGCGTACTCCGACGGCAGCGTCCTGGCCGTCCATACTCGCAGCGTCATTCATCATGGCTTGGAATACCGGATGGCGCGCGCGGTAGACTTTGCTTTCATCGCCATTGACGCTTTCCGCGTTGGCAAGATTGCTGGCCGTGGTATTCAGCCGGATGGTCTCGGCATTGAGAGCGCTGCCGGCGACGTTGAACACACTGAATAAAGACATCTCGACTCCTTGAAGTGCTGGCTTACTGTCCGGTAATGGCGAACTGCAGCTCAGCGATCCGGCGATTGATGAACGTGAGGCTCGCTTGGTAGCGCACATTGTTCTCGGAGAACGCTGCCTGTTCGACGGCCATTTCAACCGTGTTGCCGTCCAGGGATGCTTGATACGGGTTGCGATACTTCAAATCGGCGCCCGGGCTTGCAGCATCGTTCACGGCGATGTGCGAGCTCTGGGTGATTTGCATGGGCAGCTGCTCGGCATCATCGGTATGCGCGAGTACGGCGCTGAAGTCGATGTCGCGCGCCTTGTAGTTCGGCGTATCGGCGTTGGCGAGATTGGCGGCCAAAACGCCTATCCTTTGCCCGTGCAGCAGCAGCGCCTGTTCATGAATGCCAAAAATGTTTTCGAACATGGGGTTGATCTCCTCGATGGAGACCAAAGCAAGAGCCGTGCCAACCGTCATTGACGGGCAACAGGGCACGCCGAAGCCCATTCCGGTCGCGGGCGCCCGCTCCGACTCATGGGGGCGGCAAGGAATTGCCGCTGCGGCACGGCCGTTGCGACATCGCGGCCAAGGTAATGCCGCGCCGGTAATGCCGGCCGTGCACACGGCATTGGCACGCGGCTTGCTGCATATGTCTATCGTGGAAACCCCGTCAACATACCGGCGCGCAACGCCGCGGCTGGCCGCCGCGTCCGTATTGGGCGCGGCGCTCGTGTTCGTCGCCGCTTCGCCGGCCCGTGCCGCATTACCTGGCGCGGCGGTGCTGCAGGACGTGAGTCAGCTGGAATCGCTGGCGACAGCCGAAGCGGCGCTTCATTTGCCTCCCCTCACCGAGAAGCAGCGTTTTTCCGTGGGTCCGATTCCACCGCATATCCAGCTGCAGCGGTGCACCGGCGCCGTGAAACCCAGCGTGGGACCGGCACCGCACATGAACGATCGGGTGCTCGTGGAACTGCGCTGTCAGGGAACTACTGCCTGGCATCTCTATGTACCGGTGAGGATCGTCGGCACCGCGGCGGTAGCCGTGGCTGCCCACGCCATCATTGCCGGCAGCGTATTGACGGCAAACGATCTGCGGATCGAGCAGCACGATATGACAGAGTTGCCCCCGGGATATCTGGACGACCTTGGCATCGCCGTCGGACGTACCGCCGCCCGGCCGATTTCCGGGGGAACCATCCTCAGCAACCAGCAACTGGTGGCTTCCAAGGCAGTACTGCGGGGCCAAACCGTCACTCTAATGGCAGACGCGGGTGGAATAAGGATTCAAATGGCTGGCCGCGCTCTGACCGACGGCATGGTAAATCAACGAGTTAGAGTCCAGAATTTATCGTCAGGGAAGATCGTCGAAGGGATAGCGCGCTCTACGGAGGTGGTCGAAATTATTTTGCAGTAGGCCCTTCAGTGAACCGCGTCACAGTCGATAACATCTATACGGCCCACGTGACGGTCGTTAAAGTTCAAACGGTTCCTGACGATATATCTGAGGCAAGGCATGTTGCATGCCCCCAGGAGAAATTCGGTGCCTAGCAAAATCAGTGGATACAATGCGACTCAGCCGCTTGCGCCTCTCAAAGGCACGACCGGCACCAGTGCGATTGCCGACAAGGCATCCAGCGATGAAGCCTCCGCCGCGGCCGCCTCCGGCACGCAGAGCACGGATCATCTCACCCTTACCGATTCGGCGCGCTCGTTGCAGAAGATCGGGGAAGCCATCGCCAAGGCGCCCGTGGTCGATGCGGCGAAAGTAGCCGCCGTAAAGCAATCCCTCACCTCCGGCACGTATCAAATCGATGCCGGTCGGGTCGCCGACGGGCTGCTGCGGCTCGAACGCGGGTTGAAATAGCAATCATGAATCACGATATGCGCCATAGTCTCGCGGATGTCTTGGATCGAGAAATCGTGGCCGCGCAAACCCTCGCTGCGACTCTGGCCGCGGAGCGCAGCGCGCTCACCGGCGACTCTCCCGACGCGCTAAAGGAGAAGACTGCCGACAAAGTCCGGCTGCTCGGCAACATCGAGGCGCTGGAAGGCGAACGCCGCGCGCTCTGGGATTCGTCCTCCGACGGCGGCGCCGCCCCCGGCGGAATGGTGGCCGACCGCTGGCGCAAATTGATGGAACTCATGGCCGCTTGCCGAAGCGCCAACGAAGTCAACGGCCACATCATCCACATTCGTCAGAATCAGATTCGTCAACTGTTCGACATCGTGCGCGGCGGCGCGCCGATGACCTATGGCCCGCAAGGGAAAACTTTTGCCAGGGCGCTTCGGGCGCTGGCGCAGGCATGATATGTTGGTCCTAAGCCGCAAAGCCGATGAGTCGATCGTGATCCAACCCGCCGACGGAGTGGATGGGAGCATGACCATGGCGCAGCTTTTCGCCAACGGCCCCATACAGATCACCCTGCTCGGCGGTACGGGACGTCGAGTCAAGATGGGTATAGAAGCCCCGGAACAACTGTCGATCCGCCGCAAGGATAGCCCGCAGGCGGCCTGATGACAGCGGTTCGACGGCGCGCAGGCTTCGTCCACCGCCCCCCTGCACATCGCGGCTCGATCCGCGATTGTTTTCGTCGCGCTAAGCGCGTCTCAAAACCAGACAGTCGACGCCCACCGGCGCAAGCATCCCCGTAAACTCACGCGACCAAAACTCGAGGCCTATCTATGGAAAAGCTGATCCATGTCATCTACGTAAGTTCGGCGGTACCGGACATTACCGAACACGACACGCTCAAATTCCTCAATCAGGCGCGCAGGGCGAACCGAAAGCACGACGTGTCCGGAATGATGCTCTACATCGGAGGATGTTTTTTGCAGGTGCTCGAGGGCGAATCGGCCATGGTTGATGTCGTCAGCAGCACGATCTTTCGGGATAAACGCGATATGCGCTTGATTCTCCGCGAACCCATCGCCGAGAGAGAATTCCCCGAATGGACCATGGGTTTTGAAGCGATCGAGCCGATCGAGGCGTGCCGCTTGCTTGGCGAACCGCAAAACCCCGATCCGGTTGCTCACATCGGCCGCATCGATCCCGAGAGTGCAAAAACGCTCGTGTCCATTATCGGTCGGCGCCGATGGCAATCGGATCGCAGCGGAATGTTTCGCGCCATCCGCCGGGCGGGCTGAGCACCCACTGTCCCGGTACCTTGGGGCCGCATTCTCTTGAACCTAATCCGTTGTTTTTTTGACATAACAATAAAAGTATCGGGATACGCTCCCTAACGGGAATCTCCCGTGCATAATAGTGGCTCGCCAGCACGGATCACCTGAAGGAATACGGATGGAGCGTCGTTTGCACACCCGCCACCGAGCGCGAACGACGGTATACGTCGTCATGTCGGGGCGAAAAAGCCGCATCTGCAAAGCGAAGAATTTGAGCGCGAACGGCGTGTTCGTCGAGACGGAAAATCTCGGATTGCGCAAGGGACAACAGGTGCAGCTCGCGTTCGCCATCAATCTGGGTCTGGTCACGAAGATCCACCGCCGTACGGCCATCGTCGCGCACGTAACGCGTGGCGGCACCGGCCTGATGATGGAGCAATTCGCGGGCAGGTGATTGGCGCGCGCGGCTCGATTCGCCGTTAATTTTACAGATTCCTGTAAACTAGCGGCAATGCCGCCTTTAGATCCGCGGCGCCCGGATGCCATCCGCATCGTGGGTGCGCGCCAAAACAACCTCAAAAATCTCGACCTCGATTTGCCGCTCAACGAATTGATCGTTGTCACCGGCGTCAGCGGGTCGGGAAAGTCATCCTTGGTTTTCGATACTCTCTATGCGGAAGGCCAGCGGCGCTACGTCGAGACCTTTTCGCCCTACGCGCGTCAATTCCTGGATCGAATGGACAAGCCTCTGGTGGATCGCATAGACGGCATTCCGCCGGCCATTGCCATCGATCAAACCAATCCGGTGCGTACCTCGCGCTCGACGGTCGGCACCATGACCGAGCTCAACGATCACCTGAAACTGATGTTCGCACGCGCCGCGGTGCTGCATTGCCGAGGGTGTGGCGAGCCCGTTCGCCGCGAGACCCCCGAAACGATTTCTGCGGCGTTGGCGAAGCGCTCTATCGATGCGGGCGATCCGCGATTGCTTCTGACGTTTCCCGTCACGGTACCGAAGAATTTTACCGCGGCTGAAATCAAGAACCTTCTTTCGGCTCGAGGCTACACACGCATCCATGATCAGAAGGGCGACACCTTCCATGTCGTTCAGGATCGCTTTCGCTGGTCGACGACCGATGCCGCCCGCGTCGGCGATGCCATCGAAGCGGCACTCAAGGTGGGCCAAGGGCGCCTGGATGTCTACCCGCAGACTGATGCCGGCGAAATCGCATCGCCCTGGCGCTTTTCAACCGAACTCCACTGCGCTTACTGCGACATCGGCTACAAGGATCCGAATCCGAGCACCTTTAGCTTCAACTCTGCTCTAGGTGCCTGCGACACGTGCCGCGGTTTTGGCCGCAGCATAGGTGTCGATTACGACTTGGTCATTCCCAACTCTTCCCTGACGCTGCGCGGCGGCGCCGTCAAACCCTGGCAAACCGAGTCTTACAAGGAGTGCCAGGAAGACCTTGTGAAATTTGCGCGCAAGCGATCGATTCCGTTGGACACGCCATGGCGCGACCTGAGCCCCGCTCAACGCCGCTGGGTGCTCGACGGCGAAGGCGAGTGGACCAAGCATGTCTGGTATGGCATCAAGCGTTTCTTCGCTTGGCTGGAGACCAAAGCCTACAAGATGCACATCCGGGTGCTGCTCTCGCGGTATCGCTCCTATACGGAATGCACTGCGTGCCAAGGTGCCCGGCTGAAGCCCGAAGCGTTGCTGTGGCTGGTCGGGAGTCCCGGTCTCAACATCCGCGAGTTGATGCTGCTGCCCGTCGACAAATGCCTCGAATTCTTTGCGGCGCTTCGATTACCCCCACCGCTCGATGAGGCCGCTGATTTGTTGCTTCGTGAAATCCGCGCACGGTTACGGTACCTCACGGAAGTGGGCCTGGGCTACCTCAATCTCGACCGTCAGTCGCGCACTTTATCGGGCGGAGAAGTACAGCGGATCAATCTCACCACGGCGCTCGGTACTTCACTGGTGAACACGCTGTTCGTATTGGATGAGCCCTCGATCGGCCTGCACCCGCGCGACGTCGGTAGAGTAGTCGCCGTCATGCAGCGGCTGCGCGATGCCGGCAACACGCTGATCGTAGTCGAGCACGATCCGAAAGTGATGCAAGCTGCGGACCGCATTCTCGATATAGGCCCCGGCCCGGGCGAACATGGAGGAGAAATCGTGTTCTATGGGCCCGTAGGCGGCCTAGCCCGTGCGAAAGGATCGCTCACTGCGGACTACCTCTTCGGCCGTAAGCGAGTCGAAATTCCGCGCGCCCCCGTGACCGGCCGCAGCACGGACGGTCACGTCTTGAGGATCGAAGGCGCGGCGGAGCACAACCTCAAGAACATCGACGTGCAGATTCCGTTGCAACGCCTCGTATGCGTCACCGGCGTCAGCGGTTCCGGCAAATCCACGCTGGTCCATGATGTGCTGTACCCCGCGCTGCTTCGCGCGAAGGGCAAACCTACCGAAAACCCGGGACGCCACCGCGCGCTTTATGGCGCCGATCTGATCGGCGACGTGGTCATGGTCGATCAAACCCGGATTGGCCGTACCACGCGGTCCAATCCCGCAAGTTACGTCGGCGCTTTCGACGCCATCCGCATTCTGTTCGCCAAGCTGCCCCTGGCTCTCGAGCGCAAATACACGGCCGGCACATTCAGTTTCAATGCCGGCAACGGCCGTTGCCCCGCCTGCGGCGGCAACGGCTTCGAACACGTCGAAATGCAATTCCTCTCCGATGTCTACCTGCGTTGCCCCGATTGCAATGGCCGGCGCTATCGGGCGGAAATCCTCGAGTGCAGGCTCCCGCGCGGCGATTTCACGCCGAAGAGCGTCGCCGACATACTCGACTTCACGGTCTCGGAGGCCCTGAAGTTTTTCGTCAACGACGCTGAAGTGTGCCTGCGTTTGGCGCCGCTCGCGGATGTGGGACTGGATTACTTGCGGTTGGGTCAACCCGTACCGACGTTGTCGGGCGGCGAAGCACAGCGTCTCAAGCTCGCCGGTCACCTGGCGGAGAATGCCATGCGCGAGCACACGAGCGGGAGAAAACAACGGCGCGCCACCGGGGCCGCTCCCTCGGCGGACTTGGGTTCGATTTTCCTGTTCGATGAACCCACCACCGGTCTGCACTTCGATGACGTCGCAAAGCTGCTGCGGGCATTTCGGCGCTTGATCGACGCCGGCCACTCGCTCCTGGTGATCGAACACAACCTGGATGTCGTACGCGCTGCCGACTGGGTCGTCGATCTCGGTCCCGAGGGCGGCGATGCCGGCGGCGACGTCGTGTGCGTGGGTACCCCGGCCGAGGTGATGCGCGTTCCGGCTTCGCATACCGGTCGGGCCCTGACCGAGGCGCGGAGTCCGGCGGCGTTCGGCAACGCGATACACGAGGACGCCGGTCAAGAGTATCGGGTCGCGGCCCCGACGGCGATCGAGATTCGCGGCGCGCGAGAGCACAACCTCAAGAATGTCGACGTCAACCTCGGACTCAATCGGTTCACGGTCATCACCGGCGTATCCGGCAGCGGCAAGAGCAGCCTCGCCTTCGACATCCTGTTCGCCGAGGGCCAACGACGCTATCTCGAGTCCCTGAATGCCTATGCACGGCAGTTCGTGCAGCCCGCATCGCGGCCGGACGTGGATGCGATCTTCGGCATACCACCCACCGTCGCCATCGAACAGCGGACCAGCCGCGGCGGCCATAAGAGCACCGTCGCCACGCTGACCGAGATCTATCATTTTTTGCGCCTGTTGTACGTGAAGTTGGGCGTGCAGTACTGTCCGTCGTGCAACGCTGCCATCGAACCGCAATCGGCCGACGCCATTGCCGCACGCCTGCTCAAGGAGTACCGGGGCAAGAAAATTACCCTGTCGTCGCCCCTGATCGTCGCGCGCAAAGGCCTGTACACGGCGCTCGCCAAGTGGGCTCGGGGCAAAGGATTCAAGGAACTGCGCGTCGACGGCGCCCTGCTCCCAACCGCCAAATGGCCCAGGCTGGACCGCTTCATCGAACACAGCATCGAACTACCCGTGGCTACGCTGACCGTGAACGCCGGGCGCGAGAGGGAGCTGCGCGAGGCGCTGACCGCAGCCTTGGAACACGGGCACGGCGTGGTTCATGTCGCACCGGCGTATGCCAATCCGGGCAGCGGCGAGGGCGCCGCTGTGTTTTCGACCAAGCGTGCATGCCCGAATTGCGGTACCGGATTTCCCGAACTCGATCCCCGTTTGTTTTCGTTCAACTCGCGGCACGGGTGGTGCAAGAGCTGCTTCGGCACCGGCTTGCAAATTGCGGAGTTCGATGCAGAACAGAGCGGCGAGGAGTCCAAATGGCGCGATGCTGGCGCCGTGCACGCGAGCGCCATGCACACGGGCGCCGTGCAGACCGCGGGCGCGGCCTGTCCGGATTGCGCCGGCGAACGCCTGAATCCGGTGGCTCGGCGCGTGCTGTTCCGCGGCATGTCCATCGCTACGCTGACCGGCCTGCCGGTGCAGGAATTCGAAGCCGCCTTATCGAAGATCAAGTTGCTCGGCCGCGAACGCGACATCGCACGGGACCTGCTGGCCGAACTCGGCACCCGTACCGCCTTTCTCTGCGACGTGGGCCTCGGCTATCTGCAGCTGAATCGCGCCGCGCCAACTCTCTCCGGCGGCGAAGCACAGCGGATTCGATTGGCCGCCCAATTGGGCTCCAATCTGCAAGGGGTGTGCTACGTGCTCGACGAGCCCACTATAGGTCTGCATCCGCGCGACAATGCGGCGCTGCTCGATACCTTGGATCGGCTGCGAGCCAAAGGCAACACGCTGGTCGTGGTCGAGCATGACGAGGACACGATTCGCCGCGCCGATCACGTCATCGATCTGGGACCTGGTGCCGGTACGCGCGGCGGCCGGCTGGTTGCCGAAGGCACCGCCGCCGAGCTTGCGCAGCTGGCACACTCCGCGACCGGTCGCAGCCTCGCGATGCCCTATCGGCATTCCCGATCGCGTCGCCGCCCGGTCGAGCGCGACACGCCGTCGATTCAGGTGAACGGCGCAAGCCTGCACAATCTGCGCGAAGTCGATGCCCGCATTCCGCTCGGCCGTTTGGTCGTGGTGACCGGCGTCTCGGGATCGGGCAAGTCATCGCTGGCGCGCGATGTGTTGCTGGGCAATCTCAAGCGTCTGTCGTCGCGCCCCTCCCGCTCGGAACGCACGCAGAAACAGGAGTTGGCCGTCGAGGGCTGCACTTCGATCGCCGGTTGGGAATCCGTCAGCCGTGTGCTCGAAGTGGATCAGACACCCATCGGCAAGACACCGCGCTCCTGTCCTGCGACTTACGTGGGCTTCTGGGATTCGATCCGCCGGCTATACGCTGAAACCACGGACGCGAAAATACGCGGTTTCACGGCGAGCCGTTTCTCTTTCAATACGGCAGGTGGACGTTGCGAAGCTTGCGAAGGCCAGGGGATGCAGCGCATCGAGATGAGTTTCCTGCCGGACGTACAAGTCCTGTGCGATGTGTGCGGCGGCCGGCGTTTCAATCGCGAAACTCTGGCGATTTCATTCAAAGGGAAGAGCATCGGCGAAGCGCTGGCCATGAGCGTCGAGGACGCACTCGAGTTCTTCGCAGCGCAGCGCAGCGTACAGCATACCTTGAGCCTGTTGGCGGACGTGGGACTGGGCTACTTGAGCTTGGGTCAACCCAGCCCCACGCTCTCGGGAGGCGAAAGCCAGCGGATCAAGCTGGTTGCCGAACTGGCCAAAGTCCGGACCGACGCGCTCGGGGTAGATATCGCCAGGCGCGAGCGCCAGCACACCTTGTACGTGCTCGACGAGCCCACCGTCGGACTGCACATGGCCGACGTCGAAAAGCTGGTCAAGGTGTTGCAGCGGCTGGTGGATGCCGGCAACAGTGTGGTCGTCATCGAACACAATCTCGACGTCATGGCCGAAGCCGACTGGATCATCGATTTGGGACCGGAGGGCGGCGCCGGCGGCGGTCGCATCGTCGCACAGGGCGTGCCGGAAGGGATCGCCCTCAAACCCAACAAAAGCCACACGGCTAGGATACTGGGCGGCTTCCTCGCGCAGCGAGGTATCGCTTGAGCCGGGCGCTTCTCAGCCCTCGTACTGGCACAATGTAGGCACCGTGACCCCGGGCACCGTCCAATTCCTACGAACCGCCGCCATCACGATGGCGACCGCCCTGGTCGGTTTTCCCGCAGCTTGGGGAGCCTTTGCATTGTGGTACCAGATCCCGGGCGGTCATGTATCGAAGACCTTGGGCGTGGTGCTATGGGTGGCTTTCAGTATCACCATGCTCATTTTGCTGTGGCATGGACGGCTCACGATCGGCGTCATCGCCTTTGCATTGGCTTTTGCCTCTCTGCTGGTGTGGTGGGTCCAGCTCCAGCCGACGAATAACCATGTCTGGGCCGACGACGTGGCGCGGGTAACCAGCGGCGCCGTCGACGGCAATCGCGTCACGTTGCACGGCGTGAGAAATTTCGAGTGGCGAACCGAAACCGACTATACCCCCCGTTGGGAAACACGCAGCTATGACCTCGACCGCCTGCGGTCGGTGGATATGGTCATGTCCTATTGGAGGGGCCCGGCGATCGCCCATATGCTGATCTCGTTTGGCTTCGACGGCGGTTCGTACGTGGTGTTCTCGGTGGAGGTCCGCCGCCAGATGACTCAGGAATTTTCCGAGATCGGCGGTTTCTTCAAGGAGTTCGAACTCAGCGTCATCGCGGCCGACGAACGCGACGTCATTCGCCTGCGCACCAACGTCCGCGGGGAGGACGACTATCTGTATCGACTGCAACTTCCGGTACCGGCAATGCGCGCGCTGTTCTTGGGCTACGTCGGCGAGGCGAACAACCTCGTGGATACTCCCCGCTTCTACAACACCATCACCGTGAATTGCACCACGCTCGTGTACCACATGATGAAACGAATCGTCGGGCGTTTGCCGCTCGACTATCGCCTATTGTTCTCGGGCTATCTGCCCGCCTATGTATATGGCGTGGGCGGCCTCGACAGGCGCTATTCGCTCGAGGAACTGCGACAGCGCGGCCGCATAACCGAGCGCGCCAAGCAATCCGATCGCAGCGACACTTTTTCCGCGGATATCCGCCGCAACGTACCGGGGATCGATGAGCGCTGATACACGCATCGCTCAACGCCCGCCGCAAAGCCCAACCCGTTCATGGTTGACGTGGATCTGGTTGGCTCTGGCGCTGTCCTCTGGCGTCGGCATACTGGGTCGAGGTTACTGGACGCCGGACGAGCCGCGCGAGGCGGACATCTCCTGGCGAATGAGCTGGCAGACGGACAAGGCGGTGCCGCTGCTGGCGGGAGAGGCATTTTGCGAGAAGCCTCCGCTCGCCTACTGGGCGGCGGGCGCCGCGATCGCCGTCCTGGGCGACGATGCCTGGGCGGCGCGTTTACCCAATCTGTTGTACGCGTTGGTGACGGCACTCGCCGTGGGCTGGTTGGCGCGCCGTAGCGCCGGACCCGTTGCCGGCGTGGTGGCCGCGGCCGCCCTCAGCACCTTTTTACTGTCGTACCAAGTCGAAATTTGGCTCGCTACCGATGCGCCTCTGCTGGCGGCCGTGGCCGTGGCGCTGTTGGGAATGTACATCGGCTTCTACGCCGCGGGGACCGGGGAGCGACTGCGCGGCTATTCCTGCATGCACGCGGCTCTTGCCCTGGGCTTTCTGAGCAAGAGCGCCGCCGCATGGATGGTGCCCGCCTTGGCCCTCATCACGCTGGTGGTTTGGGAGAAGCGCTGGCGCGAGCTGCTGCGCTGGGAGCTGAACGCGGGTTGGGGGATCCAGGCCGTCATCATCCTCGGGTGGGTCTGCACCGTCTACGCAGGACCCGACGGCCCCGCGCATCTCAAGGTGTTCTTCTGGAACAATCTGGTGGGCCGCTTCGCGCATGTCGAGGCACCCACGGAATTGCAGTACGCCGCCGCGCATCGCAACTATGCGGGTAAGTATTTCGCGGAACTGCCGGTCTACCTTTGGCCCTGGACGCTATTGGTCATTGCCGCCGCTCGGCATGCTTGGAGACAGAGGCATAGGACGTTCGAGGAACTGCGCCTCGTGCGTTTCGCGATGTCGACCTTCCTGCCCAGCCTGGCCGTGCTCTCGGTCGCGGCTACCGCGCGCAATATTTACTTGGCGCCGGCGCTGCCCGGCGCTGCGCTATTGCTGGGCTGGTGGGCGCGGGATCTGGCGGCGATGCACGACCGCTGGGACCGGCGGGCGCTGCGCGCAACATCCGTGCTGTTGCTGCTCTCGGTACCGGCGATCGCCGCCGCCGCGGCCCTCGTCGGGCTCGACTCATGGGACGTGATGCACGCGCGCATTGCGTTCGTCGCAGTGACGTCGCTCGGGCTCGTGAGCGCAACCGTGTGCGCAATTTCAGTGTGGCGTGCCGCGGGCCGCGGGCTTTTCCTGCGCGGGATGTGCGGGCTGCTGCTCGCCTATTGCGCCCTCCTGGTGGGGCCGGCGCCGCAGATCTACCGCCAAGTCGATGCCTGGCAGGACTTGCGGACGATCGGCCGCCACATCGCGCGCGACGCCGCCGGCCGGGGCGTGATCCTATTCGCGCCCGATGAAACCACGCGCGCCCTGGTCGACATGTACGCGCGTCCTTCCGTGGGACTGATACCGGGCCCCATCACGAAGATGTCGACCGAAAGCTTGCGGAGCCGGCTGGCGTCCGACCCGCGAAGTCTCGTGGTGACGCAGCTGCCGGGCCGCAGCGAGAGCCGCATCCTTCGCGAACTCGAGGAGCGCTTCGGATTGGAACGGCTTGCCACGACGCAACGCTTCGATAACCCGGTGCTGCCTCCTTGGAGCGCTGAATTGCAACTGCACGTCGCGCATCTCTATGCGCTGCCAAACGGCCGCCGCTATGCTCTGCTCGAATTGGGCAGCGCCACCGCGTCGCGATAGAGCTGCTCGTATTTGAGCGCTTGGCGGCTCCAGGAAAAGTCCTGCGCCATGGCGTTGCGCATCACCTGACGCCAACTCGACCGGTCCGCGAACCAGTCGAGCGCCGTCCCGACCGCCCAGCGCACCGCCGGAGCATCGTAGTCGTTGAACACGCAGCCGGTGCCGGTACCGGTCGCAGGATCGTAGTGCTGCACCGAGTCTGCTAGACCGCCGGTGTTGCGTACGATGGGGATGGTTCCGTACCGCAGGCTGTACATCTGATTCAGTCCGCAGGGCTCGTACCGGGACGGCATGAGGAACATGTCGCTCCCCGCCTCGATCAAGTGCGCCAGGGCCTCGTCGTGGCCCTGCCGGAATACGACCCGTTCGGGGAATCTCTGAGCCAGATCGCGGAAGAACTCCACATATCGATCATCGCCGCTGCCCAAGATCAGAAATGCGAAGTCCCGCTCGCGCAGGAGCCTCGGCATGGCTTCGAACAACAGATCGATGCCCTTCTGTTCTGCGAGGCGGGTAACCATGCTGACGAGCGGTCGATGCGGCTCGAGCTCGAGACCGGTCGCGGCCAGCAAGCTCAGCTTGTTCGTCAACTTTCCGCTCAAATCATCCGCGTCGAAGTGCACCGTCAAATGCGGGTCGCGCCGTGGATCCCACTCTCGGTAATCGACGCCGTTCAGTATTCCGACCACGCCATTGATTCGTGTCCGCAGCGCCTGCTGCATCCCCATCCCGAGCGGGGTATCGCATATTTCGCGAGCATAGGTCGGACTCACGGTCGTGACCACGTCGGCAAATTTTATTCCATGTTTCAAGGGGTTGATGACCCCTTCCGCTCGATCTGCGGTATCGAGCCGGTCCTCGAAAGCACCGAGGTCCAGGTCGGCCATGGCAGCGGCGGGCATGATTCCCTGATAGCCGATGTTATGGATGGTCAGCAGCGAGCGCACGTGGGCGAGCCCGGCGACGCGCGCGTACACGGTCTTCAGGAACAGCGGCAAAAATGCGGTGTGCCAATCGTTGCAATGGTATACATCGGGAATGAATCCGAGCCGCCGGCAGCTCTCGATAGCCGCCCGCGTGAACAGAAGGAAGCGCCGGTGTTCGTCCGCATCGAAGGTGTAGAACGTCGGCCGCTCGAACATCTCTGGGCACTCGATGAAATACACCACGATATCGGTACCCGGAAACCTCGCCGTACGCACCGAGAACGCATGATTCCTTCCTCCGATGGTGATACCCACGCCCTGCAGACCGCGGACCGGTTGTAGTTCGCGATGGACCGGCGGTACTGACCCGTACAGAGGCATGAAAGCGCGAACGTCGTGGCCGAGGTGCTTCAGTTCCTGGAGCAAAGCCCCCGCCACGTCCGCCAATCCACCGGTCTTCGCATACGGCATGATCTCCGAGCTCAGGATGCATAGCTTTAACGGGTTCATGTCGCGAAGTCTAACAAACGACTCCCGACGCACCAAAAAACCTGGTGCGATCTACGTCTTAGTATGGCAGGCTGGGAACGCATGAATGGCCGGCTCGATCAACGATAACATCAGGATTGTATGCGACACGCTGCTCGTAGTAACACCGGACGCTATGTCAGCCGATTGACGAGCGGAACGCTGGCGGTGGTCATGGCCGGAGGTCGTGGCGAGCGGCTCAAGGCGCTTACGGAGCATCGCTGCAAACCCGCAACGCCGTTCGGCGGTAAATTCCGCATCATCGATTTCGTGCTGTCGAACTGCGTCAATTCCGGGATACGGCAAATCGCCGTCCTCACCCAGTACAAGGCGCAGTCCCTCATCCAGCACATACAGCGCGGCTGGAGCTACTTGCGCGGCGAGCTGGGTGAATTCGTCGAATTGATTCCCGCGCAACAGCAGATCGGCTTGCACTGGTACCGCGGCACGGCCGACTCGGTGTTTCAAAATCTGGACTTCATTCGTTCGCACCGCCCGACGCACGTGCTGATCCTGGCGGGCGATCATATTTATAAGATGGACTACGGTCCGATGATTGCTTACCACGAACAATGCGAAGCCGACATTACCGTCGGGGTGGTCGATGTGCCCATCGAACGCGCCAACGAGTTCGGTATCCTGACCACCGACGACACCAATCGAGTCGTGAAATTCGCCGAGAAGCCGCAGGACCCCGATCCCATCATCGGTCATGACGATCTTGCACGGGCATCGATGGGCATCTACGTAATCGCCATGGAGATGCTCGAAAAGCTATTGACGGAAGACGCGGCCAACGAGACGAGCAATCACGACTTCGGCAGAAATATCATCCCGCCCGCGATCGAGAATTTGCGGGTGTACGCATATCCGTTCGAAGATGTGGAAACTCGCGCGCAAAACTATTGGCGCGATGTCGGCAACGTGGACGCGCTGTACGAAGCAAACATGGAGTTGATCGCGCTCAACCCCGAGCTGAACATCTACGACCATCAATGGCCGATCTGGACCTATCAGGCACAACAACCGCCCGCGAAATTCGTGCTGGACGAAGAGGGGCGGCGCGGGATGGCGGTGAATTCGATGGTCGCCGGCGGCTGCATCATCTCGGGCGCACATGTCGCGCAATCGCTGTTGTCGAGCGACGTACGGATCGAGGACAGCAGCGCGATCCACGATTCGGTATTGTTGCCGCACGTGACTGTCGGGCGCCGCGCGAAGATCACCCGTTGCATCCTGGACGAAAACTGCAACATCCCCGACGGCATGGAAATTGGCCAAGATCTGGCGGCCGACAACGAGCGATTCTTTGTCACCAAACGCGGCGTCGTGTTGGTCACACCGGACATGCTGCGCTCGCTCGGTTAGTCTCGCAGCCGCAGCTTATCCCAGGCCGCGATGACCTCGGCCGCTTCGATCCCGAGCATGTCGGGTTCGCCGCCGATTTGACCCGTCAGCACCTTCACGTCGGCGCCGGCTCTGCCCCAGGGGCGATATAGCGAAGTTGAGGCCTTGCCGAACAGCACGACCTGCGGGCAGCCGACCGCGGCGGCCGCATGGGCCGGCCCGGAATCCACGGAGATTAGGGCGTCAGCACGAGCGAGCAGCGCCACCAGGCGCGTAACGGGCAAATCGTCGGCCACGTTATGAATCCCGTCGATGCCGGTCAACGCGGCAACTTCCTGATTCAATCCATACTCCGGACCGGTACCCAGCAGAACGATCGCGTGCCGAGGATGGCGATCCCGCACGTGCCTCAGCACCTGCGCCCAACGCGCATTCGGCCAATACTTGCTGTTCACCGCCAGGCGACGCAAGCCCCGACGCATGGTGCGCTTATTGCCCATCTGGACGGCGACGAACGGCATCGCATGCAACCGCCGGGCTTGCAACCAAGATTCGAGATCCGTTCGCTGCTGATCGCTGACCTCCAGGTAGCAGCCATCCGAGCCGGCGGCGGAATCCATTTTCATCGGCCTGCCGTTTTCCGCTGCGCGGCCCTCGGATGATGCGGGCGGGACGATGAGCGCCAGCCGCCGCCATTGTTGAGTGGCGTGTTCGCCGTCCAACAAAGGGTGGTCCTGCACGTCCACGATGAATTGCTCGCCGATTCCACCTCGCTCCAGCATGGGCCGCGCAGCGTCGTTGCCATCACCGTACCACGTGGGGCCCGCGCCGCGTTCCCGTAGCCAGCGCACGGCCCGTTGCTGATCGATGCTGAGCCAATAAGGCGTCTTGCGGCTGCGCACGGTCAATATCTCACCCACGCCGGATTGCCCGCGGAGCAGCGGTTCGCTCCACGGTCCCGACGTCAGGACATCGACGTCACAGCCGTAGCGCGCGCTCAAGTCGCGAATCAGAGAGGTCACCAACACCATGTCGCCAAACGCCCCACAGCGCACGACCAGCGGCCGTTTGCATTGGGCCGGACGGGCGTTCATTCGCGTCACATGCGGGGTGCGGGCGCCACGGTCCCGTATAGGCTCAGAAACTCGCTCGCTGCTTTGTGCACGTTGTTCTGCCAATCGGCAGCCGCGGCCTGATCCGCACCGTCCGTGACGTACTTGACGCAGGCGAACGCGGCTCCTTCGAGCCAGCACACCTTTGCCAGCGCATACGCTTCCATGTCGAGTACCTCGCACGTCGCGCCGCAGTCGACGGTGGCGAACGAATCTCCGCTGCCGCATACGGCAGCCTTCAGTTGGGTGAAGACGGGTTCGAACTCCAAGACGAGGGGCGCCCTATCGAAGGGAGTGACGCCGAGCGCGAAACCCAAGCCGCGCACATCCATGTCGCGCTGGACGAATTCATGGCACGCCAAGAAAGCGCCCGTACCGTGTAACCGGCTGCCGGCAGTACCGAAATTCAATACCAGCGGCAGCGGCTCTCCGGCCTGCACGTAGCGGGACAATGCGCGCGTGAGCGCGATGGCGGCGTTCACCTTGCCCACACCGCAATAGAGAACCGGTACTCCCGCCCCTTCGAATACTCCATCGGACTCGGCCGGCAAAGCCATGACGACGAGCGGCTTGCGTGCACCGGTCATCAGTAATTGACGCAGGCGCGCACGGGGAGCTCTCGCCAGCGGTATTCTGCGACGATCTTCAGGTCGATCAGTGCCGCCAACGCTTTTACCTCGTAGCCCGCGCGGATGCACAAATCCGCCGAGGCCGTCATCGTGCCGCCTGTTGCAAGCACATCATCGATCAACAGCAAGCGCCCGCGCCCTCGCTGCATTTCCAGGACTCCCGATCCGTATTCGAGGTCGAAGGCAATGTCGACCACCGGCGGCGGGAGCTTTCCCTGCTTGCGAACCAGGACAAATCCCTTGTGGCGGCGCGCGGCCAAGGCGGCCCCCAGAATGAATCCGCGCGACTCGATGCCGGCGAGCGCGTCGATACCGCTCCATTCGGCTTCCGAGAGCAGGGACTCCATCGCGTGCATCGTGGCATCGAAGTGTTCGCGCAGCAGCGGCGAAATATCGCGAAAGAGGATGCCGCGGCGCGGGAAATCCGGGACATCATTGATGAGATGTTTGAGTTCTACCCCCGCCATGGCTACTTCGTTTCCACCATGACGCGGTTCGCCGGACCGCTCTTGGTTTTTTCGATGAATCTGGCCACATTCGCGTGCAAGGCTTGCAAATCGGGCTCGTGGGCGTAAACCATGTGGCCCGAGGCATAGAAGTGCATTTCGATGTTGCCCTCGAGGGAGGCCTGGAGGGGCAGCTGACGAAGTTCGTACACCGCGGCGAAGTACGGGGTGGCCAGATCATAGTAGCCGCCGTTGAGCTGCACTTTGAGGTTCGGATTCTGCTTCATGGCCACAGCAAGGTCGGGCATGACATTCGTGGTGGCGGGTATTTTCTGCGGCGCTCCCGGCGGCTGATGCTGAAAATCCCAGTACTTCTCGATGTCGATTCCCGGCTTATAGGTCTTCTGGTCGCCGAACTTCAGCACGCTTCGCACGTAATCGTTGAACGCCGAAACGTATGCCGAGGAAATGGAAGCCGATTGCGGATCATAGTCGGCCTCCTTGCTCATGGGATCGATGGTGGGGCCGGCAAAGCGAGTGTCCAGCCGCCCCGTCGTGACATCGCTGCCGAGCAACGTCTTCTCGAACTCTCCGCCATTCACCCGGAGGTTCGCGCGCTCGATGTAATCGGCGGGAAGGCCGGTATAAGCACTCAACTTGCCGGCAACGGCGGATTTGCGCTCGCGTTCGAGCGTGGAGCCCGCCGCCAGTGCCGGCGCATAGTCCGTCATCGCGAACTTTTCCACTTCGCGCAGCAGCGGCTCGAGCTCGGCCGGTTGATTCGCCAGTTTGTGGTGATACCAGGCGGTCGCCGTATAAGTGGGCAGCGCCAAGACATACGGCAGGTCGACACCGGGGTTGAATTGAGGCGCGTCCGCGCTATCGTCAAAGTTGAGGATTTGCGACAACAGGATAATGCCGTTCAAATCCAACGACTTTTCGTTCTCCAGGATATAGGCGAGCGCCGCCGATCGCGTGGTTCCGTAGCTCTCCCCGAACAGATATTTCGGAGAATTCCAGCGATTGTGGCGCGACAGGAACTCGACGATGAAATTTGCGAAGGCGTGCGCGTCTTGATCGACGCCGTAAAACGCCTTCTCTTTGTCGGCGCCGCGCAAATGGCCGAAGCCCGTGCCGGGAGCATCGACGAATACCAGGTCGCTCACATCGAGAAGGGTGTATTCGTTGTCGACCACGCGGTAAGGTGCGGCCGGCACGTGCTTGTCGTCAGGCGTGACGACCCGCTTCGGACCGAAAGCTCCCATATGCAGCCATACCGTCGACGACCCCGGGCCGCCGTTGAACAAAAATGTAATCGGCCGGTGGGAGTCTTCTTTGTCGTTCTTGTCGCCCTTTTCGCCTCTGAAGTAGGCGACATACGACATGCTCGCCTCGGGAGGCTGCGGCGGCGGGGGCCCGGTGCGCTCCTCTTTGGGTAGCGGCGCATCGTCGTCCATGGGGTCCTTCACGTGCACGACGAGGACGCCGGCCTCGGCTTGAAATCCCAGAATATGTCCACCGATCGTCATCGATCCTTGAGTCGTTCGGCGCTCGTCGTGCAAGTAGCGCGGCGACTCGCTGGGTTCGGCGACGATTTTTGTGTCGGGCGAGTCGCCTGACGGGGTTCGGTCGGGCGCCGCCGCGGCCCAACCGCCGGCGCTCATGCTCAACAGGAGCGGCCACGGCAAATAGCGAAGCTTGGAATTCATCAGTACTCGGTCCCCATGTTCAGTCATACGCCGGCCGACTTCGTGCTCGGCTGTGGGAATCTCGCACATCGAGGTGCGCTCCTCCCTGCAGGTGGGCGATGATAATATGCGTAGACGCGCGCTGCGCGCCCATTTTGGCCCGCGGCGCCGGACGAGGCATCGACATCAAGCGGTGTCGAGCAGCTTTTCGATTTCGGCCTGAAGTTGCGCTTGCTGATAGGGCTTCGATAGCCGCGGTAGATTCGCGAGCTTGCTCGCCGGCAGGTCCGTATACCCGGTTGCCAATAACACCGGCAGATTCGGTCGTTTCGCGCGCACGAGTTCCGCCAATTGGATTCCCGTCATGCCGGGCATGGCCTGATCGGTCAGCATGAGATCGATGTCCCGGCCGCCATCGATGATTTCCAGGGCTCGCTTGCCTGAATTCGCCTCGATGACGACGTGCCCAAGGTCCTCCAGCATGTCGACGGTGCTCATAGCGATCAGCGGATCGTCATCGACCACCAATATCGTCGCAGTGCGGTTGGCCGACGGGTGTGCCACGGTGGCCTCGATTTCCACGGCCGGTTTCGTCGCCCTGGGCAGCCAGAGCGTGGCGACGGTTCCCACCCCAACTTCGCTCGCGAGTTCCAAATGGCCGCCCAATTGAACGGCCAATCCATGCGTCATCGAGAGACCCAAACCCGTACCCTTTCCCAGCGGCTTCGTGGAGAAGAAAGGCTCGATGGCTTTGGCCAACGTGGCGGAGTCCATTCCGCACCCGGTGTCCGCGATCCGGATGCGAAGGTAAGTTCCCGGCCGCAATCCATGCTCGCCCTCGATATGCTTCTGGTCCACGTGAACGTCGATGGTACCGCCGTCCGGCATCGCATCTCGCGCGTTGATCGCGAGATTCAAGACGGCGAGCTCCACTTGGTGCGCATCGACCTCGGCGGGAGGCAATTCAGGCTCGATATGCAGACGGAGGGCGAATTGCGGCCCGAGGGAACGTCGCAGCAACTCCTGCATCCCGCCGACCAAGGCACCGAGGTCCGCCGACACCGTCTTCAGGTCTTGCTGTCTGGCGAAAGCCAACATCCGTTGGGTCAGCGAGGCTCCCCGTTGTGCCCCCTGGATGGCTCCGTCGATCAGCCGCCGGGTACCGGGTTCCTTGTGTATGCGTTTGCGCAGGAGGTCTAAATTACCTAACACGGCCATCAGAAGATTGTTGAAATCATGGGCGATGCCGCCGGTCAGCTGGCCGACGCTCTCCATCTTCTGCGATTGCAGCAGCTGCTCCTGCGCCTTCTCCCGCGCCGCCACCTCCATCATCAGCTCGCCGGTGCGCTCGGCCACGCGCTGTTCCAATGTGCGGGTCAGGTTGGACAGTGCCGTGCGCTCCACGGCGAGCTCTCCGAGCAACCGCTCCCGCTCCAAATCCGAGTTCTTGCGTTCCGTGATATCCGAGGAGACGCCGACCAACGACACTACCTCGCCGGAAGCATTGCGCAATGCGCGGGCCCGCACATCCACCCAATGCATGGATCCGTCGTGCCGGACGTTTCGGTATTCGATCACGTAATCGCCGCCGCTCGTCAGCGCTAGCTTCAATGCCCGCGCCATGGGGCCGAGATCTTCCGGGTGCACGACTCGCTGCAGTTCCTCGAGAGAAAACTCGTCGTTGGCGGAAACACCGAAATGGTTCCGAGATGTTTCCGAAGCGTGGAACATCATCCTCTCCACATCGAGCGACCACGATCCAAGCCGGCCCGCCGTAAGGGCCGTCTGCAATTGCTGTTCGCGCTCGCTGATCTCTTCGAGTCGCGCTCGGGCCTCGTATTGGCGGCGCCGCCCGCGGATGGCGGCCCGCACCATGCTGCTCAGGGTCGTGGGATGGAAGGGCCGTTCGAGAAAGCTCACATTGCCCAGGATCTCACCGAGCCGCAGCGCCGCCGGATTGCGCTCGGGACCGCCTCCTCGATGCGTGAGCAGAATGATGGGCATATCCGACCACGGCGGTTGCGTCTCCAGGAAGCTCACCAAGGACCGTAGGTCGGCGGTCTGAATCGCTTCGTCGGCGATGACGACCAAACCGGCCCCTCGCCTCATTTCAACGGTGAGCGATGCAAGATCGGCGCAGATGTCCGCCGCAATGCCGGATTCCTTGAGCAACGACACCGTCAGCGGCGCGTCACGACCGTTCGGAGCCAGAACGAGCGCCCGCAGCGATTGCGCGCCCGGTCGATTCAATGGTCCCGGCCCTCGAACAACGGGAATTGTTCGCCGGCATACTGGGGCACCCCGCGCAACACGCCTTGGAAGGCCTCCAACGGCTCGCCGAGCGCCAGGCCGCCATCGTCCACGCGATATTCCCTGATGGTCGATTCATGCCGGCCGGTTCGCTTCTTGATGACGGAGATGGCGCGGCGCACTCGGCCCCTCGCCTCGAAATATCTCAGTAAAATTACGTTATCCGCCACATAGGTGATATCGATGGGCGCCTGCAGGTCGCCCCCGACCAAGCCGTGTTGCGCGACCGTCATGAAAGTCGCCGCGCCGCGGCGATTGAGATACTGGAGCAGCTCGTGAATGTGCAGGACCACCGACCTCTCCTCCGGCATCGCGGCTTGATAGCCGTTGAGGCTGTCGATCACGACGGTCTTCAAATCGTTGCCATCGACGATGCGGCGGACACGGTGAGAGAACTCGCCGGCCGTGAGCTCGGCGGCATCGATTTGTTCGATGATCAGCCGGCCGGCCTCGCGCGCAGTTTCGAGGTTTATATTCAACCCCTTCATGCGGTCGAACAGTAGTCCCAATTCTTCTTCGAACACGAACAACGCGGCCCGCTCGCCGCGCGCCACCGCGGCCATTGCAAAGGTAATGGCAACGAGCGATTTGCCGGTGCCCGCGGGACCCAGGATCAGCGTGCTCGACCCGGAGTCGACACCGCCTCCCAACAGAGAATCGAACGCCGTGATCCCGGTCGAAAACTGGGTGCGCGGAGCGCGCCGGCGATGCTCGGCGGCAACGAGGCGCGGAAACACCTGGATGCCGCCCGTGCTGATGATGAAGTCATGATAGCCGCCGCGGTACTTTTGCCCGCGATACTTGATGACGCGCATCCGTCGTCGTTCGGCACCGTAAGCGGGTGCATTCTGCTCGAGCCGTATGACCCCGTGGGCGATGCTGTGCACCGTCTTGTCCGTCGCATCGGAGGTCAGATCGTCGAGCATCAGCACGGTGACACCCAATCGCGCGAAGTAATGTTTGATGATCAAGATCTGCCGTCGATAGCGCAGCGAACTCTGGGCGAGCAAACGGATCTCGGATAGACTGTCGATGACCATGCGGCTCGGGTTTTCGCGGCTGACTATTTCGAATATTTGCTTCGTGGTCTCGCCCAGTTCCAGATCCGACGCGTACAGCAAACTCTGTTGCTGCTCCCCGGCGAGCAGGCTCTCGGGCGGCAGAACCTCGCACACCTTGATCTGGTCACCGAGAGTCCAGCGGTGGGACGCCGCTCCCTGGCGCAGCTCCTTCTCGGTTTCCGATAACGTGATATAGAGGCAACGTTCCCCGGCGAGCGCACCGGTCAGTAGAAATTGCAATCCCACCGTGGTTTTGCCGGCGCCGGGCTCGCCTTCCAACAGGAACAGGTGTCCGCGGGAAAACCCGCCCTCCAGCACGTTATCGAGTCCCGAAATTCCGCTCAGCGCTTTGCCGTTCGTGTGGCTCATCTTGTTGTAATGCTCCTACCCGCCTCACCGCCCATCCGAAACTCGTCACGTCGATGGCCGCGTGCCTACGAGCGGCGCCTTCGGGATGGCTCCGAAGCGCCAACGTCTCACCGGTCGGCAGGGGCGAACGCGGGGCGCTGATACGAACCGAGTCCATACTACGAATGCAGCGCGCGCTATTCACTCGGACCCCTTCACCGACGGGTGTAGGAAAATTCCGAAGGCCGCGCGTCATGTCGTTGCCGCGAACCTTCATGTAGCATCCTGCCATGTTCACGCAGGGCTCGAAAAAAGCTGGGGTGTGTGCCGTCCTGGCGTTCTTTGGATTATGTCATGCCGGTTTGGCCGCCGGCACGGCCGCCCCCCCCACCTCGGCACCGTCGACTCCCGCAACGCCGAGCCGGGGACCGGCCAATCTGCCGGCCCCCGCCGTTCCACCGCTGGTGCCGCCCATGTCCGCGGCCCAAGTGATCCAGGTGCTGGACGAAACCGTCGATTGTTACCGCACACTGGGCGTACAGCAGCAAATTGCCAATGAGCCGAGCGACTTGCTGATCCTCTACGAGAACCGCCAGACCGCAAACAAAGTCATGGCGTTGGCCTTCGATATCGCGCGCGCTGACGCCGACCTGCTCGGCAAGGACGCCCCCACGCAGCGCGCGACCGGCGACGATGCGGGCATTTCATCGCAAGCGCTGGCCCAATTGCAGGATAAACTCGAGGCGCAGGGCCGCTCGGTGGAGTCGGAACTCGATGCCCTGCGGCGCGAAACGAGCGTCGGCTCGAAGAAATCGCGGATCGATCTGCAGGCCAGGATCAACGAGCTGGAGGGCGAACTCGAACTCATCAACACCAAGAAAAACATCCTTGGCAGCATGTCCGAATTCGTCGCCGGTGCGGACGGTTCGGGCGCCGGTGCACTCAAGGCGCAGATCGATGCGATGGCGGTGGCCATACCCACGGCCGGCGCCGCTAGCGCGGTGCCGAGCCCTGCGGCGGCAATCGCCGCGCCTGCCGCGGGGGCCCAGAACGTGCTGGGCCCGGTGAGCAGTCCCGCAACGGTCGGGCGCTTTGGTCTGTGGGACCTGGCGTCCGATGCCTTCCGGACGTCGCAAAAGGCGTCTACCATCAGATCCATCGATCGACGAATTGCGTTGCTGCAAGCGACGCTGACGCAGATCCGCGCACCGCTCCTCAATCAGATCAAGGCCCTCTCCTCGCGCGGCGACGCATTGGCCGCTCAGGCCGACTCGGCCGACAGCACCACCCTGAACGACGTTCGTGCTCGGCTGAACGCGCTCGCGGAACAATTCAAACAAGCCTCGGCATTGCTCATCCCGTTGGGCCGGGAAGGTATTCTCCTCAGCCAATACCGACGCAACTTGGCCACCTGGCACAACGCGGTCCAGACCCAGTATCGAGACACGCTCAAAGCGCTCGGCATTCGCGTCGGCATCGTATTGCTCGCATTGGCATTGGTCTTCGGCGCTGCCGAATTGTGGCGGCGGATGGTATTGCGCTACATCCAAGATTCGCGGCGCCGCTACCAAATGCTGCTGCTGCGCCGGATCGCTCTCTGGTCGTTGGTGGTCGTCGTGATCGGCATCTCATTTGCAAGTGAATTGGGCTCCATCGTCACTTTCGCCGGTTTGATTACGGCGGGTATCGCGGTTGCGATGCAGAGTGTCCTCGTGTCCATCGTCGGCTATTTCTTCCTCATCGGTAAATATGGCATCCGCGTCGGCGACCGGATACAGATCGGCGAGGTTGCCGGCGAAGTCATCGATTTGGGGTTGGTGAGGATGTATTTGATGGAACTCGGCGCGAAAGGCGCCATGGGGCCGACCGGAAGGGTGGTTGCCTTTGCGAATTCGGTGGTCTTTCAAGTATCGAGCGGCCTGTTCAAACAGATACCCGGGGTCAATTTCGCGTGGCGTGAAGTCAGCTTGACGCTTCCGCCGGGCGCCAATTATGCGGCAGTCAAGGAAAAGCTGCTCGCGGCCGTGACCGACGCTCTGCAGGACTACCGCGCCGAAATCCTCAGGCAGACGAAGGAAATTGCACGGACCACTCTGTCGAATTCGGCCGGCGATGCCTTACCTACGGTGCAACTGCACTTCTCTGCGGGCGGTGTGGAAGCGCACGTGCGCTACCCCGTCCATCTGCAGCACGCCGCGGAAATCGATGAGCGCGTGACCGAAGCGTTGGCCCATGTGGTTGAGGGAGAGGCGCCCGTGGCGGGCGCGGCCGATCCGGCTCGCGCTCGCTGAGGATGCTATCCTTGCGCGCTTTATGGCCATCGCCTGCTCGAGCAGGATACGGATTAGAATGATTCTGGTCATCGACGTGGGCAACACGCGCCTGAAATGGGCTTGGCTGACGAGTACGGGCCTGTCCGACCAACAGGCCATCGTCCACCGGGAGGCAAAACCCGGCATTTGGACCGCCGCATTGTTCGAGTCCGGCCAAAGACCGGCCCGCGTCCTCGTATCCAATGTCGCCGGCCCGGCGATGGCGAAAACACTCTCGCAACTGTCGAAAAAGATGTTTCACGTCGATGCTGAATTCGTCACTGCCGGGCAGGAGTACCATGGACTGACGAACGGCTACCTGGATCCGTCCCTGTTGGGCGCGGATCGATGGCTGGGGTTGATAGGCGCCTGGACCTTGGCCCGTTCGGCGCTGTGCGTGGTCGACGCGGGCACCGCGGTCAAGGTGGACAGTGTCGATGCCAATGGACAACACCTTGGAGGCCTGATCGCTCCGGGCATTCACATGATGCGCGAAGCGCTCATGAGCAAGACCAGCGATATCGCCAAGTCGGCCGAACACAGTACACCCTCCTTGGCCGGTATTTTAGCGAACAACACCATCGGTGCAGTGTCGCGCGGCGCCGTGTTCGCGTTGGCGGGCATGGCCGATCGCGCGGCCGAGGTTATCGCGCAAAGCACCGGCGCGAAGCCACGGTTGTTCATCACCGGCGGCGATGCCGGCATGATCACCGGGATCATGCGCTCGCACGGTGAAATAGTACCGGACCTGGTATTGCAGGGGCTGGCCGTCATTGCGGCGCAGCCCGTGTAGGTATCGATGTTTTGTCCCGGCCCCCGAAATCTCATCACGGATATAGCGGGTCTTGCGGTGGGCCATGCGACCGACGAGAGAGCGATGTCCGGGGTGACCGTGCTCGCGTGCGCCGGCGATTGGGCCGCAGGGGTCGACGTGCGCGGCGGCGGCCCGGGGACGCGGGAGACCGAAGCGCTTGCACCGGAAAATCTCGTCGGTCGCGCCCATGCCATCGTCTTGGCGGGAGGGTCGGTGTTCGGCCTCGCTGCCGCCGACGGCGTGACCGCGGCGCTGTCGGCGCGCGGCATCGGATTGTCGCTGCGAGCAGGATCACCTGCGATTCCCATCGTCCCCGCAGCGGTACTGCATGATTTGGGCAACGGCGGCGACAAAGCGTGGGGCGTCGATCCGCCCTATCGGCATCTCGGCATGCGCGCATTGCAGGACGCCGGCGCCGATTTTTCACTGGGGTCGGTCGGTGCGGGACGCGGCGCCATGGCCGGTCTGCGAAAGGGCGGTATCGGTTCCGCATCCATCGATCTTGGACTCGGGCTGGTGGTCGGCGCCCTGGTCGCGTTGAACTCGGTCGGCTCGGCACTGATGCCCGATGGAACGACTTACTGGGCGTGGGCATTCGAATTGGACGCCGAATTCGGCGGCGCCGAACCGCCCGTGCCGCTGCGCATGGGGCACCGGGACATGGGCGATCCCGCGCCCGACGAATCCCGGCTGCTGGGATTGGGGAGGCTGGAGGCCGGCGCCAATACGACATTGGGCGTCGTGGCCTGCAGCGCTGCGCTGACTACCGGGGAATGCAAACGCGTGTCGATGATGGCGCAAGATGGCATCGCGCGGGCGGTGCGCCCTGCGCATACCCCGTTCGACGGCGATACCGTGTTTGCGCTTGCGAGCGGCGCCGTCGCGCTCGACGCCACCCAGCGGCGCGCCGCCCACGTGGGCCGCATCGGTTCAGCGGCCGCGGATTGCATGGCCCGCGCCATCGCCCGGGCGGTATATCACTCCCGGGACGTGCGCATATCGTAGCCTCGCCGTGCACTGCGCAGGCGCGCAGCCTGCGCCATCGGCACGCACGGGTGCTGTCAATCGAGATGGCGGGAGCGAGTCAATGCTGCGCGTACCCGGGCCTGATCGGCCAGATCGAGAAGCCCGAGTTTGCCGTAAACGCCGGCCAGCGCAGAATTGACCGGCACCCCGTCGGGGTCGGAGGTCCGCCGCAGCTCCAGCATCTGCTGCGCCCCGGTGGACCGCCCGCTCTTGATCGCCGCATCGACTAGAATTTGCTCGAACAGATCGCGCTGCGCATGGCTGCCGCCCGCTTCGATCAGTCGCGGCAGGGCCGCGCTCAAATGCCGCCACGCATCGTCGCACCGTCCCTGCGCATAGGCGTACAGCCCTGCGCATGCGGGCAGCGCGACATCCCGCCACACTTCACGCGCGAACAAGGGTGCGCCATCGGCGGCACGCCGGACTGCGCGCAGCAGCGTCTCGGCTTCCACTCGCCCGGCGCGGGCAAGGCCGTAGAGGTATTGCATGGTCAAGAATGGCAGCACGGTATCGTGCTCTCTGGACGCCAAATGCTCACCGAGCTCCTGCCAGCGGTTGCCTACATCGATGCCGGCAAGTTCCATGCGCGCCAACAGTGACACGGCGCCGATCTGGTCCTGCGAATAATCCTTGGCGATGGCCCAGCAATGGCGGTCGTAGATCTCGAGCACCCGCTTGTCGCGACCCTGGCTAAGATAGAACAGCGCCAAGTGCCACCAAATATGAGTGCTCATGAACGAATTGAGCCCCGTCCAGGTGTCCTCCATTGATTCGAGGAGCCTTGCTCCCTCGTCGATCCGCCCACGGGTCAACATGACGTGCGCGAGCGCGTGCTGCGCCCACGGCTCCTTGCGGCGCAAATCGAGCGCGGTACGCGCTGCCGCCTCGGCCTCGTCCAACAAGTGGCACTGTTCGTAGGCGAAGGCCGCCATGCCATGCGCGTACGGGGTGTCGGCGTTACGCGCCAAGACCTTCAATGCCACGCGCAGCATTTCCGGTGAATTGCCGCGATTGAACTCGAAATACTGATGAGTCTTGACGACCACGAGATCCCGCGGATATTCATCGGAGATCCGTTCGCAAAGGCTCAGCGTCTCGGGCAAATCATCCGCGACCCAGCTGCGCAACATGGCCGTGTTCAACCGTTCGCGCGGCGTCGCATCGGGTGCTGCTCGTTCCGCCGCTTCGAGGTACCGCGCCGCATGCGCGGGTGCGGCCGGCGCCTCGAGGAACATCCACAGCAGCCCCGCGTAGACGTTCGCCAGGCAGTTCTGGGGCTCCGCGGCGGCTGCGGGCAGGATGCCCTCCGCGCGCGTTTCGTAAGCAAGATATCCTTCGATGAAATCGTCGACGGCACGCAAGGTCGTATCGCGCATGGCGGCAACGGGATTACCGAGAACGTCGTGCGGCATGCAGCGATGATACCGGAGCGGCGCGCATCTCGGTATCGTCGCGGCTCGGCGCGAAGTCGCGGCCCTAGTGGCCGTCGAAGAACGACTTCGCGGCGCTCAGGCAGAACGGCGGCACCAGTGCGGCGTGATAGTGGCTGAGCACGGCGCTCAACCCTCCGTCGGTCGCACCGCCCGCCACGGCGGAAGCAATGAGGGCATCCTTCGCCGCGGTGAATCCGGTTTTCAATGCGCTGTAAGGATCGTTGGGAGTCGTGGCGGAATCGATATCGAGAACCGTCACGTGGGCGGCCGGTGCCGTGGCGGCCCAATAAGCCTGCAGCAGTTGCGTATTGAAATAGAACACCGTCGGATCCGAATCGCCGCCGCACAACAAGACGGGCACGGTCGGAGCCCATGTTCGTAGATCGTTGGTCTTGAAGGCCTGCCGCAAGGTGTTGGCGGGCTTCGCAGGAGGCAGCCCATCGGTCGCCATGGGGAAGCCGCCGTCCGGATTGGCCAATGCGTCCTGTAAGTAGCTTGCTCGATAGCTGTTGGTCACCAGCGGATTGGCGCCGAAACCGGCTGCGAAGACGGCGGCCAGATTCGCCGGTGCGGTGGCCGGCGTGTAAGCGGCATACGATGACGCGGGCGGCGTGCTGTCGAACAGCACGCTCGATGGAATTTTTCCTTCGCTCTCCAGGACACCGAGGGCTGTGGCGCTCGGCAAGAGCGAATCGATACCGGTGGCATACATCGGCGAAAACACATCGGTCGTGTTCGTGTACATGTTGCCGTATGCATGCTGATAGCCGGAAATCAGCAGCGTGAGATCGATCGGCGCACCCATGTTTACTTCGCCCTCGAACACGGCATCGCCGAATGCCGACAGTGCATACGGCCCGGACATGGGCGCGGCGGCCGTAACCACCATGCCCGCGGCCTGCATGGCGCGGTGGGTTGCGACGGCCACGAAACCACCCTGCGAATAGCCGGTGACGAACAGCTTGCCGCCGTCGGTGGTGAGCAGCGCGTCGGACGTGGGCAGTGCGCTGCGCGCCGCCGTCAGCGCGTCGATCATGTCTTTCGACTGTTGATCGGCGTTCAAATACGGGTGATATCCCAGCGTGGACGTGTCGTATCCCACGTAGTTGGGTGCGACCACGATGTAGCCTGCGGCAGCGAATACGGCGGCCATCAGCAAACCCTCGTCGTGGCCGCTCGCCGTCAGATCGGCAATGTTGTAACTGCGGTTTGTCGCCGTGGCATGAGCGTAGAGGACGATCGGGCGTCCGCCCCGGCAGGAAGCATTCAGACCGTTCGGTACCATGAGAGCACCCGAACCAGGCGTCAAAGTCCCTGCGAGGTCGACCGTCTGGTACTCGATGTGGTAGACCTCGATGGTGCACACCGGCGAGTACAACGACAGCAGCAGTGTCTGTCCGAGGTTGTTGCTGCCCAACAAACCGAGCAGCGCCGTTGGCGAGTAGGAGGCAGTTTTCTGCACGGGCGATTGCAGCAATGCCCCGCGCTGCGGCGTGGACGGCGTGTCGGAACCGGCGCCGTGATTGCTGCAAGCGGCCATCACGAGCAACGCAGCCGCTGCGGCCGACGCGCGGAAATTTATTTTCATGGCCGTAATTATAAGGCAGCGGGAATGTGTCGATTTCCCTGCGGCCCAAGGCGCCTGTCGGCCAACCCCCTCAGACGTTGTAGGAAATCCTCCACGGTTTCCTGCGAGGTTTTTTTGTCGATGCCATACCGGGTAGACTGGCCTGTCCTTCAATGTCGAGATCCGGAATGTCGCGGCCTCTTTTGATCATCCTGCTCGGCGCGGTCCTGCAATCGGGGAACGCGAGTCCCGCGCGGGCGAACGATTCGCCTCTGCCGAGCGCGGACTATGGCATCTCGACGATCTGGCCGCTGGGAGGTATCGGCGGCTGGGATTATCTGGCGCTCGAGCCCAGCGGCGCAAGACTCTTCGTGAGCCGCGGGGATCGCGTCGATGTGGTCGAGACGTCCACCGGCCGACGGGCTGCCACTCTTCCCAATACGGCGGGTGTTCACGGCATCGCGTTTGCCCCTGAACTGAAACGCGGTTACACCAGCAATGGCCGCGCCAACACGGTCACCGCTTTCGAACTCGATACGCTGCGCCTCATCCAGGAGGCGCCCGTATCGGGCAAGAACCCGGATGCCATTTTGTACGAGCCGCGGGCGCAACACGTGTTTACCGGGGACGGGGCCAGCAATGACATCAGCGTGCTCGACCCAACGAGTTTGCAAGTCCTCGCCAGTATTGCGCTGCCGGGCCCGCCCGAATTCATGGTGACCGATGCGGCGGGAACCGTGTTCGTGAACGTCGAAACCGAAGTCGGCAAGCTCGTGGCCGTGGACGCGAGATCCCTCAAGATCAAGGCGACCTGGACTTTACCGGGCTGCGCGAATCCCACCGGACTTGCCATCGATGCCGCCAACCACCGCCTGTTCTCCGTGTGCGCCAACCAGCTCATGGTGGTCACCGATGCGGTGTCGGGCCGACAGATTGCTCGCGTGGCGATCGGCGACGGACCGGACGCCGCTGCATTTGACGCCGATCTCGGATTTGCATTCAGTTCGAACGGCGCCGATGGGACTCTGACCGTGATCCACCAGGAAACGCCGGACCAATACCGCGTGATCGCGACGGTGCAGACTCAAAAGAGCGCGCGCACCATGGCACTCGATCCAGCGATGCACAAGATTTACCTTGCGGCTGCGCGTTTGGGAGATACACCTGCGCCGACCCCGGATCAGCCTCACCCGCGCCCTAACATCGTGCCGAACTCCTTTGTCATCCTGGTGGCCGAACCGAAATGATCGTCGATTTTTGGGCGCCCTGGTGCGCACCGTGCCTTGCAATGGCACCGTTCTTCGAGACCGCCGCTCGCCTCACCCCGGCTTGCGAAAAACCAAAACGAAGCGATCCGTCTTTCCCAACATCGGGCCCTTGTAGCTGATCTGATCGCGCGCATCGTCCGGCCTTCTCAACACGTCGCTTTCGGCAACCTTCTTGAGCCCATGGGACTCGAAATCCTTGGCCGCGTAGCCTTCATCGATACGGTGCAACGCGGACGCGTCCGCTGCGCCGCGGCCGGCCTTCGCCGAATGGTCCACGATCAGCAGCACGCCACCGGGCTTCAGAGCGTCCGCCAATTGCGCCAACACGCGACTCGCATCGATCCTGGGCCATTTTCCCTCGGGATCCACCCAGTACAAATCGTGGTACACCTTGATGAGCAGCACCGCGTCCAGGCTTTTGGGTGCAAGGTGCATGTCGTTTAGATCCACGGTTTCGTGCTCAACGTTCGGCAGACGATCGCCTGCGAATCGAGCTTGGCGGTCACCATCGCTCCAGCCGTCGAATGCCGCGTTGTTGATCGACAGGACCCGTCCTTGGAGTCCGACCACATAGCTCGATAGCTCGCTGTAGTAGCCGTCGCCGGCCAGCACATCGGCCACCCGCATTCCCGGCTTGATGCCGCTCAGGCGCAGGATCTGCGCCGGATGATCGAGCGCGTCACGCGTGGCGTCGGCTGCGCTGCGCCCGGCATGGGCGACCGCAGCGTCGTACCGATCGCCCGCATGAGCTTGCAGGCTGACGCCGAGATACATACCAGCCGCCAAGGACGCGGCGAGCCCGACGATGGATCGCGCTTTAAGACTGTTCACGGCTTCTCCTCCACGGACGCGAGTCCGTATCGTATTCACGGTGTTCGAGACAGATCAGGCCGCTCGCGTTCCTGGATCCGGTCGCAGCAGTAGATGAAAATGCTGTTTCCCAAAATACTTGCCGCGAACAATGCGAGCGAAGCGGGCATGATTTCGAGCACCTTGTGCAGCCCCAGCCAATCCACCGGTGCGTCGAGCCAATGAACCAGTGCCGCCAGCCTGCCGGTATCGCCGTCCTTTAGGCAGCAGCGCGACAGCCCAACACGGAGCCCCTCGACCACGCCGAAATGCGCCCACTCTCCTTCGCGAAACCAGCGGTAAATCTGCAGGCCGATGAGATACAAAAAGGCGGCGAGGCAGCCGTAGCCAAGCAATGCGCCCGCGGCTCGTCCGATCTGCAGAACGATACTGCGCCCGCTCAATGATACTGCCGCCCTCATGGCTGCGCCGCCCCGGCGGGACATACCTTGACTTCCAACCGCGTGATGTGGCCCGCCTCACCCTGCAAATCGGCGGGGTTCAGCAAGCCTTCGGTGGGCTTCAAATCGATGTCCACCCAATAAACGTTCCCGATGCGTTTTCGATCCGCAATTCCCGGGTTGAGTCCCAGCGCATGCAGCTGTGCGATCCGTGCTTGCGCACGGCGCTCTTCGCTGAAGAGGCCGAGCGAAATCACCGAGCCATCGACCGGTCCCGGCATCTGGAGAGCATCATCGATCCCGGCACCTTTGAGCTTCGCCAGCAGTTGCTCGCCGGAGTTGTTGTTGGCTGGAATGGAGAGATAGACCCATATTCCGGCCCAAACTTCGCCATCGACGACGCGCTGCCGCGGATCATAGCCGGCACGGCGCAGTGTGCCGGCAGCATGTGCGGCCTGCGCGACGTCGCGGAAGGGACCGACGGTAATGCAGCGTTTCACGCTGCTCAGCAGGCCGGCCGTCTGCGCTCCTCCCGGGTCCGCCGAAGCGCCGGGAATCGATTCCCCGATTCCATCGCCGCCCGGCGCCGCGGGACGAGTGCTGGGGGGAGCCTCGGAAACCAGCTTGAGTGAGGCTGCGCGCGCCGGCGCCGATGTTTCCTGCGAAGTTGCGATGCCGTGCGTCCACATGAAATAGACCATATTCGCCAGCGCAAGGCACACGACAATGCTTTTCACGACCGTCAAATCTGCCCCACCCCGCGTAGACTCACCTCACCGGATACGAATTCCTGGATGCGGCCCTCCCGCTCCAGGCGCAATGCGCCCTGCGCATCGACGCCGCGCGCCACTCCGGAAACCACGTTTTCTCCCATCACGACCTGCGCCGGCCGATCGCGCAGAGCGTCGAGCCCCGTCCACGCCGTCCGGTAAGCCGCAAACCCCGCCTCTTCGAACTCTACCAGCATACTCAAAAGCTCATCGATGATGGCACCGGCGACGAAATTGCGCGAGGGCGGTACCTCGCAGGCATCGGCGACTGCCGCGACGCGGGCCCCGGATGCTTCGATTTGGACGCGCGACGCGGGCGCCAGGCTCACGTTGATCCCCACCCCGATCACGACGTGCGCGGGTCCTTCGGCGTTGCCGCGCAGCTCGGTCAGTACGCCGCCGACCTTCCGGTCGCCCAGCCAAACGTCGTTGGGCCATTTGAGTCCGACGTTCCGCGCACCGGCCCGCGCCAGCGCTCGTGCCACCGCAACCCCGACGGCCAGGGTCACGGCGGGGTTGGCCCGCGACACGTCGGTGAATGACCAACCCATCGACAGGGCGATGCTCTCGCCAAAAGGCGCGGCCCAGTGACGACCGCGGCGCCCTCGACCCGCATGCTGCAGTTCGCTCAGCATGACGTCCGCGTACCCGGCAGGCGGCGGCGCGGTGGCGAGCAGCCGGGTATTGGTCGAATCGACGTCGAATTGCAGATCGAGGCTGCGCAAGCGCGGCGCGCGGCCGTCGGCGATTGCCGCTCGTATCGGCCCTTCCGCGAGCAATTCGACCGCCTGCGGTAGTGCGTATCCGCGTCGCGGCACGGCTGTCACCTCGACGCCGCGCATGCGCAGCCGCTCGACCCCCTTCCACACGGCAGCGCGGCTCACACCCAACTCGTGTGCCAACCACTCGCCGGAGTGCAGCCGGCCGTCCGCCAGCAATACGAGCAGCGAACGGGGGGCTGCGCTTCCCGCGTCTATGCCGCGCGCGATCGAAACAGCCATACTCGTGCCCGATGTTCGGTTCCCGCCGCCATGCGCGCGATGTTGCCCCGATGCGTATAGACCACGAGGGCGGTGACGAGGACGCAGAATTCGAGAAGCGCGGTGTTGGCCGGCTCCAACCAGTAGGCTGCGATGATGAGCCCCAGCCCGGCCAGCATGCTGGCGAGGCCCACATAGCCGGTCAGCAGGAGCACGCTCAGCCAGCACACCACCATAGGCACCAATAGCCGCGGCTCTAGAGCGCCGACGACCCCGGCGACCGTCGCTACCCCCTTGCCACCCCGAAAGCCGAACCATACCGGGTACACGTGCCCGAGAACGACTGCAACGCCGCAAGCAAGAGGCACCCACTGGCGCGATACATCCGCGCCGGGAACAACACCGGGAAGGCTCAGAAGAGGGACCCACAACACCGCCGCCATGCCCTTCCCGATGTCGAGAATCAACACCGCCAAGCCGAAAACTTTCCCCTGAGTGCGCAGCGCGTTGGTCGCCCCCGCGTTGCCGCTGCCCATGCTGCGGATATCGACGCCCCGCAGACGCCCCAAAATCAGGCTGCCGAGCGCGGTGCCCAGTAAATAAGCGATCAGCGACTTGACTGCAAGCTCTACCATGAGCGGATTATGACACCGGAAGCCTGTGGTCGGCTCCCCGGGCGTCAGCGTTTGGGCAAGTGGATCTCCGCCAACATGCATCGAACCCCGCCGCCGCCCAACCGTTCGATGACGGGAATGTCGGCGATCACCATCCGGCCGTGCCTCTCGAGAACTCGGCGTTGTGCGGGGTCAAAGCTTCCCCAAGCGGTAGCCGACAGGGCGATGACGGGTCCCGACGCCGGAGCGAGTTCCAGTAAATTTCCGGCAAAGCGCTTCATCTGATCCGTGGATATCTCGATGACCTCATGCGCGGAGGCACGCAGCTTCTCGAGCACGGCGGCACGGGGAGCCGCCGGCGCAATGGCCTCAGCGCATACCACCGCGAACCGAGTCCCGACGGCCATCAGGACGTTGGTGTGATAGATGGGTTTTCCCGCATCGAACGCCTCGAACGTCACCAGATCGTAGTCCATGATCTGCGCAAACTCGCCCAGCACATCGAGATCCGTGCGCGGCGAGAGACTGGCGTACGCGACACGATGGGGCCGATCCAGCACCAAACTGCCCGTACCTTCCAGAAATTTGGCCTGGTGCTCCCGATGGCTCAAATCCACGGTTCGTGATGTACGGTAACCGCCTTCTCGTGTGAGCTGATGCACCAATTCCTCACGGCGCTCCAGGCGCCGGTTCGGCGCGAGCATGGGATAGAGCACCATGGTGCCGTCGCGATGGAAACTCAGCCAGTTGTTGGGAAACACCGCGTCGGGCTTGATCGGCGACGCCGTATCCTCTGCCACGATGATCTCGACACCGGCACGCGCCAGGTTGTCGCTCACGCTGTCGAATTCGCGCAGCGCGAACTCCTGGGCGCCACCACCCTCCGTACCGCCTGGAAAGCGGGACGTGTTTGGCGATTGGAATGCGTTGCTGGCAGCCGTCTGCGGGTTGAACGCAAAACAGGCCGGGCGCACCATGAGCACGGCGCCGGCACTTTGCGGCTCTGGAGCGGGAATAACCGGTTGTCGCATGCCGGCCGCACTATAACAGTCGTACCGCGGCCGCGGTCGCCGCGTGCGCCCCCCGTTGACAGAGCACGCCGGTTTCATCAAGGTACGGCGAGGAGACGGCGTAAAACCCGGGAAAGGCCGCCCGTGATCGGACGTTGAGGTCGGTCCGGTACAACTCACGCGTCACGCCTTCGGGCCAACTTGGGGTAGCTGCCTTGCCGGTTTCAACGACCAATTCATATTGCATGCTGGCGCTCACGATGGTCGCCCTGTCGGCGGACGGGGCCTCCTGGCTGCCATGGAAGGCCACCGATGGGGCGGGGGCGGCCCGTGCCGCGGGAACCCGTGCCGGGGCGGCCAGTGCCGCACCGGCCGCTCCTCGGTCCTCGGCCGACAACGGCGCGGCCGGCTCCGCCGGCGGATACCCGTTTTCTTTCGACACTCTGCTCGACGAGGCAAAACGACGCGCCCAGAAGCCGTACACGCCGCAGCGCAATATATTGCCCGCGGGGCTGGACAAACTGAGCCCGGAACAATATCGCAGCATTCATTTCAACCCGGATGCCGGTATCTGGCGCGCGGAACCGGTCCCCTTTCGGCTCGAGCTGCTGCGGGTCGGATACAATCTGCAAACGGTGGCGGTCACGGTATCGACCGTCGTGAACGGAATTGCGCAGGATCTGGTGGCGACGCCGGCCATGTTTCAAATCAGCCCCGCGCTGCCGCAGTTGGGTAGCAAGGTTTCCCTACCTCTCTCCGGCTTTCGCCTCCGCAGCCAGATCAATTCGAAGAACGTCTGGGACGAATTCCTAGTGTTCCAGGGGGCGACATATTTCCGCGCTGTCGCCCAGCATCTTCTATACGGGCTCTCGGCACGCGGACTGGCCATCAACACGGCCGAGCCCGCGGGCGAAGAATTTCCGGCATTCACGCATTTTTGGGTGGAAAAGCCGTCCCCGCGGGCGCATTCCATCGTCATCTATGCCCTGCTCGAAAGCGATTCTGCCACGGGCGCCTACCGCTTCACGGTGCAACCGGGCGCCGAGACCGTGATGGACGTAGACCTTACGATATTTCCGCGTACCGATATGCACGTCATCGGCATCGCGCCGCTCACATCGATGTTTCTCTTCGACGAGACCAACCGCGGCCGTCTGGACGACTACCGTCCGGAGGTGCACGACTCGGACGGCCTCATGATCGACTCCAGCTCGGGCGAGCGGATTTTCCGACAGCTGGCGAACCCGCTCAAACTGCAAACCTCGGCCTTCACCACCCAGCCTCCCAAGGGCTTCGGGCTGGTACAACGCTCCCGGCAACAGAGCGATTTTGAGGATCTCGAAAACCAGTACGAGCGCAGGCCCAGTACATGGGTCGAACCCAAAGGGGACTGGGGACCCGGCGCGGTGGAGCTGGTCGAGATACCGTCCGGACGCGAGAGCAACGACAACATCGTGGCTTTCTGGCGCCCGCTGCATGGATTGGTGGCGAATCATCCGGCTAAATTCGAATATCGCATCACCTGGCTGGCGGAGCCCGCACTGCCGAAGGGCATGGGCAAAGTCTTTGCGACTCGGGCCGGCGCGAGCCTCGACGGGAAACGTCGGGTATTCATATTGGACTTCGTCGGTGCCGGTGAAAAAATCGACGGCCTGCGGCTCGATGTCGCCGCCTCCACCGGCAGAATATCCAACGCCACGTTGAAATCGAACGGCGCGCTGCACGGATTGCGGGCCAGTTTCGAGGTCGAACCGAACGATGCCGAACTCATCGAGTTGCGGCTGCGCGTCGTGCGCGGCGACACGGCGGTGACCGAAACCTGGCTCTACCGATGGACCGCCACCTGAACTCCGCCGTTGCATACCAGCATATCGGGGGCTCGGGCGGCATGCCGCCCGAGGCCCGGCTGGAGATGCCGCAACAGGATCTGAGCTACAAGCCGTCGCGCCGTACTCGGCAGCCCTCGACCGCCGCTGCGTTATACGCGCGCTTCATTCTGGTCGCGACGACTCTGGGCGTTTCGACGTACGGGATTTATCAGATGCTGCAAGTCGTGCGCTTCGCGAGCATGACGCTGCTGCAGGGAATGATGATTTTCTTTTTTTCCGTCTCCCTGGGCTGGATCGCATTTGCCGCCGGCTCGGTGCTTGCCAGCGCATCGAAACGACGCGATGCCATGGGTCGCAGCGGCCCGCCTGCATTGGCCGACGGGTCTCTCACGGCCCTGGTGATGCCCATATACAACGAAGATCCCGTGCGCACGACGGCCGCGCTGCGGGCCATGGCCGAGGCCCTGAAGGATATCGGGGCTCATCATCTGTTCGAGATCGTCGTGCTGTCGGATTCCACCAACGCGGATTCGTGGATACGGGAAACCGCCGCGATCCATCGCTTGCGCGGGTCTTTGACGTCGGTCATGCCGGTCTGGTACCGACGACGGTGGCTGAACGTCGCACGCAAGTCGGGCAATTTGGAGGACTTCGTCACGCGCTGGGGCGGCCGCTATGAGCACATGATCGTGCTTGATGCCGATAGTCTGATCGACGCGCCGACGCTGTTCGACCTCGTGCATGCCATGGACGCGGATCCGGCGCTCGGGATCCTGCAAACCGCGCCGCAACTCATCGGCGCACGAACCTTCTTTGGCCGCCTGCAGCAATTCGCCGCCTGCGTCTACGGCCCTGTAATCACGCGCGGCCTCGCCGCTTGGTCGGGCGACAGCTGCAATTATTGGGGCCACAACGCAATCATTCGCATCAAGGCATTTGCGGAAAATTGCGGGCTGCCGCTGCTGCCGGGCCGCAAGCCCTTCGGCGGCCACGTCCTGTCGCATGATTTCGTCGAAGCCGCGCTGATGCGCCGCGGCGGGTGGAAAGTGCGTATGACGACCGACCTGGGCGGTTCCTGGGAGGAATCGCCGCCCTCGCTGATCGACGTCGCCATCCGCGATCGCCGTTGGGCCCAAGGCAATCTGCAGCACCTTAAAGTCATAGGCACGGCGGGCTTGAGTTTCACGAGCCGCCTGCACCTCGGCATCGGCATCATGAGCTACCTCTCCTCGCCGTTGTGGCTGGTGATGTTGGGCATCGGCTTCGCGCTCGCCGTGCAATCGCACCTCATCCGGCCGGAATATTTCAACCATGACTTCCAGCTCTTTCCCACTTGGCCAAGATTCGACGTCGAGCTGATGATGGCCTTGTTTTGGTTCAGCATGGTGGTGCTGCTCATTCCAAAAATGCTGGGGCTCATCCGCGCGCTGTTCTCGAGCCGCATTCGGCGCGGCGGCGGCGGCGTGATCGGCATAGCCGCGAGTTTCCTGCTGGAAACCGTGCTGTCGGCTTTATACGCCCCCATCCTGATGCTGGTGCAGAGCCGGCACGTGCTCGAAGTATTCATGGGCCGCGATTCGGGCTGGAAGCCGCAGCGCCGCGACAGCGGCAGCACCACGTGGGCCGACGCGTGGGAATTTCACAAGCGGCACATGCTCTTGAGCTGCATGACCGCGGCGATCGTGTATTTTCTCTCGCCGGCGCTGCTCGCTTGGGTCTCGCCGGCTCTCGTGGGGTTGATCCTCGCCGTACCGCTGTCGCGGGCCAGCGGCAGCGTCTCTTTGGGCTTGGTCTTGTCCAAAATTGCATTGCTGCGCACGCCCGAAGAGGTCGAACAGCCGGCTCTCGTGGCGCGGCGCAACGCCTTGGTAAGGGACGCACAGGGATTGCCGGAAGACGGTCTGCGCTATTTGGCACGCAACCGCGACGCCCGCGCAGACCATATCGACGGCAACTTGCCGCGGCCCACCGATCCACGCGGCAAGCCGGACCCTCACGCCTTCACCGCGGAGCAGAAATTGATCGATGCCCGATCGCTGGACGAGGCGTTGATGTGGCTCACCCCGATCGAACGCGTCGAGGTGGCGGCCGACGTGCATTTACTCAACCAGCTCGCATCGCTGCCGGATGCGCAGAACCCCGGATTCACGATTTAGAGGATGCAAACTGATGATCGCCCGACGTGCACTGTTGAAATCGGCCCTGAGTCTCGCCGCCGGACACGCCCTGTATGCTGACCCATCGAAAGCGGCCGCTGCGCCCGCTGCGGGACAATCGCTCGCCGCGAGCGGTCCGCCGCAACCATTCGACTTCGCCTGGCTGAAGGGCCAAGCCCACTACCTCGCGAGCAACGTCTACCAGGAATCGAAGGATGTGCTGCCGCCGAGCATGGCGAAGCTCGGCTACGACCAATATCAGTCCATCCGCTTTAAAAACGACCATTCCCTGTGGGGCGATGCGGGAACTGCATTTCGCCTTCAGTTCTTCCATGTCGGCCGCACTTTCAACCAGCCGGTGCGACTATATGAAATCAGCGATGGTCAGTCGCGCGAGATCGTCTATGACCCCGCCATGTTCGAGTGGGAGAAGAGCGGTATCGATCCCGCATCGATGAAGGATCGAGCGGGCTTCGCCGGTTTTCGCATCCAGTTCGTGACGAACTGGCGGGCCGACGTCGCCGCCTTTTTGGGGGCCAGCTATTTCCGCGCCGTGGGGGGGGACACCCGGCAATATGGATTGTCGGCCCGCGCATTGGCCGTGGACACGGCGTTTCCCCGCCCCGAGGAGTTTCCGCGCTTCACCTCGTTTTGGTTCGAGCGTCCGGCGAAGGACTCCGGAACGCTCACGCTGTACGCGCTGCTGGATTCGCCCAGTGTCGCCGGTGCATTGCGCATGCAAATCTCGCCCGGCGGCACGCTCATCATGAACGTGGACACGGCGCTGTATCCGCGCAAACCGATCGAGCGCTTGGGAATAGCGCCGCTCACCAGCATGTTCTTCTACGGCGAGAACGATCGCCGCGCCGCCAACGATTGGCGACCGGAGATTCACGATTCGGACGGGGTGTCGATGTGGACCGGCGGCGGCGAATGGATCTGGCGGCCGCTCATCAATCCGCCGCAGCTCCATCTAAATTCCTATTTCGACGACAACCCGCGCGGCTTCGGCTTGCTGCAGCGTGATCGGAATTTCGACCACTACCAGGATGATGGGGTCTACTACGACAGGCGTCCAAGCCTGTGGGTGGAGCCCAGGGTGGGTCCGAACGGCGGGTGGGGCAAGGGCGCGGTGCAGCTGGTCGAGATACCCACGGCAGACGAGACCTTCGACAACATCGTGGCCTTCTGGAATCCGCTGGAAAAGCCCAAGCCGGGCCAAGAGCTGCTGTTCAGCTACCGGCTCTATTGGGGTACTCATATGCCCTATGCGTCGCCGTTGGCGACGACCCTGGCGACGCGGACCGGTATCGGCGGGACCGTGGGCGTCAAGCGGCAATATTATTCCGAGCACTTTGCGGTGGACTTCGCCGGCGGCGAACTCGGCGCGTTGGCCAAGGATGCGCCCGTGGAAGCGGTGGTGACCACGTCGCGCGGCCTGACCGAGCACGTCACGGCCCATTTCGTGGAGGAATTCAACGGTTATCGGGCGCTATTCGACGTCAAGCCCGACGACAGCGTGGAACCCATCGACTTGCGGCTGTATCTGCGGGTGGATGGGAGGCCGCTCACGGAAACCTGGATTTACCAGTGGACGCCGCCGTCCCTCAAAGAACGCAAACAAGCCCTCGCGTAGGGAAGCAGGCCCTGCGCATAGGGCGGCGTCCGATTCCGGCCAGCTCATGGTCGGGGTCGCCTCGACCCCGAAGATTCAGCGCGAAGCGCTTGAAGAGTCGGCAAGCGCTGCGTGTCCCCCGTGGGCGCACGTAAATCAGCCTCACGGCGCAGGAACGGCTGTGCACGGCGCGGATCGAGTATCGCCCAGCGATACTCGTTGAGCTGCTTTTTGAGCAGGGGCAGCAAAGCCGACTGCGACACTGCCCTGCTGTCGGGGTCCTCGATGAGCGTGTTGCAGTACACGGTGAAATATTCGGCATACAGCTGTTCGTAATACTGCATGGGGTCGAGAAACGAGGGATCCTCGACCACTTTGTTTCCGACGTGGTTGGCGCAGAAATAGCTGCATGCCTTGCGCAGATAGACGTTGTGCTCGGCAACCACCGCATCCTGATAATTGCGTCCCGGGCGAAAATGCGCCATGACCTCGATCCGCTCGCGGCCCCGCACTTCGCCGCTGCGTAGATATTGAAACAGGGCCTTGCCGTGGAGCAGCCGAAAGGTGGCGTGTTTCAGCGCGGCGATCTGAACGCGTCGCACGCCGCAATTGGCGAGCTGGCGCATCAGGCTCGAATGCTCGTTCTCCCACTGCGACCAAACAGCCGGGTTCTCGAGAATACGGTGAGCAATCAGCTGCTCGTTTTTATCCGGGCTGATCAAAGCCGTCTGTACGCGATCAGTTGATTCGCGCATGAGTCGCGCGTGACTGATGGCATGGCGGAGCATTCCTACCTCCTTCAGACCAGATTCTGTCAAACATGGAGGAGTGTCAAAGCGTTGCCATCCACCGACAGCAGCAAAAAACCACTACCACATCCCTTCCCTCGCAGGCGACCCATGGAGCTGGAGCGGCCCTGCGTTGATCTCAGCACGTCTTACATAAGGCGTCTGTAGGCCGTTGCAATGCACCACCTGCGTGCCGCCTGGAAAATGGAACGGACGGCTGCGAAAGGAACGGCCGGCCGGGCCCAAGCTGCGCTAAACGGGCCGCGAGCGCGGCCATTTGCAGGCGGCGCGGCCCGATCTGGTAACGGCATACACCGCAATGTGCGCCGACGCAATCAGGTATTCACCCTACGGCGAGAAAAGGCTCAGCGCTCGCGATTCGAGGCTCGCCTGTTTCGCGCAAACTCAATAGCGCCTCGACAACAACCAATTGGCTAACGAGCGCAGGGGCGCGGCACTGTCTCCGAAAGACTCGAGTGCCTCCAAAGCCTGACGGTGCAGCAAATTTACGCGCTCCTGCGAAGCTTCAATGCCGATGATGGCCGGATGGGTAGGTTTATCGCGCTCGCGGTCCGCGCCGGTCGCCTTGCCGAGTATCGATACATCGCCGAGTACGTCGAGAAGATCGTCCTGAATTTGGAATGCCAGCCCGATGGCCGTGGCGAAATCGTTGAGACCCGCATACTGGCGCGGATCCAACTGTGGGACGCATTCGGCAGCCATGAGCACGCTGGCGCGAATGACCGCACCGGTTTTGCGGGCGTGCATATCTTCGACCTGCTCGATATTCGGCTGCTGGCCTTGCACCGCCAGGTCTATGGCCTGCCCCCCCGCCATTCCGAAGGTACCGCTGGCCTCGCTCAACATGTCGATCAGACGCACCCGAATGGCCGGCGAGGCCGGCAGAGCCGGATCGCGCGCGAGCAACTGGAAAGCGAGCGGTTGCAGCGCGTCGCCCACGAGGATAGCGGTGGCCTCATCGAAGGCTTTGTGGCAGGTCGGCCGTCCCCGACGCAGATCATCATCGTCCATGGCAGGAAGGTCGTCGTGTACCAGCGAGTAGACGTGGATCAATTCGATGGCGCAAGCCGCCGCTTCGACCTGGTCTTCCGTCAGGCCCAGCGTTCTCGCCGTGGCGAACAGCAGCGCCGGCCGAATGCGTTTGCCGCCGCCCAAGACGCTGTAGCGCATGGCCTCGTGCAGCCGCGCCGGTACCATGGTAGGTGCCGGCAAGCGAGCAGCCAAGGCATGCTCCATGCGCGCGCGCCAGGATTCGAGCTGGGCGCCGAAGGCATCCTGACGATACGTTTCCATCCGAATCGGCGGCTCAGCGCGGCTCGATGGTGCTGTCTTCCGTGTCGCGACGCACGCGCTTCACCTGGTCGACTCGCACGGCGGCGACCGTGCCATAGCGCGAACGCGCCGCCTCGCTGTATCGAATCGGCAGCTCGGGTGCCATGGGTCCTGAGACGCGAGGCCCGCGTAGGGAAGTCATGAGCGCCTTGATGGGATGGCTGAAAGCATCGTTGACCGCCGTGCCCTCGAAGCCGCAATGGGCCATGCAATTGTCGCAGCGCGGATTCTTGCCGACGCCGTAGTTCTCCCACTCCGTGTCGTCGATCAACGACTTGTAGGTATCCGCATAGCCTTCATCCGAAAGCAGATAACACGGACGCTGCCATCCGAACAGGTTATACGTCGGATTGCTCCAGGGCGTGCACTGGTAGCTTTGATTGCCCGCCAGAAAATCGAGGAACAGGCTCGAGTGATTGAACGACCACGAGGTCCCCGCAGGACGGTTCTTGCGGCGGCTGAATATCCCGCGGAACAGCGTCTTGCTGGCGGTACGGCCGAGGAATACGTCCTGCCGCGGCGCATGATGATAGCTGTATCCGGGCGACACGGTGATGCCTTCGATCCCGAGTTGCGTCGCCGTGTCGAAGAAATCGGCCACATCATCCGGATCCTCGCCGCTGAACAACGTGCAATTCACCGTGACCCGAAAACCTTTGGTCTTTGCGAGTTTGATCGCGGCCACCGCCTTGTCGAACACCCCTTCCTGGCACACCGATTCGTCGTGCCGCTGCCGATTGCCATCCAGATGGATGGAGAAGGTCAGATACGGGGACGGCTGGTATTCGTCGATATGCTTGGACAGAAGAATCGCGTTCGTGCACAGGTAGACGAATTTCTTGCGGGCGACGATCCCCGCCACGATCTGCGGCATCTCCTTATGGATGAGCGGCTCGCCGCCCGGGATGGAAACCATGGGCGCACCGCACTCGTCGACGGCCCGCAACGCATCCTCGACGCTCACCCGCTTCTGCAATATTTCCTTCGGGTAATCGATCTTGCCGCATCCCGAGCAGGCAAGATTGCACATGAAAAGAGGTTCCAACATGAGAACCAGGGGATAGCGCTTGTCGCCGCGCAACTTGCGGCCGGCGATATAGCGGGCGACCCGGTACATCTGCAGTAGTGGTATAGCCATGCGGTATCTTACCGCGACCGAGGGCGCGGGGAACTCAATTTTGAGAACTCAGGGCCAGCACGGCTTCCCGATGGTCGCGCCAGATCCACTCCCATTCCATCTTGAACCACGGTGTGAACTGCCGGGATTCGGGTGGCTGCAGCAGCTGTTGGACCAGTACAGCGGCCAAAGGCGCTTGGAGGGGGCACGCTGGTGTATCAGCAACTCGCCCGCGCCATTGGCTCAATTCAGCAGGCCACGCTCGCGGAACCAGCGTAAGGCGTCGTCGAAGGCCTGTGCCGGAGGCCGCCATCGATAGCCGAGTTCGCGCATTGCTTTTGCGCTCGAAAAGAACATGCGTTTGCGCGACATGCGCACGCCTTCCAGCGTAATCCGGCCGGTGCGGCCGGTGACTCGGGCGACGGCCTCGGCAACGTAAGCCATCGGCAGGACCGCCGCGTAGGGCAAGCGGAACCGCGGCGGCCCGCGGCCGACCCGCTGCGCGATGCACTCCAGTATATGCTGCAGAGTCATGTCCTCGCCGCCGAGAATATAACGTTGGCCCGCACGGCCATGCTGAAAGGCAAGCAGATGGCCGGCCGCTACGTCGTCGACGTGCACGATGTTCAATCCGGTGTCGACATACGCCGGCATGCGGCCGCCGGCGGCATCCAACACCAGTTGACCGGTGGGGGTCGGCTTGATGTCTCCGGGGCCTACCGGTGTCGACGGATTGACGATGACGGCCGGGGTTCCGGCGGACGCCGCTTCGAGTACCACCTGCTCCGCAAGGAACTTCGAGCGCTTGTAATGGCCGATCATCGCCTCGAGCGATGCCGGCGTCCGTTCATCGCCCGGTGAACCGTCCGCGGGTATCCCCATGGTCGCGACGCTGCTCGTGTAGACGATTTTCTTGACCCCCGCGGACGCAGCGGCGGTCAAAAGATTGCGGGTTCCATCGACGTTCGTGCGGTATAACTGCGCGGGGTCCGCTGCTCCCAGCCGGTAGTCCGCCGCCACGTGGAACAGGGCGTCGCAATCGCTCAAAACACCGTGTAACGACGCTGCGACCGTCAGATCGCCGGTCGCGATGTCGAGCGGCAAGCCCTGCAAATTGATGCGGTTCGAGCCCGTGCGAACCAGCACGCGCACTTCCCAGCCTGCGCTCACCAATGCTCTCGTGACCGCCGCACCGACGAAGCCGGTCGCGCCGGTAACCACCGCTTTCATGCGAGTCGGGTGGGGCGTGCCGCCGCATGGGCGAGCGGCGCCAGCGCGCCGGTGCCGGCGACGGCCGCCAAAGTTCGGATGGCTATTCGATATCGCCGGGCCAGCCGCAACAGCGGTGCGATGGCGCGCGGCGAGCGGACGACACCGAGTAGCAGCCGCGAGACTTGCACCCGACCTTCGCTGCTGGCCGCCAACACCACAGCGGGAAGCGCGTCGGCGGCCGTGTCCACGATGACGCGTACCGCAATGAAGGGCAGCTCCTGAGCGGCCGCAATCTTCGCCACATCCAGGCTTTCCATATCCACGGCCGCAGCGCCGGTACGGCGAAACGCGGCCGCTTTGCCGGCGATATCGTCGATGGCGGCGGCGCTGGTGAGCAACGTGCCTGCGACCACGGTACGCCGAGCGCAGAGGGCCGCGACCAATACCCCACACCAATGGCTGTCGGTGGCCAGCCTCTCGCCGTCTCGGGAAATCACGGTGCTGGGCAAGCAAATGGTCCCGGCGCGCAGTGCCGGATCGAGGCCACCGGCCAGTCCCCAGCTGACCAGCGCGGTCGCGCCGGCATCGACCAGCGCACGGGCAGCAGCCGCGGCCGCGGCGCCGCCGATACCACTGATCGCTATCAAGGTTCCGTCACTCAGGGTACACAGGCCATTGTGCCGGGTCGGCAATCCTAAGGTGCGCGCCTCGGCCGCGAGGGCCGTGACGACGCCGACGGTGCTCAATGCGTGGGTCCGCGCCGGCTGAGGGTGCGGAAAGCTGCAAGCGCCCAGAGAGGGAAGTAGCCGCTGTAGCCGTGATATTTGAGATAAAAAACGCGCGGGAAGCCCGGCGCCGTGAAAGAGGGATGGCTCCACAGGCCGTCCGATTCCTGTGTCCGCAGCAGATAGTCGATACCCCGCCGCACCGCCTCCGCGCTCAGCTCTCCCGCCGCCAGCAACGCGAGCAAGGCCCATGCCGTTTGATACGGCGTGCTCGCGCTCCTGGTCTCCGGACACGCATAGCTGTCGTTGCTCTCGCCCCAGCCGCCATCCGCGTTCTGCGCACTCTTCAGCCAATGGACGGCCCTTCGTACCATGGGATCCTGTCCGTTGACTCCGGCGTGAGCGAGGGCGGTCAACACCGACCAGGTACCATAAATATAGTTGGTTCCCCAACGACCAAACCAGGCGCCGTTGCTCTCTTGTTCGGCACGCAGATATTCGATGGCCCTCGCCAGCGCCTCTGCGTCTTGCGGACGGGCGATTCTGGCCAGCACCGTCACCACCCGGGCCGTCACGTCGCTGGTCGGCGGATCGAGCAGCGCCCCATGATCCGCGAATGGAATCTTGTTGAGCGTGTAATAGGTGTTATCGGCGTCGAACGCGGCGAAGCCACCGTTCTTGCTCTGCATACCGACCAGCCAATCCAGCGCTCGACGGATATTGTCGCCGTAATCCTCCGAGTTGTGCGCTTGATGCATGGACCAGACCACGACCGCCGTGTCATCCAGATCGGGGTAGTGACTGTTGGCGAATTGAAAAGCCCAGCCGCCGCCCGCCAGTCCCGGGCGATTGACGCGCCAGTCGCCGGGTCCATCGAGCACCTGCTCGGTTTGCAGCCAGTCCAATGCCCGGGTCGACGCGCGCACCGCGGCCGGATCTGCGGCCTCCTGCATGGCTAGACTCGCGAGCGCCGTGTCCCATACCGGCGAGACACAGGGCTGGCAATAGGCGCTGGACGGGCCCACCACCAGCAACTTCTGGAGGGCCCGCTTGGCTGTGGCGCGACGCGGATCGTCGTTCGGATAGCCGAGTATGGCCATGACTTCCAAGGCGTTCACCATGGCCGGGAATATTGCCCCGAGGCCTTCCTCGCCGTTCAATCGTTCCAGCATCCACTCTTCCGCACGGCGCGTCGCGCGCGCGCGCATGCCGCGGGGAATCAACGGGTCGATCATGCGGCCCAGCCGATCGGCGCACAAAAGCACGCGGCCGATCATGCCCTGATTGACGGCGTCGCGGAAATAATGGCGCTCTTGGTCCGGCGGCGTCGTGAACAGTTCGCGAATGTGCACGTCCCGCGGATTCTTGGCCGTGGGTTTGCGGGTGCACAATATGAACAGCGGCACCATCACGGTTCGCGACCAATACGCCACTTTATCCAGGTGGAACGGGAACCAGCGCGGCAGCAACATGATTTCCACGGGTATGTAGGGAACGCCGCGCCAGGGCAGCTGACCGAACAGCGCGAGCGCGATGCGAGTGAACACGTTGGCGCGGGCGGCTCCGCCGCGCTCCAGTATCGCCGCACGCGCTCGCGCCATGTGCGGCGCGTCGGGATCGTCGCCCGCGAGTTTCAGCGCGTAGTAGGACTTGACGGTGCAACTGATGTTGAGGTCGCCGCCGTGGTACAGCGGCCACCCGCCGTGTTCGCCCTGGTGATCGCGCAAATACACGGCAAGCTTCTTTTCGAGAGAGGCGTCGATCTCGTCCAAGAAGTGCATCATCATGATGTACTCGGCCGGAATGGTGCAATCGGCTTCGAGCTCGAACAGCCAGTAGCCCTGGGCACTTTGCCTCGCTATCAGTGAATCACGCGCTAGCGACACGGCGCGATCCAAAGCGGATGGCACGGCGGTTTTGGCGAGCGTGTGAGATACGATATCGGCGCGCGCCGTCACGTTCGACGCCTGCGCAGCCTTCAATTTCTCGGCAGCACGGTTCACGTCGCCGAACTCCCGTAGGAGCGGCGCGACTCGCGCCCTTCAGCCGCGGGTAGAGCTTCGACGGGCTGCGGCTCCGCCGCATGCGCCGGGTCGATCGCATGGGCCGCCGGTTCGATCACGTGCGCCGGATACGGACGGCGCGTTTCGCCGATCCGCGCCAGCGGCAACCCGCGCGCGGCGTGCGCGAACAGGCGCCGGAGCAGCCAGTCATTGCGCAGGGCGACATCGGTGGAGATGCGAGTCAATGCAACCGCTCTGCGCGAAACCTTCACCTGAGCACCCGCGGTAAACCGTGGGTTTTGATTAATTTTTTGCAATGTCAGCACGGCAAGCCCGATTGCCCACAGACAGAAGCGGCGGATCCCGCGTTCCCTACCCGGAATCAGCAGTGTGTATTCGAGCGCGTTGCGCAGGTGCGCGTGGGCGACCGCGACCAGTTCCTGCATGCCGGCGGCAAAGCGGGGATCGTGGGGTTCGGGAGCCAGTCCGCCCAGATCGAGGCCGTGCCGGGAAAAAACTTCCTGCGGCAGCCAGCATGCGCCACGGCTGCGATCCTCCCACACGTCCTTCAAGATGTTCGTCATTTGCAGTCCCTGTGCAAACGACACGGCTAGACTTTGCAATCCAGAGCGCCGCCGGGCAATAGCGGGTGAATAGTCGCAGAAAAGATCGGTGAGCATGTCGCCCACGACGCCCGCTACGTAGTAACAGTAGTCGTCCAAATCCGCGAGGCGTGGCAATCCACGCAGGCTCGCGGTCGATTGAAAACGCGGCATTCCATAGCACATGAGCTCCACGCAGCGGTGGATGGCCGTGCGTTGGGGGGCGCTCAACGCCGCGGTTACGCTGATGACCCGCTGCATGTTACCCACCAGCTCGCGCTCTGTTTCCAGCGTCCGGTGGGACAGGCGTTTCTCGAGATCCAGGCTCAACACCCGGGGGTCGCCGCGGCCCGCGAGTGCGGCCTTGAACCGTTGCAAGAATGCCAGCGTTTCAGGGGGCGACAGCGCCGGCTCGTCCTCGATGGTGTCGGCGATTCGGCATAGCAGATAGGCGTTCGTCACCGAAATCCGTAATGCGGCCGGCAGCTGTGGAATGGTCAGAGCAAATGTTCGCGAGACGTGCGGAAGTATTTGATCTTGATAAACTGCATCGGAAATGCCGGAATCCATGCGAACAGTATCTCGGAAATGCGGAGGGATAGCACCATCTGGTCGGGCTAGGTGTGGCGCGAAATACCCTAGAGCTCCGGGAAGCTCGTGGCTCGTAGGCCCGCTACCGACTATAGCGACGCGCCCCGCGGGCCGCAACCATGTGGCAATTCTGCTACACCGATGCCGGTCCTTACCGGTCCGGGTCGCGACAGTATAAACTGCGGCAGATGGCAGAAGCACCCACCCCCTACCCGCTCCTCGCGTCCATCGACAAACCGGAGGACCTACGCCGGCTGTCCCAGCCCAAGCTCGTCGAGTTGGCCGCGGAGCTGCGCGAATTTTTGATTCACAGCGTGAGTACGCGCGGCGGTCATTTTGCCGCCGGTTTAGGCACGGTCGAACTGACCATCGCGCTTCACTTCGTATTCAATACGCCGTATGACAGATTGGTCTGGGATGTGGGACATCAAGCCTATCCGCACAAAGTGTTGACCGGCCGGCGCGAGTTGTTGCACACGATCAAGCAGGACAAGGGTTTGGCGCCGTTTCCCGCTCGCAGCGAAAGCGAATACGACACCTTCGGCGTGGGCCACTCCAGCACGTCGATCAGCGCGGCACTGGGAATGGCCATCGCAGCAGCCATGCGCGGCGAGGACCGCCGGGCTGTCGCCATCATCGGCGACGGTGCACTGACCGCCGGCATGGCATTCGAGGCGCTCAATCATGCCGGCACGTCGCCGGCCGACCTGCTCATCATTCTCAACGACAACGACATGTCGATTTCCGAGAACGTCGGGGCGCTGTCCAACTATCTAGCACGCGTTTTGTCGGGCCGCATGTACGCGCACTTGCGCGAAGGTGGCAAGAAAGTACTGCGGCAGATGCCGACGGTGCGGGAACTCGCGCGCCGCTCGGAAGAACATCTCAAGGGGATGGTGCTTCCCGGAACGTTATTCGAGGAGATGGGATTCAATTACATCGGGCCGGTGGACGGCCATGACGTCAAGGCGCTCGTCGCCACACTCAGCAATGTGAAAAAGCTTCGCGGACCGCAATTTCTGCATGTGGTCACGCGCAAAGGGAAAGGCTATGCGCCGGCGGAAGCCGACCCCATCAAGTGGCATGGGCCGGGGCCGTTCGATCCCGCCAGCGGCAAGATATTCAAGGAAGCCAGTTCGGGCCCCACCTACTCGCAGATATTCGGGCAGTGGCTGTGCGACATGGCCGACCGCGACCGCAACATCATCGGCATCACGCCCGCGATGCGCGAGGGCTCGGGTCTGGTCGAATTCTCCAAGCGCTTTCCGGACCGATATTTCGACGTGGCGATTGCCGAACAGCATGCGGTAACTTTCGCCGCCGGTCTGGCGTGCGAGGGATTCAAACCCGTCGTTGCGATCTATTCGACGTTCTTGCAGCGCGCATACGACCAGCTCATTCACGATGTCGCATTGCAGAATCTTCCCGTCGTATTCGCCTTGGACCGTGCCGGCTTGGTCGGCAGCGACGGCGCCACCCACCAAGGCAGCTATGACCTCACCTTCCTGCGCTGTATCCCGAACATGGTCATCATGGCGCCGGCCGACGAGAACGAATGTCGCCAGATGCTGTACACCGGTACCACACTCTCCTCGCCTTCCGCCGTGCGATATCCCCGCGGCTCGGGACCCGGCGTACCCATCGCCGTTGAAATGGCGGCGCTGCCCGTGGGCCGCGCGCAGGTGCGGCGAGAAGGCCGCAATGGACTGGCAATACTCGTGTTCGGCACGCTGCTCGATTCAGCCCGCAAGATCGCAGAGCGGATGGACGCAACGCTGGTCAATATGCGCTTCGTGAAACCTCTCGATGAGGCGCTCGTTATCAGCTTGGCTGCTCGGCATCGCGCGTTCATCACCATCGAAGAGAACGCCGTCATGGGCGGCGCCGGTGCGGCCGTCGGCGAAGCGCTCGCCGCCGCCGGCGTGTCCATACCCATGCTGCAACTCGGTATCCCCGACCGATTCATCGAACACGGTTCGCGCGCCACGTGCCTTGCCGCCGCGGGTCTCGATCTGGCGGGCCTCTCGGCGAGCGTCGACCATTGGTGGGCGGCGCAAGCGCAGGAAAGGATTCGCTCCGTACGCAGCGTGTGAGCCGCCGCGCACGTTACGTGCCTTTCGACCGGGACAAGATCTCTTCGGGCGTGTGCCTGTCGATGAAGGCGCTGGCCGCGATGAGATCCATTCCAAGCGGGCGGTCATCCGCATACGCGGCGATCACCTCGCGTACGCCGCGAAATAGCGCAAGCGTGCGCGGTGCCGGGCGACTATCCTTTCCACTCAGATCGTAGCTCTGGCACGCCGTCAACAGCTCGATGGCGACGATCTTTCGTACGTTATCGATGATGTTCAGCGCCTTCGAGGCTGCGGGTGTTGCGTGACACAGCATGTCCTCTTGCAATCCGGAAGTGATTCCGCCGTCGAGACTCGCGGGTGCAGCGAGGCGACGATTCTCCCCGACGAGAGACGCGGCAGTATATTGAGCGATCATGAATCCCGAGGCCGTGCCCCCGTCCTGCGCAAGAAAGGCGGGCAGCCCGCTGACCAGCGGATTGATTGAGCGATCCAGTCGTCGCTCCGAAATCATGCCAAGCTCCGCTACCGCGGTACTCATCTGGTCCATGGCCAACCCGATGGCGGCTCCGACCGGATGAGCCTGCGAATAGATTTGCGGTGCATCGGGGGAACCCGCGACGATGGGATTGTCCGTCACGCTCGCAAGTTCGCGATTCACCACGGCGGCCACATCGCTCCACACATCTCGCACGGCTCCATGGACCTGGGGAATCGCTCTCAAGCTCAGCGCATCTTGAGTCTGTCGCCCCGCGGCGGCTGACAGCATGCCCGAACCGGACAATAGAGTGTTGAGCGTCGTGGTGACCTGGCGCAATCCTGGCGATACACGCAGCGCCATGGCGATGGGGTGGATGGCATCGAGCTGGCAGCGCTGCGTCTCGAAGCTCATTGCCGCAATCGCGTCGGCCCAATCCATCAAGCGCCGAGTTCGCTCGAGAACCAGGCAGGCCAGACCGGTAACGCACGGCGTGCCATTCACCAGGCACAACCCTTCCTTCGCCTCCAACTTCAGAGGTTCGAGCCCTAACCGGTGTAGCGCTTCACCGGCGGGCAAGCGCTCATTCTGCAGGATGGCCATACCTTGTCCGAGCAACGCCAAGCCAATGTGTGCTGCGTGAGTGAGGTAGCCCACGGAGCCCTGGCGCGGGACCTCGGGTGAACAGTGCGCATTCAACAGCTCGACGATGCGCTGGACGACGCATAACCGCAGTCCCGAATAGCCATGGCCGAAGTTGTTGACCATCGATGCCATGATCGCCCGCGTTGGCGGCACTTCGAGCGGCGTACCGACGCCCACACCATGACTCATTAGAATCTTGCGCGACAGCGCGCCTTGCTGTTCTCGAGGGATGATGACATCCGAGAGTGCGCCGACGCCGGTGTTGATACCGTACGCACGAATGCCCCGTTCAATCAAGGTCCTGACGATGGCGTTGGCTGCCTCGATTCTGGACTCTGCATCCGCGGACAGATCCAGGGCTGCCTCGTCCGCGGCAATCGCGGCAACGTCGGGCCAACGCAGCGGGTCATTGAGAACGATCCGATTCATGAGCCGCTCCGGTGTGATTGCGCATGGTATGCGAACGCAATTGGACTGTCACCCTCGCTCCGATGCGGCACAACGTGGTGGACTGCGGCCGCCCACGATGACGTAGCTCAGTAAATCATATTTCCACGAGCCGCCGGGCTCGGCAGACTCGTCGCTTGCGATGACGATGCAACGGCGGCGACCGTCGCCGGCGAACGATTGCTCGACAGCACCTTGGTCAAATGCGCCATCTCGCGCCGCACCAGGTTTACGTAGCGGTCTGCACCTGAAGCCCCCAAATAGCGTTCGAGTGCATCTTCCACGCTGCCGTCTTCGGCGTTCAAATATTCGGCGAGGATCGCAGCGCCTACATCGATATTCGGCGCGATGAGCAGCAGCGAGGGCTCGCCGCCCACACCGAGCACCTTATCTTGGTGCCACTTGGGCAACACCTGCATCAATCCTCGCGCTCCGGTAGCTTGGTTGACCGCCCGCGGTTTGAACTTCGATTCGACCGCAGCGACGGCGAGCACCAGAGTGGGATCGATATCGCGCATGCGAGCCGCGGAGAATGCCGCGCGTGTGATGCTCGACGCGGAGGCTTCGGCCACGTGGAAACGCCTCGCGATATCGCGCGACAGCGCCTTGACTTCAGGAGCGATGACCCGGACAGGAATTTCGCACATCAGTTCCAGTAACTGAGGACGCTCCGATCGAGGAATCGATTCGGCTCGCGGGATCGGGCCGAATTCGGAATGCAAATCCGAAGTGCGCAGCGAGAGAACCAGGCCAAGCAACGCGAGCAGCACCCATAGGATTCGATGCTTGACACCCCGTGAGTCAACGACGTCGCTCATTGTGAGTCCTCCTACGCCCAGTTTATGGACCCGGGCGCCCGATATCCCCTGTCGCCGGACGCAGACGCGCCCCGACCTCGCACCGTGAATATCGTCACGCTTTTTGGGGCTCCGCCGCTCGGCGAGACACCGTGCTGCGCTGCGCGAGTTACGCTTGCGCGGGCGCTCGGGACGTCAAATCCCTCCGCCCATATCCATGAAGTCTTCGACGGTGAGCCGATGCGCAGTCACGGGGCTACTCAACTGAGCCACGAGCCGGTCGATCTGTAGATTGATTTCCGGCACTGCAGTAATTTCCCACCATGCAGGGCGTGTCAGCGGACCCAAGGCGAACAGCCACGACGATGCGGTGCCGCCACCGTCGATGACGGCGCAATCGCGGGTTTCCACGCCGACGCCGAGAGCATCCGGCACCGCCAACCGGCGCTCACGCAGTTCGGCGATGAGCGGGATGGCGGTCCTCGCGAAATCCCCGCCCGGTCCCGTGCAATTGACGATATGTCCCGCCGCGAACGCTCGCTCGGCGCCGCCGCGCAAGCGCAGCGTCACCTCGACGAGCCGGCCCGCAAGCCGGTAACCCGCGATGCGCCCCGACAGAATTTCCAGCGCTCCGGTGCTTTGCAGTTTGCGGTACGCGTCGCTCACCCGCGGTGCCATTCGATGCCGATGAATGTCCCAGCGCGGCCGCAGATGACGCAGAAACTGGCGCCGGTTGAACTCGCTCCAGGCGTTCCATACGCCGGGTACTGCCGAACGCGCGGCATCGAATACCCGTTGCCAGGCAATATTTTGCGACGCGGCCAAGGCGATTTGCCGGCGCATGATCTTCGTCAATGTCAGCGGCGAAGCGGGAATCTCGTCGTGCAGAAATTCCGGCCATGCGCCGCCCGCGGCGTGGGTACGCGGCGTCAGTCCGCGGCGCGAAACGGCGAGCAGCGCACCGCGATGGCCCTGTTGGGTCAGGCGCAGCGCGACATCCACGGCGGTGAGGCCACTGCCGATCAAGAGCAGCGGCTCGTTCGGGTCGACATCGCCGAAGGCGTCCACGGCCCAAGGATCTGGGATGAAGAACCCGCTGTCGTAAGCCCACGGATCAGGACCTCCCGGCGCGCGCGGCGGTAGATTGCCCATCGCGAGCACGACGATGTCCGCTTTGATTTCACGCCCGTCGGTCAGGAGCACGCCGCGATTGCCCTTGAGCAGGCCGACCACTTCGCCCCGCACGCCGCTCAAACCCACCAGGGACTTGTTGTCGAGCGCCTCGCTGACCCGCTCTTCGACGTAGTCGCCGAACAGGCGGCGCGGCACGAACGCGGCAGAGAGGTCGAGCCCGCTTTCCACCAGCGCCTCCGCAATGGCGGCGCGGCGCGGTTGTAGCCATTCACCGAAGCTCGGTTTCAGACCGATCTCCATCCGGCTCACGGGCACATTGAGCAGATGCTCCGGGCCGCACGCCCCGTACGCGACGCCGCGGCCAAGCCTTTTCTTCGGCTCCGCAATGATGATGCGCCAATGAGGGCATTTGCGGTGCAGCTTGAGGCCAAAGATGGCGCCGCTGAACCCACCGCCGACGATGACGACTGTTTTGGCGGCGATGCTCACGGCAGAACCGTTCCACTCGCGTTTCTTTCAACTGGCCGCATTTTACGCATGGCCATACCGCTCGAGCAGGCATGCGAGTTGGACGCGATTCGAGGGGTCATTTCTGCACCAGGAGCGGAGAAGTCGCTAGAGTACCAATGCAGACCCGCATAGTGGAACCTTAGTCGCCGTTGCGGGTCAACGATCAGGCGCGTGTTTGTTACATGGGTGCAGCTTGGGAATGGACGAGCCGAATACCTGGGGAGCGTCACGGTCCATTATTCTTTTGGTCGTTCTGGCGCTCCACGTGAGCGTGTTCGCGCTGTTGGTCGCGGCATCGCGAACCCGGAACGCCGTTGCATCGACCGACAGTTCCGTTGAAGTGATATTCCTGCCTCCGGCGAAGGCTGCGAAGGTGCGCGCCGACGACACCCACCCGCAACGGGTGAGTACCGACATTGCGATCGCACTCGCACCGCCCTTGCTGAACTCCACATCGCAACCGGGACCCGGGTCTGCGCCCGATGGTCACGGATCCGCAGTGAACTGGGCAGCTGAAGCGCATCGCGCCCTGCGGGCGTTCGAGATCCGTCGGGATCGACCCCCGAGCAGCGCGATGTCGGTCTCACCCTCCTGGGACGAGTGGTGGCCGCGCGAACACCAAGCCGGCGATCGATTCAAAACCGATGGCGGCGATTGGATCGTATGGATCAACGCCAACTGCTACCAAGTGGCAAGTTGGCATTCTAATCTGCCTGCGTTCGACTCCACCCCGCCGCGGACCGTGTGCCGGACTCAAGGCGAGGAGCGCGGCGATTGACTGCGTCGTCGTAGGCGCTACGCTAGGAGCGGCGAGGCGTCGAAGCCGCTTGATTGATCAAGTCGAGGATTTGAGCCGGATCGACCGGTTTCGTGGCGTGATGGTCGAACCCTGCCGCCAATGCGTCGAGCCGATCGCGCGTTTGCCCCCAGCCGGTGATCGCTACCATGACGGTATGCTTGCCGCCCGGGAGGCTGCGGATGCGGCGGGCGACGTCTAGGCCTGACAATTTCGGCATTCCTACGTCCAACAGCGCCGCATCGGGTTGGAACTGTTGGAAGTGCGCCAGGGCCTCCTCGCCATCGTAGGCAACGTGGACTTCGTGTCCTTCGAGCCGCAGCAGCTCGGCCAAGCTATCGGCCGCGTCGACGTTGTCGTCGGCAATTAGAATTCGGCGCAGCGAGAAGGCCGGAGCACTCTGCGCAGCATGCGCATTGGGATCACTTAACGCACCGACCACTCCGAGCGGCAGACGCACGGTGAACTCGCTGCCTCGGCCGATACCGGCGCTGGACGCTTCGATGTCACCGCCGTGCAATCTCACGAGACTGCGCGACAGGGACAGCCCAATTCCGAGGCCTCCCTGGGACCGACCGATCGCCGAGGGATCCTGGGAGAACATCTCGAACAAGCGGGTCATTTGTCCAGCGGCGAGACCGATGCCCGTGTCGGCCACCCGAATCAAGAGTGCGTCCCCCTCCAGAGCGGCGCGCAACGTGATCCGACCGCCGGGATCCGTATACTTCGCAGCGTTGGTCAATATATTGCCGATCACTTGTGCGATGCGCAGCGAATCGATTTCGAGGCTAACCGGCGTCTGCGGCAATTCCACGTTGAGATGATGGCATTTGGCTTGGATGTGCGGCCGCGCCACCTCGATCGCCGCCTCGACTACTTTCGCGAGTTCGACGGTCGCTTTGCGCAGCAGCAGCGTGCCGCGGCTGATGCGCGACACGTCGAGCAGGTCGTCCAACAACATCGCCATATTGTGCACTTGACGTTCGATGACATCATGGCTCCAACGTTTTTGATCCTCGGTGGCTGTCGCGGCCCGCGCAATACGTATGCTTTGCCGAATCGGCGCCAGCGGATTGCGCAACTCGTGAGCAAGCGTGGCCAGGAACTCGTCCTTGCGCCGATCCGATTCTTCGCGGGATTTCTCCTGTCGCTTGCGCTCCGAAATATCGGCGAACCACACGGCGGCCGAGCCCAGCAAAGGTGAGGCGATGACTTGCATCCACAGATCGGGCCGATACATCGACTGGGTCTCGAACTGGCGGACTTCTCCATGATCGATGACCGCGACATAATGCTCGAGCAAGCCGGGTGTCTTCCATGTTTCAGGCATGATCTCACCGACGCAGCGGCCGATCAGATCGGAAACCTCGCGGCCATACAGGCGCGCGGCAGCCGGGTTGACGTACATCCACCGCAGATCGGCCAGCTGACCCGTTGCGCCGCGGACCGGCGCCAAAATATTGAACGGCACTGCGGCGGAATCGAGTGCGACTGAAAAACGCTGCTCCTCGTCGGCAGCGGCGGCGCGTGCCTGCTCTCGCTCCACGACGGCGGCCGCCATGGTCGCGCAAACCTCATCCAGGCGCATTTCCCGCTCGGACCAAACACGCGGTTCCGAAAACACCGATATCATGCCCATCACGTCGCCGGATGTGCCCACCATCGGAGTGCCGTGAAACGAGCGAAATCCTGCGCGCTGGCCAAGGGCGCGATGCACGGCGAGGCTTTCCTCGAGGTCCGCCTCATCGCTTGGCACCAGCGTGGCGCGCCGCACCAGATCGGCATCGAGACCCTGATGAGCGCACACTCTGAAAACGTGCTCGTCCCGCTTGCGCAAGGTGAGCAAACCATGCCGGGAGCCGTGAAAATCAAGGACGAGGTTGAGTACCAGCCGCATCGACGTCGAAAGATCGTCGCCGGCCGCGACCAGATCCTGACTCAACGTGTGCAAGCGCTCCATGTCGGCGACTTGCTGACGTAAATCCGCTTGTGCATGATGCAGTCGCTGCTCGAGTTCCTTGCGCTCGGTGATGTCCACCGTAGCCCCTCGGGCCACCGCAAGTTCACCCTCGGGGGTCAGGTCGATGCGGACTCGCGAGAGCAACCAGCGAACCGCCCCATTTTCCAATTCGATGCGTTGTTCGCGTTCGTAACGAAGTTCACCGCGGGCAATCCGCTCTTCGAGAACGCGCCGTGTTTCGGCGACATGGTCCGGATGCAGTCTGCCGAGCCAAAGGTCCAGGGCAATCGAACTGTCGCCGTCGGGAAGACCGAGCAAGCGCCGCAGGCTCGGCGACACCAGCGCGGTATTCGTCAAGAAGTCCAGCTCGTAGACGCCGACGCCGCTGTCCTCCTGGGCCAACTTGAGATGTTCCTCGGCACGCGCAGCGCGCGCATTCGATACACGCACGCGACCCGCATACAGCACGATCGCCGCGCTCAATAAAAGATAGGCCATCAACGCGACGACGCCCTGGGCCTCGACATCGCGCAGCGAGGTACCGAACAGCAGGGTGTTCAGCACCCCGATCGCCGTTACGGTCAGGGCGGGACCGCGTCCAAGCGACGCCGCGGCCATAGCCACCGCTGGAATAAGGAAAATAAACGGGAGCTGGTTACCCGTCCAAGGGCGAAGGGCCCATTGCAGCGAAAGTGCCAGCGCCCCGAGGCCGCCGGCGGCCCCGTACGTACGCGCGCGCGCGGAAATATTGCGTAGGAACCCCATCTATATGCGATATGTTGTCGGCGGTCCACAGATGACTGGCCGAAGCATATAGCACCGGCCGACCGGCTGCTATGCGCATTCGCTGGTGCCGATCACGAGCGGAGGTACGGCC